>CACZQN010000022.1 GCA_902783375.1 uncultured Lachnospiraceae bacterium | reverse complement strand
CGCAGGTGCAGGTAGATGGCGTAGATGATCCAGGTAATCAGGGACCAGGTCTCCTTCGGATCCCAGGACCAGTAGCTGCCCCAGGCCCGTTCCGCCCAGATGGCACCGGTCACAATCGTGAAGGACAGGAACAAAAGCCCCAGCGAGACGCTCCGGTAACCGATATTGTCCAGTTTCTCCTTATCCGGGATATGCTGGTCCAGGAACGAACCTCGCTCCATCTTCTCCCGGAGCAGAAAGATCAGCCCGAGCACCGCCGAGACGCCGAACGCCCCATAGGCGATAATCGCTGTCGAGACATGGAAGCCCAGCCAGTTGCTCCTGAGCGCCGGCATCAGTTCGCGCACTTCCCTGCTCTGCATCGCCGCATAGCCGATGATCAGGAAGGTCACCGGCGAGGAGAATGCCCCAAGCACCGGGAATTTGAACCGGATCACGAAGATCAGGCTCACCAGCGCAAGCCCCCAGGCGAAGCTGGTGGCAAATTCATACTGGTTTGTGAGTGGCAGTCTGCCGGCGGAGATTCCCCGGACGATCAATGCCACCGTATGGAGGCAGAGCCCGCAGATCTGCAGGATCACGGCGACCTTCGCGATCTTCTCCTTCTTGGCCGCAACAAAAACAAAAAACAGAACCATCGATGCAAAATAGATCAGCATCACGATGGTAAATAACGTATTTTCAAGACTCAGCAATTGTTCATTCATGTCTCTCATCTCCCACTTCCATCATACCACCGGCCTTCGCCGCCTCAAAGAACTGATCCCGGAAGATCGCGCCGCCCTTCCGGCTCTCGCCGTACGCTGTATACCGGCCATCTTCCCCGCAGATTACCCAGGCCCTTGCCGGCAGCAGATAGAAGGCCAGGACCAGCCCCAGCATCGTCACAATGCCGCCGAGGAAGGCAAGCCACGTGAAGGAATCCTTCTTCACCTGGATCAGCGTATAATTCTGCGGCTCCGAGAAGGTGATCACATAGTCATCCACCTTCAGCTCCTCATCCGCATGCAGGACATTCATCCCCAGGATCTTCCCCTGGTAGTAGACCGAGTACAGGTACCCCGGGTTGACAGGCTGACTGCTCACAGTCTGCGGACCACTGTCCGTCATGATCAGATCCGGGTAAAATGCATTGAAATAGATGACCAGTTCCGGCAGTTCCTCAACCGGAAGGTACTCCCCCGCACAGATCACCGCATCCTGCAGGTCATTTCCATCCTTTGTGATATGCATCCTCGCAGCCCAGCCGGTGGAATTCTGGTAGAACCGCAGTCCGAACAGATCTGCCGGATGATTTACCGAGATCTCAGCACTCCGACTGGTTTTTCTGCCGTTCGTCCCGGAAACATCGTAGACCGTGATCTTCGCCGTGTACTGGCTCACCGTCTCGTCCTCCCGGAGATCCACCAGGAAATCATCGATTGTCAGTGCCAGACCCGTGTCCCCGATGGTCTTCGTCTGTCCCGGGACACCATAGACGACATATTCCTTTTTTGTCGCCTGTCCCAGGCTGAAGCCGAGGATCAGCAGAAGAATGCCGAGGTGGCAGACCCACGCGCCCCAGAGACCGATCCGGTTCTTCTGTGCGAACAGGACAGCGCCCTCATCCTTCGGCGCAGGCATATGCAGTGCCGCGAAGAACCGCCCGGGATCCTGAATCTCAGCATGCAGAATCCCTGCCTGCGCGCCGGCTCCGACTTCCCCCTCCGGCACCTTCCCGGCGGCTTGATAGCGCCGGATCAGCTGCGGCAGGCGCACCAGATTGCAGAACAGCAGATTCAGACAGAGGAACGCATTGATCAGGAGGAACCACCAGCTGTGATAAGCATCATCGAGATGAAGTGCAATGATCGCAGCCGCCCATCTCTCCCCGTAGACCTGGGCATACCAGTCATACGTCTGACCCTGTGAGATAAAGCTCCCTGCAGCACAGGTCGCTGCCAGAACCAGCAGCAGAATGATTGCAAACTGCATGGAAGATAAAAATTTCCAGATTTTCTTCATGATACCAAAAGTCTCTCTGTAAAAAGTATGACCATGCTCTGCAGCATGCAGCATGGTCATACCTGTTTACACTCTTAACACTTGTACAAGAACCCATTCCCGGACATTCCGTCCGCATGTCACTTTACTGTCCGAGCAGCCGCATTCCTTCTGCGATCTTTTCTTCTGCCACATCCAGACAGTGGTTGGAAAGATCCGAGTTGTGTGCACCCTCAGAGTTCTCGACATAGCAGAAGTCAAAGAACCACTGTGCCTCACGGTGCAGCTTCCGGATCGGTTCCAGGTCCTCCTCACTCATCTTGCCCTGCAGGACAGCGGCGGCGAGTGCATTCTTGAAATCCGAGAGCTTGTTGCCGACTTCTGTCTCGCGGGCAGTGATACGGCCCTGGATGTTGCGCACCATGCTCACCATATCGGTATCTTCATGGCAGGTCGCACAGTTTGCCAGAAGCGTCTCATTTTCAAGAGGAGAAACAAGGTAGTGGCTGTGATAAACCTTGCCCTCTTCCGTCATCTCGATCGGCATATGGCAGTCCGCACAGTTCAGGAGTGCGGCATGCTTTCCCTGAAGGAAGGTCTCCATCTCCGGGTGCTGCGCCTTCAGCATCCGGGTACCGGTGCTCTCCTGTGTCCAGTCCGCGAAATCAAAGGAATCATAGTAAGCAAGAATTGCCTCCGGTGTCATCTCAGCGACACTGTGGTACGGCATCATGGTTTCCTTGTCTTCCGGAGTGAAATAATACTCGATGTGGCACTGCCCGCAGGACAAGGTTGCCGGATCGATGGTATTCATCTGATCCCCGAGCGCCTTTGTCACATAGGAGTGCGTGATGGTGATCACACCTGCGTTCCCCGCATCATTGCCATGACAGGTGTAACAGCTGACGTTCTCTTCCATCATACCCATGACTTCGTCGAAGTCCATAGTATAGACACTGACGCCAAGGTCATTCACCAGTTTTGCAAAGTTCGGGGTTTTACAGGTCAGACAGTTCGCCATCGGATGCGGGCGCTCCGTGGCTGCCACATCCTCGAGGGTATATTCATGTCCTCTCGCACTGCCATAGTCCTTTGCAAATCCATATCCCTCATAGATATTCACGAGGTATGGATCCTCCTCCAGATAACTGGTCACATAGGTATTCTCGCTGTTCTGTCCCATCGTCATGACGATCTCCGGATAGACGGCAGACCAGTCCTTTGCGTTGATCGTTCCATCCTTTGATGTAGGCACCGGTGCTTCTGCGTAGATGTACTCGATGTTATTCCGCGTCAGCGGGCCGAGATCACCGCGGTTCTTCAGGTGGTACATCAGATCTCCGCCGAAGATTCCCCCTGCAAATACGATCGAGAGCAACACGATGATCGCACCGATGATCAGTTTTAAGTTTCTTTTTGTATCCATTTTTCTCCTTGTTCTTGGTCCATATTTATGCTGACCATTACAAATCTTGTGTCAACAATGATACCGATCACATAGTTACACGTGGTAATTAATGTATCAGCATCGTTCGAAACCAATCAAAAGCCTGATCTACTTTCATGCCAGTAAGCATTTTCTCTGACAACCTTTCCTCATGATAGGCAGAAAGTACATATCCGTCTTCGGTAACATAATAAGTACCTGTTAATGAAGAACCATATCTGGTTTCATTCTGATTCAAGAAAGTGATAGGAAGAATCACTCGCGCTCCGTTGTCAAAATGGGGATGATAATCCCAAAAATCATAATTTGAAGTAATTGTGATTTTATCACCTTTCTTTAATTCACCGCGAATATCTTCAATAATTGACACCTCATACTCATAGAACTTATAAGTATTAGACAACCCGACATCTTCTCTTTTTTTATCGAGCGTTTCATAACCAGTTGAAATATCTCGATAATATATTTGAGCAGTTCCCAGGATCTCCCCGTAAACTATCGTATCCACTCTTCCGAGTACCTGCTCCAGAGTAGATTCTTTCATTAAGATCCCCTCAGGATAATGATCCCCATAAACAGGATATGCCTGACGTAACCTTTCTATCTCATCCTGCGGCAGCGAGTGTATACCTTGAATGTTACGCGTTAACAAGAGACCGATTATGCAGACAAGTAGTATAAGCATCACCAAAACAGATGGCCTTTTTTTCTTCATATTAATGCTCCTTGTCATTCTTGCAAATACTTATGGGATATTATACTTATTCGTAATATCCGTGATATCGTGTGTTTGAGGTAAATAATAGGTTTCAACCCCTCCTGTTCTCATTACAGACGGGGCATTTGTAGGGTAATAAGTTCCGTTAGAGTGTCCCAGGCCAAGTGCATGTCCTAGTTCATGAACCATTACAAATCTTATGCTGGTAGCATCTCCATAGAAGGCTTGTTCATAATAGGGGGTCAAGTAAATGCCTGCATATTTGATCTTTTTTGATGACTGTAATGCTGTTTCAGGAGTAGTAATTGCCAAATTATCAGAAGATGTAATGTCACAAACACCAAGTACATCAAGATAATTGTCAGGATACCGTTGTTGCCAATAACTAATAGTTGCAGAAGCAAAATCGACATTTGAACTATTTTGATAGGAATCCGTCATATTTACATATGCAGTTGTTCCTGGCCAAGCTCCAATTGCAGCACTATAATTTGAAGAATATGGAAATGACAAATAGTCATCATTCGTCTTTAACTGTGCAACATTATTCGTCGTGTAATACCATCGAAGACATATTCCAGTTCCATTCCAGTAAAATATCTCATGTGCATCAACACGCACTGAATTCATAAGCAATAAAAGGGCAACGATATAACTGATTTTACGCAATCTACCACAAGACATTGTTATGCCTCCTTTACCGGCAGCGTAATCACCTTCGCCGGGCATTTCTCGGCGCATTTGCCGCACTGCGTGCACTTTGTATAATCAATCTCCGCGACGTTGCCATTCATGTGAATTGCATCGAATTCGCACTGACGGGTACAGAGGGTGCAGCCGATGCAGCCGGCCTGGCAGACCTGCTTTACGATCGGACCACGGTCCTGGTTCCGACACTGAACTGCAACCTTCTTACTGATCGGCTTGAGTTCGATCAGGCCTTTCGGGCAGGCCTTCATGCAGAGGCCGCAACTCACACATCTGCCTTCGTTAACAACCGCTACGCCATTGATCACATGAATGGCGTCCTCCGGGCAGACCTGCTCACAGGAGCCGAGGCCCACACAGCCGAAGTTGCAGTCGGTCAGGCTGAGGCCTGCAAGAACCGCACTTCTGCAGTCCTTGATTCCGACATAGTTGCCCTGGTTCTTCGTCACATCGCAGGAGCCTTTGCAGCGGACAAATGCGACATTCCGCTCGCCGACCTCTGCCTCGACGCCCATGATCGCGCCGACCTTCTCCGCTACCGGGCCGCCGCCGACGGGGCAGGCGTTCACCGGAGCGTCCCCGGCAGCAATGGCAGCCGCCAGGGCATCACAGCCTGCATAGCCGCAGGCACCACAGTTATTTCCCGGAAGGACAGCACGCACCTCCGCCTCCCGCTCATCGACCGGCACATAGAACTTCTTCGACGCGAACACCAGTCCAGCGCCGACGATGATGCCGATCACCGTAATCAAAAGTGTTGTTACAAGTATTCCCTGCATCACATACCTCCTAGTTGATCAGAACGACAGTCCCGAGAAGCCCATGAATGCGATCGACATCAGTGCTGCACTGATCAGGACGATCGGTGCGCCGCGCAGCGGGGCCGGAAGATCGCTCTCATTGATCCGGCTGCGGATGCCCGCCAGCAGGACGATCGCGATCGTGTAGCCGACGCCGGTACCGAAGCCTGCCAGAACACTCCCGATGAAATTGTAGTCGTTCTGGACATTGGTCAGGGCCACACCGAGCACCGCACAGTTGGTGGTGATCAGCGGGAGGTAGATACCGAGTGCCTTATAGACCGCAGGAGATGTCTTCTTGAGGAACATCTCCACGATCTGGACGAGCGCTGCGATGACCAGGATGAAGACGATGGTCTTCATGTAGTCGATGCCCAGCGGCTCAAGGAATACATTGTAGAGGATATTCGCCACGGCCGATGCGACCGTGATGACGAAGATCACCGCGCCGCCAAGGCTTGCGGATGCCTTCATCTGCTTCGAAACGCCGAGGAAGGAACAGATGCCGAGGAACTGGTTCAGCACGACATTGTTGATCAGGGCGCAGGTGACAATGATCAGGATCAGGTTGTTATTCATTGTGCTGCCTCCTTCTTCTTCTCAGGCTTGTTGCAGGCAAGAGAACAGCCTGCGCAGCAGCCGTCACATCCCTCAACGAGTTTCTTCTGTCTGGACTTGATGCCGAGGGCATTCATGACCATGATGATGACCGCAAAGACCATGAAGGCTCCTGGCGGCTGGATGAAGATACCGATCGGTTCGATTGATTCCGGCAGAACCTGGAATCCGAATGCGGTCCCGCTGCCGAGGAACTCACGGATGAGACCTGCAACTGTCAGCGCAATTGTGAAACCGATGCCCATGCCAAGACCATCCATCATGGCCAGGACCGGTGTCGATTTATTCGCATATGCTTCCGCACGGCCGAGGATGATACAGTTGACGACGATCAGCGGAATGTAGATGCCGAGCGCCGTGTAGACGGCCGGCAGATAGGCTTCGATCAGCAGCTCCGTCACGGTGACGAGGGACGCCACGATGACGATGTACGAAGGAAGTCGGACGTCATCCGGAATCGCTTTCCGGAGCAGGGAGATAACCAGGTTCGAGAGAATCAGGACAGCCGTGGTCGAAAGGCCCATGCCGATGCCGTTGGTCGCCCGGGTCGAAACTGCGAGTGCCGGACACATGCCGAGCATCAGGATCAGAACCGGATTCTCTTTGATGATACCGTTATAAATCCGTTCTACGTATTTATTCATCTCAGTTTCCTCCCTTCATATGATTGTTAAAGAAGTCAAGGCCCGCATTCACCGCGTTCACAACTGCGCCGGATGTGGTGGAAGCACCGGAAACCGAATTGATCTCCTCTTCACTCGTTCCTCCGCCGGACTTGTTCAGCGTGAATGCATCGACAAATCTTCCAACGAACTGATCCTTGAATTCCGGATCACCGCAGAGCATACCCATACCAGGTGTCTCATGCAGTTCTGTAAATGCGATGCCTGTCACTCTTCCCTCAAGATCAAGGCCGAGGGAGATGGTCACACCGCCATCATAGCCGTCCATGCTCTGGACGCTGACAGCGTATCCGACTGTATTGCCGGCAGTATCTTTTCCGACGACCGCTTCTTTGATAAATGCTCTTCCGTAGCCGGAGCCATAGACCTGGCCGCCAAGATCAGCGATCGCCTGGTCAAGCGTCTCATCCGTTACAATCGCTTCCGCAGACGGTACGACTTCCAGATAGGATGCAGCAGCCTGTGCTCTCTTCTGCTCGTCGATTGTATCCTTGGTCAATGTGTACACACCGGAGAGGGCCACACCGGCAACCAGGGTAATCACCGCCAGCACCACGACCGGCTTCGGAATTCTTTCTTTCAGAGATTTCTTCGGCTCACCGTTCTGGAGCGCGATCATCTCTTTTCTGTAGGCAAATGGCGTCGGCACCACATAGGTGTCGATCAGCGGAGTCAGCAGATTGCCGATGACGATTGCATAACTGAAGGAGTCCGCAGCACCGCCAAAGCAGCGGAAGAGACCGCCCAGCACGCCGATGATACAGCCGTAGGTCATCTGACCGAGCTTGCTGATCGGCGAAGTTGTATAGTCGGTTGCCATGAAAAAGGCGCCCATGATCACACCACCGCCGCACAGATGTGCAAGCAGGAATTTCGGATCAAAGCCCTGGCCGCCGAAGATACCCATGAACAGGGTAAATCCGATGATGACCGAGAAGCAGATCTCTCCGTGGATCAGATCCAGTGCCCAGAGCACCAGACCGCCGGCAAGCAGTGCCACAACCGACGTACCGATGACGCCGCTGGTGTCACCGAGGAACATCCGGGTGACATTCACCGCATCGCCGGCCTTCAGGACTGCCAGCGGGGTTGCTGTCGAAACGCCGTCATAGATGTATGTCGTTGCCGTCATGCTGAAAGAGATCAGCAGGAAGCAGCGTCCGGCAAGCGCCGGGTTGATAAAGTTCTTTCCGAGACCGCCGAAGAAGCACTTCACGACCAGGATCGCAAAGATCGAACCGAGGATCGGAAGATAAAGCGGAACATTTCCCGGGAGAGACAAAGCAAGAAGAAGTCCCGTGACAATGGCACTGCCGTCCGTCCAGGTGTCCTTCTTTTTGCAGATCTTATCGAAGACAAATTCCGTGCCCACAGCTGCGATCACCGATGCGAGGATGACCCAGAGCGCATGGATTCCGTGGAAGATGACGCCCATGATCGTCGCCGGCATCAGGGTCAGCACGACCGTGAACATGATCTTCTGTGTCGTCCAGCTGTCTCTTGTATGCGGGCTTGCAGAGATATTGATCATGTTATTCATTTTGCACCTCCTGCAGCCTTTGCCGCTTCTGCCTTAGCCGCTTCAGCCTGTGCTTTTGCCGCTGCCGCACGGCGCTCCGCAAGAATCTCTGCCTTCGTCTGCTTGAAGGTCTGGGTCAGCGGGCGCTTTGCCGGGCAGATATAGGTACAGGAACCGCAGGCAATGCAGTCCATGCCGTAGAGCTTCTTCTCGTAGCGCTCCATGTCCTTAAATTCCGCAGCCATCGCCATCAGGGATGGGACAAGCCCCATCGGGCAGACCGTCGAGCAGCGCCCGCAGCGAAGGCAAGGTGTCTGCTGCAGCCCCGCAGCCTCCACTGGGTCGGTATCCAGCAGCGTGATCGCATTCGTCGTCTTCACGGTCGGCACATCGAGAGATGCCGCCGCAAAGCCCATCATCGGACCGCCGGAGAGCACTTTTTTCAGTTCCACGCCCTCTTTGACACCACCCGCTGCTTCCACCAGCTCCCGGAACAGCGTGCCGTCCCGGACGATGAAGTTCGATGGATTCTTCACAGCTTCACCGGTCACCGTCAGGCCATGCTTAAAAAGCGGTTCTCCATAGATGATCGCCCTGCCGATCGCATAGATCGTCCAGACATTATCCACAATACAGCCGACATCCGCCGGCAGCTTATTTCCAGGGAAATCCACCCCGGCAATGACCCGGATCAGGCTCCGCTCACCACCCTGCGGGTACTTGGTCTTCAGCGGCAGGACACTGATCTTTTCATGTCCCTCTGCCGCAGAGGCCATCGCTGAGATTGCCTCCGGCTTATTCTTCTCGATGCCGATCACGCCGACCGCATTCGGAAACAACTGCAGCGTCAACTCCAGACCATCGATGATCTCGGCAGCCTTTGTCCGCATCAGCTGGTCGTTGCAGGTGATGTACGGTTCACACTCTGCACCATTCACAATGACATATTTGATCGCAGCCGGATCCTTCGGTGCCAGTTTTACATGTGTCGGGAATCCCGCGCCGCCAAGACCGACGATGCCGGCCTTCTTCACTTCCGCAAGGATCTCCTCCTTCGTGATGTTCTTCACATCCCGCTTCACACCGATGCCTTCCACTTCCGTGAAAAGGCCATCGTTCTCCACCACGACGCACTCCAGCATCTCACCGGAGATCGTGCGGCGCTTCTCAACTGCCTTTACCTTACCGGAACAGGAACAGATCACGTTGGCAGAGACAAAGCCGTCTGCCTCCCCGATGATCTGCCCGGCCAGAACCGGATCATTCTTCTTCACGACAGCTTTTGCCGGTTTGCCGATATGCTGCGCAAGCGGGAAGATCATATCCCCCTTCGCGTCATAGTCCACAAACGGCACATCTCTCGAGAGTTCCTTCTTGTCCTTCGGATGCACGCCGCCGCGAAACGTATCCTTCGCCATGACAATTCCTCCATCTTTGCATATATTCAATACGCTCCATACCAACAAAAGCGCATAAAAACCCACTGTTTCTATCTTACTAAAGATTCACGAAATAGTAAACCTCTTTCCACGTTTTTCTGGTACATTTTCACAGACATAATGAATTGTTCAGTATAAAAACAAAAAGCCGTGGATGTCCACGGCTTTTAAGCATCTGGGTGACTGGATTTGAACCAGCGACCTCTAAACCCCCAGTCTAGCGCGCTACCAAACTACGCCACACCCAGAAACCGATGATAGTATACCGCAAATTTCCCGCGGATTCAAGGGGGTTCTTCTCACTTCTTCCACGGCAGCTTCACCGGTTCATACTGCTGTTCCAGGAGACTCAGCAGATGCGCCGCGTCCCGTTCCGTGCGGTATGGTACTGACAGATGCACCCGCACCGGCATGAGATGTTTTCCTTCTTTCTCCATCAGCAGTTCCATCATCTTCCCTTCCGCCCGGGATACGGTGGCTGCGCTGCTGTATATATACAGTCCGTCAACGCCCAGAACATCTGTCTGCTCGCGCCTGACCATCCGGAGTTTCCCGGAAGAGATGACTTTCCGGAGCTTCAGCTCCAGCTCCTGAATCATCTCCTTCTTTCCGATGACCTTGTAGTAGATCACCTCTCCGGCATCGTAGATCTCCCCCTCCAGATAGCTTCTGTAAGGAGACTTTCGCATCTGGTCATAGATCTTCCGTTCCTCCTCAGTCGCTTCTCCCTGATGGAAGATGCAGGTCTTATTTTTATGGACGGTATAGATAAAATAGCTGATCTGCTGCGCATCAAGCGAGGCACGGATTCTTGCCGATTCTTCCACAGGCACGGTGACCGTGTGCAGGAAAGTATTCTCATGGACGTCATAGATTGCCGCTCCATCCATCACGATCAGCGGTACACTGACCTCGGTAGTGCTCATCTGCATGGTGAAATACGCCGGTGCATGTTCACTGATCAGGCAGATCTTTGCCCCGTCCTCATGCAGGCGGTTCAGCCGGAATAGGATGGATGGTGCCACTTTGGCAAACCGGTCCGGAACCAGATCCTTCGACCGGACAAAAAAGACCAGTTCCTTTCTTTTCATTCTCGGCAGCCGGATCACATTGACAAGAATTGCCACAGTCGTCCCGACAAATACACCGAGAATCTGTCTGATCGCCGTCATCAGAGGATTGCTGATGTCGGGGAATGCAGCGACGATACACAGGAAAACGATTCCTGCAAGTCCGGAGGCGTCCGGCTTCCTGAGCAGGACAGCGCTGTAGAGCGAAGCCATCACGCCCATACCCATCATGGCATACAGGATGAATGGATGTGCGGACAGTCCAGGAATCAGATATAGCAGCAGTACGAAAAATAAAGCCCATGCAACACCGATGACAGAGCCCAGCATCCGGTTCGCGGCAAATTCTCTGGTTCCCGCAAGAAATGGCTGCATGCAGATGATCGCCGTAATGGCCGCCTCTGTCGGCATCGTCTTCCCCTGGTAGCCTCTCAGATAGTAGATAAGCAGGCACAGGAACACAGCAACTGCAGTTTTGATAATCCGCCCGCCAAGCGGCGGAATCTGATACTTTTCCATCATATGAATGACATCCCTTTGTGTGAAGTGATCTATTCCATTTTACCCGCAGGATGGCGGTCTGTCAAATCCTGGTCTTCCGCCAGTTACACGAAAAACAAGGACCTGTGGAAATTCAATTTCACAGGTCCTTCTCTAAGAACTATGTCATCATTTATTCACCCTAGATCTGCCAGATCGTTCCATATTGATAAAGCAAATCATCTGAAGACAATATTTTATCCATCAGAATGTTGCCTTGTTTATCCAGCAGACCGTCAAACCTGCCATCAAAAAAAGGAATATACACATTCAACACCATCATTGGATATGTGTCCCCAATCCTGATCATGTCATAATAATCTCTTGTACGAAGGGAAACTGTTCTAGCTCTGTTAAAATGAGCTGCATAAACAGAATGTTCCGGATCCGCGAGTTGAATTGAGACAAAATAGGTTTCATTTTCACCCGGTTCAACCCACTTCGAAGTCACGGTAACATCTGTCAACACGATCTGTGCTGATGCAGTATTCCAAGATAGATAAATAAAAAATACGATGCAAAAAGCGCATAAAATACCGAGGACGCAGAATACTGTCTTTTTCCTGACAACGCTCACGGAATATATCATACTCGTTCTCCTCTCTCAAGCTCTGTCAATCGACGAGCAAGCAAAACAAATTTATCATTCCCAATTATATTACTCCACAATTATGACCGTTCATCGTAAATCGTTTGCGGTCCAATTTTCGAACAGTAAGCGGCATGTTCTTCTTCAAGTTATCCCAGATAATTAATCCGCTCAGCCTCCTCCTTTGGCGTTGCTGTCTTTTCCCAGTTGATATCACGTTCTGTGTAAGCATAATCTATGATCCGGACGGACTTCAGCCATCCATCCTTTGCACGCTCATAGAAACTGATACCTGGTTCTGACAGGCGGTAACGTTCCTCTCTGCCGGCCTTTGTTACAAGCTGTTCCCACTCCACACAGCAGATCTTCCCATCATCGATGATTGTCTCCATGCGAAGTTTAACATATTTTTCAAGGGCGAAAGATGTCGGATCGAATTCATCCTTTGCCTTCTTCTCTTCCCGTGCTGCTGCCTGTGCAGCGAGCATTTTCTGGAAATCCTCCTGCTTTACAACGCGGATCTCATCGGCAGGATTATACGCACCGAACGTAACATCTTCCGTTCTTGTCATCATATCCGGGATGTGTGCCATGCCGATCTCATGCACGGTCTTAAAGTACTTCGGCATCACGCCGGAGGTCATCTCCGTTCGGATCTCATATGTTCCATTACTTTCCGGGAAGATCGGATGGCGGTACATCGGATATCCTTTCACAAAACGAGGGTGCACGTAAAGCCGCAGTTCATCGATCTTTGTCAGACCATCCCGAAGATCACAGACGCCGGCCATCGGAATCATCTTTTCTTTTCCGTCTTCCGTCATAAAATGAAAGACAAATTCGAGTGCACTTCTCGTGCCAGCTCTTGTCTGCGTGACAATCTCCACCCCCATCCCGGTGATCTTCTCTCCTTCTTCGGAGAAAGCCTTCGGCCACTCCTCCACAAAGGACCGGATGCCCGCAAGTCCTTCATACCGCCCATGGGCGGTGTCAACGGCAGACCTTCCGCCGAACTGCTTCTCTTCTTCAAAGAAGGACAGGACCTTCTCTGCCTCACCATCTGCCAGAGCCTCAAGCACCTGGATCTCCGGAGAGTCCGGAACGGATACCCGCCCTGCACCACCGTAAACTTCTGCAAAACGACTGGTTGTCATCATATCGGCCTCACTTTCTACCTATTCTTTTTTCTCTGTCCACCATAATCTTTCGTTGCAAAATGATAACAAAAATAGTGTCTCATAAGCGAAACGCAAATGCAACGTAAAATTTTGCGTTTCATTTGCGTTTCACCATTTTATCGGTTTTTAATTTCGATACGATCTAAAATTCCTTGCACGCCTACATTCTGATGCGTCAGATACATTCTGGACACATCTTCGATGAATGAACTGTCTGCTCCTGTTTTCTTGCGGATCTTTTCTGTCGGCAGCCCCTTATCGATATATCGCATAATCTTTGAAACAAGGGTGTAGAGGTCTTTTGCAGCACATGATTCACCAGATTGATTCTCTTGATTCGCTACGTCTCCCTGCTCCGGGTTTTCTGTGTCTCCCGCATCTAACTTGGCAGCCTTCGCATGTCCATAATAGATCTTCCGTGGCTGCCGCGCTATCAGCTTGTCCCAACTGTCAGCGATCATCGTTCCCCGGTGCAGCTCCAGCTCATATAGCGGATTCAGATCACCGACAAAGATGGTCCCATCGTCCAGACACAGGGAAATGCTATCTTCGCTATGCCCCGGTGTGTGAAGAATCTCCCCGTTGATTCCCAGCTCTCTCAGGAATTCTCTGCTGTTCTGCATTTGGATGCTTCTTGTCTTCGCATCATCAATTGGGTGGAATCTGCTCTTCTTCTCCTTCAGAAAGGCCGCATCTGCACGATGGATGAAAGCCTGCTGTACCTCCGGAATCACGATGACCGGTCCGAGATCTGCGATCTCCTGCGCGATGCCCATGTGATCCGGATGAAAGTGTGAGATCAGAATATACTGAATTCTCTGGACAGGAATTCCGATGGCCCCCATCGCTGCGCAAAAAGCCGGAAAGGTCCCAGCCCAGCCTGTGTCAAACAGGAGGATTCCCTTCTCCCCCTCGATCAGATAGGTATTTGTTGTAGAGTATTTCAGTTCGTGAATGATCATTTTCTATCCTTTAATTGTTAACTCCCGCCATCTTTTCCAGCGTTTCTCCCGTCAGACGATATGTCGTCCACTCGTCAAGCGCCACCGCACCCTCCATCTTCTCATAAGCAGCCAGTTCTTTGATGAGCGAAAGAAGCAACGCACAATCCTTCTCCTCAGCAAAACGAAATGTCATATTCTATGGTACCCCCTCCGTTGTTATACTAAGGTGTATTATAGCGAAAGAAAGAATAAGAGACAAGGAGGAATTCGGATTGTGAAGGGAGCGGACAAGTTCACTGAACGGGCTGATCCTGTGCTTGTTTTCGGGAGAATCATGCTTCCCCGGGAGGCTGACATGACTATTCATGCTTTTTCTCTTCTCTTTAGTCAACCACTTTCCCCGTCTTCGGAGCCATGGCAGGGGACCTGCTATGACTATAAAAGCTGAATTCGCTTCTGATAGTCATGTCAGGGATCTCATTGTTGGCAGAAAAGCGAATTCCTTTGTCATATTCTTCGAATTCAGCATGACTTGCAGGAAACAATTCAAACAAGCTAGTCAACAACCCCCAATAAGAGATGAGCTGCAATCCCGATCTTGCATGACTAGAAGTTGCATTATTCCATTATCTAGTCGAATAATGTTAATCCGACCGGGAAAGAGCAAAAAGGTCAATTGATCTAAACTCCTTCAATATGAGAAAAGAAGGGACTGTCAAAAAACTCCCTAACCATGATGGGGCTGTCGCATTAGTGAGTGATCATTGAACGATCATCACTGAGGCGACAGCCCCTTATTGTCTGTGCCGGATTGCTCCCATCAATTCAGACGTGCGGACCCGCATGCGACGTGCCCGCGCTGCGCTTCGCGCACGCTTTACTGCCGCTTACGCGGCTGCACGTCTTATGTCGGGTGGCGCCGCACTTCAAAAACAGGGCCCCTGCGGTCACTGGAAAGCGAGCTTTCCGTGACCTGCAAGAACCCTGTTTTTCTGAATTGATGGCTTTATAAATCGCAGTTTCCGACGGTTCTTGGGAATGGTTCGACGTCGCGGATGTTGCCCATGCCGGTCAGGTACATGACGCAGCGTTCGAAGCCGAGGCCGAAGCCGGAGTGACGGACGGTGCCGTATTTTCTGAGGTCGAGGTAGAAGCCGTAGTCCTCCGGGGAGAGGCCGAGTTCGTTCATGCGGGTGAGGAGCTTGTCATAGTCTGCCTCACGTTCGCTGCCGCCGATGATCTCGCCGATGCCCGGTACCAGGCAGTCCATTGCAGCGACGGTCTTGCCGTCGTCGTTCTGCTTCATGTAGAAGGCCTTGATTTCCTTCGGGTAGTCGGTGACGAAGACCGGGCGTTTGAAGATCTGCTCGGTGAGGTAACGCTCATGTTCGGTCTGCAGGTCACAGCCCCAGAATACTTTATAAGAGAATTCATCGTTGTGCGGCTCGAGGAGCTTGATTGCCTCTGTGTAGGTCACTCTGCCGAAATCAGAGCTTGCAACATGCTCGAGTCTCTCGATCAGTCCCTTGTCCACGAACTGGTTGAAGAAGGCAAGTTCCTCCGGTGCGTTCTCCATGACATAGCGGATGATATACTTCAGCATGGCTTCTGCCATTTCCATATCATCTTCCAGTTCTGCAAATGCCATCTCCGGCTCGATCATCCAGAACTCTGCTGCGTGGCGAGTGGTGTTGGAATTCTCTGCGCGGAAGGTCGGTCCGAACGTGTAGACGTTCCGGAAGGCCATGGCAAATGCTTCGACGTTCAGCTGGCCGGAGACGGTCAGGTTTGTCGCCTTGCCAAAGAAATCCTGACTGTTGTCGACCTTGCCGTCCTCGCCGATTGGGAGGTCATTCAGATCGAAGGTTGTGACGCGGAACATCTCCCCGGCGCCTTCTGCGTCAGAGGATGTGATCAGCGGTGTGTGCACATAGACGAAGCCCTGCTCCTGGAAGAACTGGTGGATCGCATAAGCGATCAGGGAGCGGACACGGAAGACTGCCTGGAAGGTGTTCGTTCTCGGACGAAGGTGCAGCATCGTGCGAAGATACTCCAGTGTGTGGCGCTTCTTCTGCAGCGGATAGTCCGGTGTGGATGTGCCCTCGATGGCAATCTCTGTTGCCTGGATCTCAAACGGCTGCTTTGCATCCGGTGTCAGAACCAGCTCGCCGGTCACGATCAGCGAAGAGCTCACATTCAGCTTGCAGATCTCATCGAAATTCGGCAGGGAATTCCCGTAGACGACCTGGATCGTGTTATAGCAGGATCCATCCGAAAGGACAATGAAACCAAATGTCTTTGAATCACGGATACTTCTGACCCAGCCGCCGATGGTGACGGTCTGTCCGCCGTACTTCGCCGGATCTGCGAAGATATCCTTTACCAATGTGAACTCCATAATGCTTTCCTCCCCGGCCTGTCTGCACAGGCCTTCATGTTGAAATATAATTCCGTAACGTTTCCGTTACCATAAGAACAAACGCGATTTCAGTAGTATACACCAAGAACCGCGGTTTCGCAAGTACGAAGCCGCGGTTCTGTCAGAAATCAGAAGAATAACTCAGCCGATCAGTTCATGAATATCCGTATAGGTATACCCCTCAAAACTCTCTGCCACATTTCTGCAGGTCAGCTTCCCGCCGTATGTGTTCACGCCCAGGGAAATCGCCTCACTTCTCCGGCATGCTTCTTCCAGACCATGCTCTGCAATCTTCAGCCCATAGGAAAGAGTTGCATTCGTCAGGGCAATGGTACTGGTACGAGGAACCGCCCCCGGCATATTGCCGACGCAGTAGTGGACGATTCCATCCACGTTATAGATCGGATCGTCATGGGTGGTCATATGTGATGTCTCCCCGCAACCTCCCTGGTCGATCGCGACATCAACAAATACCTCATGCCCCGCTCTGACATATTCCCGCACGTTGTCAGGTGTCAGCCCTACGCGGAATTCATTGTTCTTGATTTCCTTTGCACATCCGATTCTCATACGCAAGCATCCTCCTTTCTGATTTGCTGTACCAGATTATTCTTTTCTCCCAATTCATCACTTGTTGGATCCAATTACCTTGTTACGATTAATTCTTCTGATCTTCTTCGATAAGCCTTGATGGTTGCTGCCCAGTCCTCTCCGTCAAGCCCCATCTCCATTGCCTTGTCAAATACGCTGGCGGCATTCTCCTCCCCGGGCATCGGGAGCCCGGCCCGCTCCGCCATATCGAGACAGATATGAACATCCTTCGCTGCATTTCTTACGGTAAATGCAGCAGGGTAACTGTCCTCCTCGAACATCTTCTGATGTCCGTCCAGATAAGCGTTCTGTCCGCCGCCAGCCTTCACGGCCTCTGCGAAGACGCCTGGTGCGATACCAAATCGGCTGGCCAGTGTCATCGTCTCATTGACGCCGTTCTGGATCTGCGAGACGAGGGCATTGTGGCAGATTTTCATGACGAGGCCGCTGCCGTTCCCACCAAGATGAAAGATCTTCTCTCCCATATAAGAAAGAATCGGCAGGATCTGCTGATACGTCTCCTCATCGGCCCCGACATAGATGCCAAGAACCCCTGCAATCGCCGCTGCCTGGCTCTTCACGACAGGCGCATCCGCGAACCGGGCACCGGTCGCCTTCACCATCTCCGCAATCTCGACAGAAACTGCCGGGTCGATGGTGCTCATATCGATGCAGGTCTTCCCGGTTCCCAGGACAGGAAGCAGCTCCTCGTAAACGCTTCTCGAATCCTCTGACTTCGGCACCATTGTGATGATAACATCCGAAACCTCTGCGACAGAAAGATTATCCGGCAGGGCCGTTACATGGCCGCCGGCCGCATTTCCCTCATTAGCAGTTTCCTCTGCCCGATCGAAATTCATATCCGTGCAGTACACATAATCTGCATGCTTCTTAGCAATATTGACACACATCGGCATCCCCATGATGCCAAGACCGATAAAGCCGATTTTCATCTCTTATTATCTCCCGAACAATTCCGCTGTCTTTACCATCCTGTCAGCTATCCCGACGCCGAATGGACATCTCGTCTCACAGCTCTGGCAGCCGATGCACTCCGACGCCTGGTGATTCAGTGCCAGGTAGTGCTCTCTCACGCTTTCCGGAACTTCCGGCTGCTGCACAGCGAGATCATAGAACTTGTTCACCATCGCAATGTCGATGTCCATCGGACATGGCTTGCAGTGTCCGCAGTAGGTGCACTGCCCCATATAGGCATGCAGCGGTGCGCCGGCAATCACAGAAGCGTAGTCCTTCTCATCGTCCGTCGCTGTCTCATAAGCAACCGCTGCATCAACCTGCTCCTTCGTGTCATACCCGCAGAGGATCGAGGCGACGCCTGGTCTCGTCAGCGAATAGTGGATCAGCTGTACCGGTGTGAATGCCACGCCGAACGGGGATGTTTTTGCGTCAAATAATCTGCCCCCGAAGAATCCTTTCATGACAGTAAGGCCGACATTCTTCTCCTCGCAGAGCTGATACAGTTCTACCCTTTCCTGATCAATTCCTGCAAGATTCTCCTGATATTCCCCAAACATATCATCGAGATTTTCCGTCGCTGGATGCATGTCAAACGCCGGATTGATGCTGAAGAGGATCATTTCCACAAATCCTGTCTCGACAGCGCGCTTCGCCATGACCGGATTGTGTGTAGAGAGGCCGATGTGGCGGATGATGCCCTTCTCATGCAGTTCGTGCACGTACTCGATAAACGGACCGTTCATGCTCCGGTTCCAGTCATCCTCGGAGTCGATATAGTGGATCATGCCGAGGTCAATATAGCCCCCGCCGATTCTCGCCAGCAGATCCTCAAATGCCGGCTTCACATGCTCCATATCTCTCGCACGCACATACTGCCCGTTCTGCCAGGTGGAGCCGATATGGCCCTGCACATACCAGTTCGCGCGGTCCTCTGCAATCGCCTTGCCGATGATGTCTCTCGACTTCGGATCCGGCATCCAGCAGTCAATGATATTGATACCCTTGCTGTGCGCATATTTCATCAATTCAATGGACTCCTCTTCCGGGTGTCTTTCCAGCCACTCCCCGCCGAAACCAACCTCACTTACCAGCAGACCTGTTCTTCCAAGTACTCTCTTATTCATCCTGATCCAATCCTTTCTTTACCATACCAAATCTTATCATGAGCAGCCGAATCCCGGCCGCTTATGTACTCTCTTCTCTCCCCTTATATCCAGCTCACTCCCTGATGATCCGCTCACCCTGTGATATCAGATAGTTCCACAGCCTCCGGGATACTTGGTGCCGCCCCCGGCCTTGACACGGCGATCGCAGAAGCCCTCGCCGCGAGCCGCAGGCACTCCTGCGGCGCTCTGCCCCGCATCCATCCCGCCAGGAAATACCCGGTAAAAGTATCTCCCGCCGCGGTTGTGTCCACTACCTTCACCGGGAAGATATCCTGATGTAAGCATACTCCGTCAGATAGATAATCCGCCCCCTGCTCGCCAAGTGTCAGAACGATATGCTTCCCCGGGAACTGCTTTTGCAGGGCAGCCCGGAGAACGTCGTTGTCGGTTTCGTTCCCCACAATCTGAGCAGCTTCGACTTCATTGACGAAAAGCCAGTCTGCAGATGCAAGCAGCTCCGGCGTAATCCGTTCATTCACCGGAGACGGATTCAGTACTACAATCATGCCCTTTTCAGAAGCTTTCTCCGCAATCTCCTCGACTGAATTGATTTCATTCTGCAGAACGAGATAATCCCCTGCCTCAAATCCCACAAGCACGGCATCAATCATCTCTTCCGCGATCCGGAAATTCGCCCCCGGGAATGCCAGGATACAGTTATCTCCTGCATCATCATTCTGAATAATGGCATTGCCGGTCCGCTCCTCAGCTGTGATCCTGACACCGTCATGATTCACCCCGGCAGCATCAAGCGTCTCAAGCAGGAATCTCCCATCCTCCCCGATCTGCCCGGCGATGTAGACTTCCAGCCCCGCTTTTGCAAAAGCAATTGACTGATTCACCCCTTTCCCACCGGGAAAGACCGCCAGGGACTTCGATGTCAGCGTCTCGCCCTTCTTTACAAAATGGTCGACCCTGTAGACGTAATCGATGTTCATCGAGCCAAATACAAGCACTTTCGGCATAACTTCCGGTCCTCCACAACTTTTGTGAACACTCTTCTTGTATTATAAACGATATCGCTTCCAAGAGCAACCAAAGCAGGCAACTTCTCAGTCGCCTATCCGTAACCAGGTCTGAAAACAACATCACTGAACATCCAAATCCTCCATTTTGAGCCGAAAGTCGACTTTTTCATCGAATGCCTTCCCGTCAAATGCTTTCATACATCTCTTTCCCCCTTGTGAAAACTTTTGTAAATTGAACTTACAAAAGTTTTCACCGCTACGAAGGCACCATTATCTCGGACTCCCAGAAATTGCCAGTCTCAGCAACTGCCGCAGCAGTCAGCTACTGCCCCCACTCTCCCCCGCCCTGCACTTGCACAAAAGAGAAAAAAGAAAAGGCCGCGGGATTCCCTGCAAAGGAGGGAATTCCGCGGTCTCTTTTATCTCAATCACATTCGCTTACCAGGCGTTGGTTTGCCTTGCGTTTCTTACCCGGCGAATGCGTTTTCGGTTGCCATGTCTTCGTACTGTCTGGTGAAGAGACTGTGGTAGTAGCCGCCGGCTTTCATGAGGTCGGCGTGGCGGCCCTGCTCGATGATCTTGCCGTCCTTGACGACGAGGATCACGTCGGCGTCGACGACGGTGGAGAGGCGGTGGGCGATCACGAAGGAGGTGCGGCCCTTGATGACGGTGCCGATAGCATCCTGAATGATCTTCTCGGTCACGGTGTCGATCGAGGAGGTTGCCTCGTCGAGGACGAGGATGCGCGGATCTGCGAGGATCGCGCGGGCGAAGGAAAGGAGCTGCTTCTCACCGGTGGAGAGGAGGTCGCCGCCTTCTCCGACCTCGGAATCGAGACCCTTGTCCATCCGCTCGACCACGCCGCGCGCCGAAACGATGTCGAGGGCACGCCAGATCTCGTCATCTGTTGCGGTCGGGTTGCCGTACATCAGGTTCTCGCGGACAGAACCGGAGAAGAGATGCGGCGTCTGCAGGACGTAGCCGATGTTCGAGTGCAGCCACAGCTGGGAGCGCTCTCTCGCATCCCGGCCGTCGATCAGCACCTGGCCTTTGGTCGGCTCGAAGAACCGGCAGACCAGATTGACAAGCGTTGATTTTCCGGCACCGGTCTCACCGACGATCGCAACGTTGGTGCCCTGCGGGATCTTCAGATTGAAGTGCTCCAGCACCCACTCATCGCCATCCGGGTACATGAAGGAAACATCCTTGAACTCCACGTCACCGTGGAGCTCTTCCCAGTTCTCCTTCTTCGGATTGAAGGTATCACCGTACTTCTCCGTGACTTCCTTCGAATCCGCGACATCAGACTCGGTATCAATCAGGCGCATCAGACGCTCGATATTGACCTGGGACTGAATCAGCATCGAGAAGGTCTCGATGATCATCTGGATCGGCTCGATCATGTTGAGGGCGTAGGACATAAAGACGGAAAGGGTTCCGATCTCCATGACACGCTCCATGGTGAGGTTACCGCCCTGCCAGAGCACCAGTGCCAGCGCGATCGAGGATACAAGGCTCATCGATGCACCGAAGAGTGCCGAAACGCGGGTGGAATGGACGGACGTCCGCTTCATATCCGCAGTATCTTTTTCAAAATCATTCCGGATCGTGTCCTCGACGACAAGGGTCTTGATCGTCTTCGCACCGGTGATGCCCTCGTTGAAGTCGCTCGTGATCTTCGAATTGATCTCACGAATCCGCCTGTGCAGGGTGACCAGCTTCTTCTGGAAGAAGATGAACACCAGGATCATCGGCGGGATCAGGGCAAGCATGAACAGGGCAAGCCGCAGGTTCATGCGGATCATGACCACGAAGATCATGATCAGGTAGGACAGGTTCCAGACCAGGTCCATGAAGTGCCATGCGACCAGCTCGCCGATCCGCCCGGTATCACTCATGACACGGGCATGAATATAACCGACATTGTTCTGATTGAAATAGGAAAACGACAGCGTCTGCAGGTGATTGAAACTCACATCACGGAGATCCCGGTTGATACTGATCTCGATGTTGGAACACAGATACGTCGATGTGAAGTTCGCCACAACCTGGGCCAGGAGGGTCACTGCATAGAGCAGGACGAACACGCCGAGACCGGAGAGCGTCTTTTCCCCGATAAAATGATTGATCGCATACCGGTTGAACAGCGGAAATGCGGAGTCGACCGCGCTTCCGGCGATTCCGAGGAGCACCATCGTGAGGATCTGCAGCCGGTACCGCTTCAGGTACGGCAGCAGCCTCGGCACCCCGAAATACGGCAGCGAGACATAGCTTTTTTCTTTCTTTTCTTCCATATATCCTCCAAGTCATACCTACCACCAGGCCCAGGACCCGGCTCCAGCAGGTATTTCAGAACGATCACCGCCCAATCTGCGGGAATCCTCTTAAGCTCCCGCAGTAACGGCTGAATCCGCAGTTGCGGCTGGTTCATCATCCGTACCATTCTCAGCGGCGGAATTGCGCTGAATATCATAGATTCTTCTGTAGATGCCGTTCTTTGCAAGCAGTTCCTCATGGGAGCCGAACTCGGCAACCCTGCCCTTGTCGAGGACCAGGATCTTGTCCGCTGCCATCAGGGTCGTGATGCGGTGTGCGATCAGGATCAGCGTCGCATCCCCGCGGGTCGCATGCAGCGCATGGCGGATCTTCGCATCCGTCTCCGCATCGACAGCGGAAAGCGAATCATCAAAGACCATGATCGGCGTATCACGGATGATCATCTGCGCGATCGCCGCACGCTGCTTCTGACCACCGGAAAGCGTCACGCCACGCTCACCGACGAAGGTCTCAAAGCCCTGCGTCATATGCTCCACCGTATCCAGCAGACTCGCCGTTCTCGCGGAAGAACGGATTCTCTCCTCCGTCACATCCGGAATACCGATCGAGATATTTTCCGCGAGCGTTCTCGAGAACAGGTACGGCTCCTGCAGGACCATCCCGATATGGCTGCGGATCCAGTCCGCCTTCATGTCCGCGATGTCCACACCGCCGATCGTGATCTTCCCGCCATCCTCCGGCAGGTCATAGAGACGGTTCAGGAGGTACATCAGGGTCGATTTACCGGAACCGGTGCTGCCGAGAATACCGAAGGTCGTTCCTGCCTTGATGGTGAAGGAAACATCCGAAAGAATCTCCGGAGACTCCTCGCCGTAGCTGAACGAAACATGATCGAAGACGATATCCTTGTTCATCGGCGGCTCCACCGCATTCTCCTTATCCTCTTCCACCGGGGAATTCATGATGTAGAGGATACGGTCGATGGAGATGCCGGCCTTACTCATCTGGGAGATGACACGGCCCAGCATACGGACCGGCCAGACCAGCATGTTGTTGTAGGAAACGAAGGTGATGAACTGGCCGGCGGTCAGCGTGCCGCGCACGGCAAAGACCGCGCCCATCGCCACGATCGTCATGACCTGCAGACCCGAGATCAGGTCGCCGGACGCCCAGAAACCGGCAAGGAAGCGGTTCAGGCGGATCCACATATTGGCATATTCTTTGTTGAACTTCTCAAACCGCGTCCGCTCATAGGCCTCTCTTCCGAAGGCTCTGACGACACGGACACCGGTCAGGTTCTCCTGCACCATGGCGGAGAGGGTTCCCTCCATCTCATCCGCATCCCGGAACATGGAACCGATCCGGTTGTGGAAATACATCGAGTACAGGATGATGACCGGCAGGAATACCACGGCAATCGCAGCCAGTCTGGCATTCAGCCGGAACATGAACACGAGCGACATGACCAGGAGGATCGCAATCCGGACAAGGCTTGTCAGCTGATCTGCCAGGAATCTTCTGGTCGTATCGACATCCGATGTACACCGCTGGATGATATCACCGGTCTTGTTCTCCATGTGCCATGCAAACGGCAGATGCTCAATATGGCGGAACAGGGTATTTCTCATCCGCTCCACCAGCGTCTCCGATCCCTTCGCGTTCAGCACACGGAAGGACACACGGCAGACGATCGTGCAGAGCGCCATCACAATGATGGCCAGTGCGATCATGTAGAGATGCTGCCGCAGGTATGCCGGGCCGCCGAAGAACTCCGGGATCCGGTTCGCCCACGCCGGCAGGGTGGACGGCAGGTCGTTGATGACCGTATCCACGGTGTAGCCGATGATCTTCGGGTTCACGAGATCAAACATGCTCATCAGTCCCGCCATCAGAATGGAGCCCACGAAAAACGTCTTACTTCCTTTCAGGAAATAGAGCATCAGGCCCACTTTGGTGAATTGTTTCTGCTTATTCATATATCTTTCTGTCCTCATCATAGGCTTCCTGCGGGGCATCCGGCAGTCCGACTGCCTCCAGGAAACTCTTCTTGTCACGACTTACAATCAGTTCTTCCGGGAAATGAATCTCCTCAAGCATCTTCCCTGCTTCCGGGAATCTCCCGACATAAAATGCGCTGTGTGCATCGGAGCTCACGGTGATCTTTGTCCCAAGCTCGGCGCAGCGCTCCGCGATCCTCGTACAGACCGGAACTGCGTCCGCATAGATGAACGAACCTTCGTTGATCTCGATCATCTTGCCCAGTTCCTTCGCGTGCAGCAGAACCGTATCCATGTCAAATGGCACACGGGCTCTTCCGATGTGGCCGATGACCTTTACCTTCGGGTCATCCAGTGCCTTGCAGTACATCTCCGTCGTCTGGATCAGCGAAGCTTCCTTCGTGAACGCCGCAAAGTGCACACTCGCGACCACATAGTCCAGCTTGTCCAGATACTGTTCCTTAAACGTAGGACCCTCGAACGGTCCGAACTTCACCATCCGATCCCAGCCGAACAGATGGCCGTCGAGGTCCACGATATCCGCTTCCGCCCCGAATAGCAGCCGCACCCCATGCCAGACCGGCGGGAGCGCCTTCTTGTTCGAATAATAGCCGAAGCTTGCAGAATCCACACTCGAGACAAAGAGTTCTGAAAAATGATCTGCGATCCCGATCAGTTCCAGCCCTCTTTTTGAAGCTGTGTACGCGTTCTCCTCTACGGTCGAATACGCGTGTCCCGATGCCAGTGTATGCATATGTGTATCTGTCTTGATCTGAATCATTTTTCTTCTCCTTTCGTGGTGCAGATAACGATGTTTCTTCTTTTTGTCATGCGCCGGCATGCGAAGGTTCATACAGGCGCGTAGACCGTATTATCATAGCATCTCTGCTGGCAAAAAGCAATACAAAAATGAAACACCCGGGTACGATGTCAGGTAGTCTGATCTTACCATCCGGGTCGATTCTCTTCTTGCGTTTTTCCTGTCCTGGTGGTATCTTTTCAGGGGAAATTCGTCACAAGTCATATTACAGGAAATCTGTGGGAGCAGAAAGATATGTCCGATACTAAGAAAAAGAACACTGCCGCGCTGGATCTGACAGATGGAAATCCGATCCGGCTGCTGGTGCTCTTCAGTATCCCGATGTTCATCGGGGCTCTGTTCAATCTGATGTACAATATGGTCGACACCGTGATCCTCGGGCGGTTCGTCAGCGCAGAGGCGCTGGCTTCCGTCGGAGCCGCAGGGTCGACCTTCATGCTGTTCAATACATTCTCCGGAGCAGTCGGCAACGCCACCTCCATTCTGGTCTCCCAGGCCTGGGGTGCGAAGGAAGAAGACCGCATCCACCACATCGTCGGTCAGTCCCTCATCACCGGCCTCGCCGTGGCTCTTGCCGTCGGCTTTCTTGCCGTCTTCGGTGCAAAGGGCCTGATGCGCCTGCTCGGCACCCCGGAAAATATCATCACGGGCTCCGTCACTTATATCCGCATCGTCTGCGGCTGTACCTTTGCAGGCCTCTCCTACAACGTCCTCTCCCAGATGCTCCGGGCCATCGGCGACAGCAGGACGCCGCTCTATTTTCTGATTTTCTCCAGCATCCTGAATGTCTTTCTGGATCTGTTCTTTGTCATCGTCCTGCAGCTCGCGGTCGAGGGCGTAGCCATCGCAACCGTAATCTCGCAGCTCACTTCCGCCATCCTCTGCTTCGGCTACATGTGGCGGAAATATCCTGCCCTCCGCTTCCGCCGCCGGGATCTCCTGCCGGACCGCGCCTATCTGAAGGCATTTGCCGGGATCGCCGTGCCGATGACTTTCCAGAGTCTCGCGACCTCCATCGGCGACATGATCATCACCAGCGTCATCAACTCCTTCGGCTCTGATATCGTCGCGGCCTACACCGTCGGCAGCAAGGTCCAGAACATCGCCGTCACGACATTTTCCCAGACAGCCTTCTCCTTCTCGGTCTACTCCGGCCAGAACTTCGGCGCGAAGCGATATGACCGGATCCGGAGCGGGATGAAGAGCGCCATCCTCCTGATCGGCGGGGCAGCTATCTTCTCGGCTGTCATCATCCTCCTGTTCACGAGAGGCTTTATATCCATCTTCATTGATCCGGCAGCAGAGCCCGTTATCGCGGCAAATGCAATCACCATGGTCCGCATCATGGCCTGTTTCCTGCCGTTCATCGGCCTGATCTGGCTCTACAACTCCTGCCTCAGAGGTGTCGGTGCCATCCGGCCGTCCTTCATCTCCGGCATGGTGGAACTCTTCTCGAAAGTCATTCTCTCCGTCGTCCTCTCCAGGCTCTTCGGTGCGACCGGGATCTGGTTTGCCTCCCCGCTCGGCTGGATTCTCGGCATCCTGCCGGTCGCCTGGTACTATTACAGCAAAAAATGGCTGCCGCGCGAGGCGGCAGCCTGAACTGTTGTGTTGTCCTATATTTCTATCATCCGGTCAATCATGTAATTATCAGATCATCTCGGTGTAGCCCATCAGGTATGCATCGATTTCCCTGGCGCATGCTTTTCCTTCCGCAATCGCCCAGACAACGAGCGACGGGCCGCGGTGCATATCTCCCGCTGTGAAGATACCCGGGACGGAGGTCTGCATGCTGCCCGCTTCCGTCGCCGTGCGGCCGCGGCCGGTCAGGGCGACGCCGAACTGCTCCGGCAGTTCCTTCTCACAGCCTGTAAATCCCGCTGCGATGATCAGGAGATCGCAGGGCACCGTCTCTTCCGTTCCCGGAACCTCCGTGATCTTCCCGTTCTGCATCGAAACCCGGACAATCGTCACCGCCGTCAGCTTGCCCGCATCATCCCCGTGGACCGCTTTCACGGTCGACTCATACTGTCTCGGATCCTGTCCAAATACCCAGGTCGCTTCCTCCACGCCGTAATCGGTCTTTTTCACATCCGGCCACTCCGGCCACGGATTGTTCTCCCGCCGCTTCTCCGGCGGTTCCGGCATCATCTCCAGTTCCCTGACGGACGCAGCCCCCAGGCGGATCACCGAACCGATACAGTCATTCCCGGTATCCCCGCCACCAAGGATGACGACCTGACGGCCGGATACCAGGTCCCGCATTCCGCATGGGCCGCTCTGTGCCACTTCCGGGTCCGTCCCGCCCTGCTCTGTCCCGTCCTGCTTTGTCAGGACTTCTTTTGTCACGTCCTTCAGAAAATCCACGGCGTACCAGATTCCATCCTTCACCACATCGGTCCCTTCCGCGGACAGTTTTCTCGCTTCTCTGGCTCCGGTACAAAGGGCAACGGCATCAAAGTTCTGCTTCATTTCTTCTGCACCGATATCCCGTCCGACTTCAATCCCTGTTATAAAGCGGACACCCTCCGCTTCCATCAGTTCCTGCCGTCTCCTGAGCACGGATTTGTCGATCTTCATATTCGGGATGCCGTACATCAACAGGCCGCCGATGGCATCGTCCCGTTCATAGACAGTGACTGAATGACCCCGCCGGTTCAGGGCATCTGCACAGGCAAGTCCCGCTGGACCGCTGCCGATGATGGCTACCGATTTCCCGGAACGGCGCGCCGGCGGCAGGGGTTTGATCCATCCTTCCGCAAATGCATGCTCGATCAGCCACAGCTCATTTTCATGGACCGTCACACTATCGCCCTGCATGCCGTTGATGCAGGCCTTCTCACAGAGGGCAGGGCAGACTCTGCCTGTAAATTCCGGGAATGGATTGGTCTGCAGAAGCCTCGCCAGACCGAACCGGTCATGGCCGCGCCAGATCTCATCGTTCCATTCCGGAATCAGGTTGTGGAGCGGACAGCCCGTCACCCGGCCCTTCAGTTCCAGTGCCGACTGGCAGAACGGCACCCCGCAGTTCATGCACCGGGCCGCCTGCTGCATCCGCTCCGCTTCCGGCAGCATCTTCCGGAACTCTTTAAAATTCCGGATACGTGCACTGGGATCCGCCACCGTATTCTCTACTCTCTCATACTCCAGAAATCCTGTTGGTTTTCCCATCTGCTGCCTACCTTTCCCTGCTCTTTCTGCCTGTGATCTCCTGGAACGCTTCCATCAGCGCATGCTCATGCGAGATGCCCTGCTCTTCATATCTGCCCACTGCGGTCATCATTTTCTGATAGGCGAGCGGGACGATCTTCCGGAAGGACGGCAGATACGACTCAAAGTGATCCAGGATCTCACCTGCCAGTGCCGAACCGCTTTCCTTCCGATAATCCATGAGAATCTGTCGCAACTCCTGGATGTCATATTTGTCCCGCACCTCTTCCGGCGCCGCCTGCGCGGCGTTCATCCTGCGGTAGAGCCGATGATCTGTATCAAGCACATAGGCAATCCCGCCGCTCATGCCGGCTGCAAAGTTCTTCCCGGTCGGGCCGAGGATGACAGCGCGGCCGCCGGTCATATATTCAAGCCCATGATCCCCGCAGCCTTCCGCAACCGCAGTCGCACCGGAGTTCCGGACACAGAATCGTTCCCCGGCAACGCCTACGATATAGGCCGTTCCGCCGGTCGCCCCGTAGAGCGCAACATTGCCGACGATGACATTTTCCGCTGGTTTGAATCCCACATCGGCAGCCGGATGGATGATCAGCTTGCCGCCGGACAGTCCTTTGCCGAAGCCGTCATTCGCATCCCCGGTCACATCGATCGTGACCCCTTTCGGCAGGAACGCTCCGAGGCTCTGCCCAGCCCCACCTGTGAATTCAATCCGGAACGTATCCTCCGGCAGTCCCTCAGGGAAATGCCTGGTGATCTCCGCCCCGAAGAGCGTCCCTGCAGTTC
Source organism: uncultured Lachnospiraceae bacterium (assembly GCA_902783375.1). Classification (GTDB taxonomy): domain Bacteria; phylum Bacillota; class Clostridia; order Lachnospirales; family Lachnospiraceae; genus Catonella. Next base: position 31,699 of record CACZQN010000022.1, on the reverse strand, counting down.
TGTCCGCAGAGGAGATGTCTGCCCGGATCACACGGTGCTTCAGCCCTTCCGGCTCCTGCTCTGCCTGTCTCAGATCCTGCCTGCGCAGTTCTTTCTCCAGCCACGGCAGCAGAATCCGCTCGTCAAGGGTCTTCTCCAGATGGAAATCATAGATCTTCTCCGGCAGGAAATGGCGGTCGGCGTCTACTGTCCCGAAGAGGGACGACAGATCCACCATCGCCGCACGTCTTGTGATCTGGTGCGCCTTCGTCCGCAGGCAGTCGGACCGTCCGACCATCTCTTCCACCGTCCGGAAACCCAGTTCTGCCATGATCTCCCGCATCTGCCTTGCGATGAACAGCATAAAGTTCATCACATGTTCCGGCTTCCCGCGGAAGCGCTTCCGCAGTTCCTCATTCTGGGTCGCGATGCCGACCGGGCAGGTATCCAGGTTGCAGACACGCATCATCATGCAGCCCATCGATACCAGAGGCGCTGTCGCAAAGCCATATTCCTCTGCCCCGAGGAGGGCTGCGATCACCACATCCCTGCCGCTCATCAGTTTCCCGTCCGTCTCAAGAATCACACGGCCCCGCAGACCATTTTCCTGCAGCGTCCTGTGCGTCTCCGCGAGACCCAGTTCCCACGGCAGACCTGCACCGTGAATCGAGGAGTATGGTGCTGCTCCGGTTCCTCCGTCATAGCCGGAGATCAGGATGACCTGGGCACCGGCCTTGGCAACGCCGGATGCAATGGTGCCGACGCCGGCTTCCGAGACCAGCTTGACCGAGATTCTCGCATCCCTGTTCGCATTCTTCAGGTCATAGATGAGCTGTGCCAGATCCTCGATCGAGTAGATATCATGGTGCGGAGGCGGAGAAATCAGGGCCACGCCTGGTGTGGAATACCGTGTCTTCGCAATCCACGGATACACTTTCGCACCCGGGAGATGACCACCCTCACCGGGCTTCGCCCCCTGTGCCATCTTGATCTGAATCTCTTCTGCGGAGAGCAGGTACTGGCTCGTCACCCCGAAGCGGCCGGATGCCACCTGCTTGATCTTCGAACATTTCTCCGTGCCGAACCGCTCCGGGCGCTCCCCGCCCTCACCGGTATTGGACTTCCCGCCGAGACGGTTCATCGCGATGGCAAGGGTCTCATGCGCCTCCTCGGAGATCGATCCATAGCTCATCGCCCCGGTCTTGAAGCGCCTGACGATGGAGGATTCCGGTTCTACTTCTTCGATCGGCACCGGCTCGCCTGCCGGAATCAGTTCCAGAAGTCCTCTTAAGGTATGCGGCAGCTCGTTATCCACGAGCGACGTGTAGGCACGAAACTTCTCATAGTCCCCTTCCCGCACCGCCTGCTGCAGCAGCGTGATGACGGCCGGATTGTACAGATGATCTTCTTTTTCTCTTCCGCTTCTCAGCTTATGGAAGCCGATGGAATCCATCGAGGTGTCCACGCCCAGTCCCAGCGGGTCAAAGGCACGGTTGTGCCGGAACTTGACGCCCTCGGCGATTTCCGGCAGGCCGATCCCGTAGGCATCCGCCGAAACGCCGGAGAAATATTTCTGAATCACTTCCTTCGCGATGCCGACGCTCTCAAAGATTCTGGCGGATTCGTAGGACTGCAGGGTGGAGATGCCCATCTTGGCGGCGATCTTCACGATGCCGCCAAGCAGTGCCTTGTTGTAATCGTTGATCGCCGTCTGTACATCCTTGTCGAGGATACCGTCATGGATCATCTCCTCGATGCAGGCGTGCGCCAGATAGGGATGAATTGCTCTGGCACCGAAACCCATCAGGCATGCAGCCTGGTGCACGGTACGCGGCTCAGCACTCTCGATCAGGAGCGACACGGCCGTTCTCCTCCTGGTCCGGACCAGATGCGCCGAGGCAGCAGCAACGGCCAGGAGGGATGGGATCGCCAGATGGTTCTCATCCACGCCCCGGTCGGACAGGATGATGATATTGCCGCCGGCCGCGACGGCGCGGTCAAGCAGAAGCAGCATCTGCTCCACCGCACGGTCCAGCGGTGTGTTGTTATAGTATAGCATCGGGACAGTCTTCGTCCGGAAGCCCGGTTCATCGAGCGCGCGGATCTTCAGCAGGTCTACCGCGGTCAGGATCGGATGATTCACCTCGAGGACCCTGCAGTTATCGCTGTCTTCCTGCAGCAGGTTGCCATCGGACCCCAGATAGATGGTGGTATCCGTCACGATCTCCTCCCGCAGGGAGTCGATCGGCGGATTCGTCACCTGGGCGAATGTCTGCTTGAAATAATCAAACAGATTCTGGTGCTTTTCGGAAAGGACAGCCAGGGGCACGTCGTGGCCCATGGACGCGGTGGGCTCCACCCCATTTTCCGCCATCGGCAGAATCTGGTCCCGCACTTCTTCATACGTATAGCCAAAGGCTTTGTAGAGCTGGTCCCGCTCCTTCTTCGTATATTCCGGGATCCGCTCGTTCGGGATCGGAAGCTCCGCCAGATGCTTCAGGTTCCGGAAAATCCACTCTCCGAACGGTTTGCGGTTCGCATAGTAGTTCTTGCACTCTTCATCGCTGATGATCCGCCCCTGTCTTGTATCCACCAGCAGCATCCTGCCGGGCATCAGCCGGCTCTTTCTGATGATGTGGCGCTCGGGAAGCGGCAGGACGCCGACTTCCGAAGCCAGGATCAGCCGCCCGTCATCCGTCACGTAGTACCGCGACGGCCGCAGCCCGTTGCGGTCAAGGGTTGCCCCGAGGATTTCCCCGTCGCTGAAGATGATCGCCGCCGGGCCGTCCCACGGCTCCATCATCGTCGCATAGTAGTGGTAGAAGTCCTTCTTCTCCTGCACCATATCCCGGTCGTGCTTCCACGGTTCCGGGATCATCATCATGACGGCCAGCGGCAGGTCCATGCCGTTCATCATCATGAATTCAAGCGTATTGTCCAGCATGGCGGAATCGGAGCCTTCCGCGTGGATCACCGGAAAGATTCTTGCTGCCGCGTCCTCCTTTTTCAGAAACGGGGAGAACATGGTCTCTTCTCTTGCCAGCATCCGGTCCGCATTGCCGCGGATGGTGTTGATCTCCCCGTTGTGGGCGATCAGCCGGTACGGATGTGCCCGCTCCCAGGACGGTGTCGTATTGGTGGAAAATCGGGAGTGCACCATGGCGATGGCGGTGCGGTAGTCCGCTTCCGTCAGATCGGCATAGAACTCCCGCAGCTGCCGGACCAGGAACATGCCCTTGTAGACGATGGTCCTGGACGAGAGGGAACAGATGTAGGTGTCGTCGCTGCTCTGTTCAAACTCCCGTCTCGCCACATAGAGTCTCTGTTCAAAGGGCAGTCCCTTCTCCGTCTCCTGCGGCTTCGGGATGAAGCACTGCTCCATCACCGGCATGCACGCTCTCGCTGTCTCCCCGAGAATCTCCGGGTGGACCGGCACCGGCCGCCAGGCAAGAAGGTGCAGTCCATTCTTCGCAAGAATCACCTCGAACATCCGCTTCGAGAAGGTTCGCACGGTCACTTCCTGCGGCAGGAAGAACATCCCGACACCATACTCCCCCTCCGGCGGCAGGGTGATGTCAGAAGCTGCCAGGGCAGCCCGGAAGACCGCATCCGGAATCTGGGTGAGTATTCCGACACCGTCTCCCACACTCCCGGTGGCATCCTTTCCTGCACGGTGCTCCAGCTTCTCCACGATGGAAAGCGCATCATCAAGCACCGCATGATCACGCGTTCCATTGATGTTGACAATCGCACCGATCCCGCAGGCATCATGCTCCATGATCTTCCGGTTCTGGCTTCCTGACATCTCTCTGCCTCCTTCACGCTTCTGATAACAATTCAGGACCGACACACCTACGCCGTCACTCCGAGAACAGCAGGTCGCTGTAGACCGGGAACGGCCAGTATTTCTCATCGGTAATACTCTCAAGCTGGTCAGCTGCGGATCTTGCCGCTGCCATGTCGGCGATGATCACCTCGTGGTAATATCGCATAGCTTCTTCTGCCTGTGCCGGAACTGCGATCAGATGCTCTTCCAGCTTTTCCGTCGCATCGAGCAGTGCATCGGTCAGGATGGCCAGCTTCTCGCAGGTTTTCGTCTCATAGACCACCGGCACCTTCGCGGCAGTCAGGTCTCCCATCCTTCTGCAGAGTTCTGCCGCATAGGCCGAGACGGCCGGCAGGATCTGGCGGCGGATGATGTCATCCATGGTATGCGCCTCGATAGCGATCTGCGCATTGTAGGTCTCCACATGGATGTTGTAGCGGGCGACCAGCTCTTCCTCGGTATAGATGCCGTGCTTTGTGTAAAGTGCGATGTTCTTCTCGGAGATGTAGCTCGGGAGCGCATCCGCGGTGGTGGTCAGATTTGCAAGTCCTCTCTTCTCTGCCTCTTCGATCCAGGATGCATCGTAGCCGTTGCCGTTGAAGACGATCCGCTGGTGCTCCGTGAAGACTTCCTTCAGCAGTTTCTCAAGTTCCGCATTGAAATCAGCCGCTGCCTCCAGCCTGTCTGCGAACTGTGACAGTTCTTCTGCCATCATGGTGTTGAGGGCGATGTTCGGTCCGGAGATGGACTGCGAGCTGCCGAGCATCCGGAATTCGAATTTGTTTCCAGTAAAGGCCATCGGCGAGGTCCGGTTCCTGTCCGTGTTGTCCTGCGGGATCGGCGGCAGCATGTCGATGCCGATCTTCAGGGTCTTCCTGCCCTCCCCGTGGAATTCCTGGCCGCCGATGATCGACTGGACCACGCGGTCAAGCTCATCGCCGAGGAAGATGGAGATGATAGCCGGCGGCGCCTCCTGCGCACCGAGACGATGGTCATTTCCCGCGGAGGCAACGGTCACGCGGAGCGCCTCCTGGTAATCGTCCACACCCTTGATAAAGGCTGCGAGGAACAGCAGGAACTGTGCATTCTGGTCCGGTGTGGAACCTGGGTTGAAGAGGTTCTTCCCGGTATCGGTCCCCAGCGACCAGTTGTCGTGCTTGCCGGATCCGTTGACACCTGCAAATGGCTTTTCGTGCAGAAGGCAGTGGAATCCGTGCCGGTCTGCGACGACCTTCATCATCTCCATGGTCAGCTGGTTCTGGTCCGCAGCCTGGTTCGCATCCGAATAGATCGGTGCCATCTCATGCTGGGACGGTGCGACCTCGTTGTGCTTGGTCTTCGAGAGCACGCCGACCTTCCAGAGCTCGGCATCAAGATCCTTCATGAAGGCTGCGACTCTTGGCTTCAGCTGTCCGAAGTAATGATCCTCCAGCTCCTGGCCGCGCGGCGGCTTGTTGCCAAAGAGGGTTCTTCCGGTCAGCTTCAGGTCTTCCCGCTTCTGATAAAGTCCCTTGTCGATCAGGAAATACTCCTGTTCCGGTCCGCACTGGGCGGTGACCCGCTTCGTCTCGGTATCCCCGAACAGTCGGAGGATCCGGATTGACTCCCTGCTGACCGCGTCCATGGACTTTAAGAGCGGCGTCTTCTTATCGAGTGCCTGTCCCGAATACGCACAGAACACGGTCGGGATATAGAGGGTTCCGTCCTTGACAAATGCGAAGGATGTCGGATCCCAGGCCGTATACCCTCTCGCCTCGAAGGTCGCCCGCAGGCCGCCGGACGGGAAGGACGACGCATCCGGTTCTCCCTTGACCAGTTCTTTCCCGGAGAACTCCATGACAACGGTTCCGTCTCCGACCGGCTCGATGAAGCTGTCATGCTTCTCTGCGGTCGATCCGGTCATCGGCTGGAACCAGTGCGTGTAGTGCGTGGCCCCTTTTCCGATGGCCCACTGCTTCATCGCCTCGGCGATCTCATTTGCAGCCGCCAGCGGCAGTTCCGATCCGCTCGTCACGCAGGTCTTCCACGCCTTGAATGTCGCCTTGGAAAGGCGTTCTTTCATGATCTTCTCACCAAATACCATGCTGCCGAACAGTTCCGGCAATCCCGTACTCTTTTCCATCATTTCCATCTTCTCATCCTTTCTGCAGGTGTTCTTTCCACTTCTCGTCGGTCCTGAATCGTGCTTCTCTATTTCCCGCTGGCGCCGTAGTTTGCGAGGACCCTGGCGGACGGATCATCCACCTGGCAGCCCTCCCACGCCCTGTTCGGCATCCAGTAATCGGCAATCATTTCAGCCTGTCCGGGGTAGCAGTGTTCAAACAGTTCCCGGTACAGGAGGCTTTCTTTTGTAAATGGGGTGCGGTACGCATAACGCGTCTTTCTCTTCTCGTATGCCTCATCGCTGTAAATGCTTTCCGCATAGGCCTTCAGGTCATCGACCATCGAGTGGCCGACCGCATCGGAGAAGGCTGCCTTCTCCCGGAACAGGATCTCCTCCGGCAGGATGTGGTCCTTCTCAAAGGCCTTCCGCAGCAGATATTTCCCCATCTGATGGTGGTTCATCTTGAGTTCCGGCGGGATCTCCATAACATACCGGACAAATGCACTGTCCCCGAACGGCACCCGCGCCTCAAGGCTGTTGACCGAGATGCAGCGGTCTGCCCGGAGCACATCGTACATGTAGAGCTCATCGATCCGCTTCTTGGCCTCCGCCTGGAAAGCCTCCGGCCCCGGCGCGAAGTCGGTGTATTTATACCCGAACAGCTCATCGGAGATCTCCCCGGTCATCAGGACCCGGATGTCCGTCTGCTCATGGATCGCCCTGCAGCACAGGTACATGCCCATGCTGGCCCGGATGGTGGTGATGTCCCAGGTTCCTAGGAGGGCAACCACATCCGGCAGCGCCCGGATGACATCCTCCTTCGTCATATAGAACTCGGTGTGCTCCGCTCCGATAAAGTCCGCCGCCTGTCTGGCATATTTCAGATCGATCGCATCCGTATCCATCCCGATCGCGAAGGTGCGGATCTTCTTCCCAAGCGTCCTTGCCGCCACCGCGCAGACCAGCGAACTATCGAGTCCGCCGGAGAGCAGGAAGCCAAGCGGAGCATCCGCGTCAAGCCTGGTCCGGATCGAGGCGATCAGGCGGTCATGGATGCCGCGGATGGCCTCCTCTTCCGTCATGCCCGCAGCCGGTGTCACGTCTGTCAGGTCCTGAAAGCGGTGGAAGGCGCCATCCTCATACCAGTGCCCCGGCGGGAACGGCATGATCCGCTCGCAGAGCCCCACCAGGTTCTTCGCCTCACTCGCAAAGACGATCCCGCCTTCCGCATCGTAGCCGTAGAACAGCGGTCTGATCCCGATCGGATCTCGCGCCGCCAGGAATTTCCCCGCCTTCCCGTCATAGAGGATCAGGGCGAATTCCGAGCCCAGCATCTGAAAGCAGTCCGTCCCATAGGTCTCATAGAGTGGGAGGATCACCTCACAGTCGCTGTCGCTGGTAAAGGCATATCCCTTCGCCTCCATCTCTCTCCTGTACGTACGGAAACCGTAGATCTCCCCGTTGCAGACCAGCGCATGCGCTCCCAGAAAGAAGGGCTGCATGCCTTCTTCGTGAAGGTCCATAATCGCAAGCCGGTGAAAACACAGCCACCCTTCTCCCACCGGTACGATCCTGCTCATGTCCGGTCCTCTTGTCTTTGTCCGTTCAAAATACCCCGCGAGTGTTTCCTCCGGGATTGTTCTTTTCTCCATTCCCATGATTGAGCACATGGTCCGTTACTCCTTCCAGGTTCCTGCAGGCGATCTCTTTCCTTCCCGCATAAAAACAGAGGGCAATGAGGGGCAGTTTCCTCAACTGCCGGGCCTCATTGCCCTCTCGATCTGTTCCGCGGCTCTCATTCTGGAAAGCCCGTGGTCCATAGCGTATTTTTCAATATAGTGGTGCGCTTCATCCTCTGTCATGTTCTTCTGTCCGACCAGAAGACACTTGAGCCGGGAGACGGATTTCTCTTCCTCCAGCTTCCTGTTCAGCCGTTCGATCTCGCGGCGGTCCTCCATGCGGATCCTCCGCAGCCGGTGCAGCAGGCTGACGGTCTGGACCATCTGCTCCATCTGGAGCGGATAGGAACAGACGTAGATCTCCGTTCCTTCCTGCCGGTACACCGCCTCGTGAAAGATCTCCCGCCCGACGACATAGATGCAGGATGTCAGCCGTCTCAGTGCCATATCGAAGAGGGTCTGGATCTCCGTCTCATCGCCGAGCGGCGTCAAGATCACCAGCACCGCGACCGGTTCTCTTGCAAGAACCCGCTTTGCCTCCGCGACGGTTCCGGCCGAGACGATTCTCCCGTACTGGCGGATCAGGGCGGATCGAAGTGCCCGGACGGCATCTTCCTTCGGAGTTACTACCAGGATAGCTCCCACATTCTCATCCTGTTTCATCTCCTGTATCTGCCCGCCTCCGTGCCTATGCACCGGTCTGCATAGACGTTCAGGTAACCCTCCGGGAGGATCTCCCGGATCCATGCACTCTCCGCTGCTGCCTGTACCGCTTCATAGGGCGTCTCCGGCAGCTTCTCCAGCTGGTCCGTCACCGCAGATCCTGCAAGATAGAGATCCTCATCCACCGGCTCCGGCAGTTTCATATGCTCCCGGATCCCCGCAAGCCCCGCCTCGATCAGCAGTGCAAATGCCAGATACGGATTTGCCATCGGATCCGGGGAACGCAGTTCAAACCGTCTTCTGCCGGACCTTGTTGCCGGGATCCGGATCAGCTGCGAGCGGTTCTGCTCGGACCAGCTGATATAGCGCGGCGCCTGCAGCTTTCCAAGACGGTCATAGGAAGCACCGACCGGATTCAGGAAGAGGGTCATCGCGCTGATGTAGCGGAGAATTCCCGCCATAAAGCTGTTGGAAAGTTCCACATCATCACGGAACCCCTGCACCAGGCTGTCCTCCGCTGCATCTTCCAGTCTGTCGACGGAAATATTCAGATGCATGCCGTTCCCTGCCTGCCCCGGGATCGGTTTCGGTGAGAAATCTGCGTAGCAGTTCTCCGTCAGCGCGACACTCTGGACGACCCATTTCAGCGTCGACGTGTTATCGGCCGTGGTCAGCGGATCCGAATACCGGAAGACCACCTCGTGCTGACCCGGCCCATTCTCATGGTGGGAAGATTCCGGAAAGATTCCCATGTCGAGCAGGAAGTTGCAGATGTCCCGCCGGAGATTCTCCCCGCGGTCTCTCGGTGCGATATCAAAATACCCTGCGTTGTCATGTGGTATCCGGGTTGCTTCCCCCTTTTCGTCGAGCCGGAAGATGTAGAACTCCACCTCAGCCCCGAAATGCACCCGGATCCCTGCTTCTTCTGCACGGGCGACTGCCTGCTTCAGCAGATACCGGCTGTCCCGCTCATAGATGCTGCCGTCCGGATTCGTGATATCGCAGAACATCCGAATCACGCCGCCGTCGTAGGACCGCCAGGGAATCTGGGCTTCCGTCTCCGGGTCCGGCTCCAGAAAGAGATCGCTTCTTGCCGCATCCTGAAAACCTGCAATCGCACTCCCGTCAATGGCGATCCCCTCTTCAAATGCCCGCTTCAGTTCATGCGGCATGATCGCGATATTTTTCTGCGTCCCGAAGATATCAAAGAATGCCAGGCGGATAAACTTCACGTTCTGTTCACGCACCATCTCACAGATGGAATCGTATGTTTTCATGATCCCGGTCTCCCCTCCCCAGATAATACAAAAGGGCACGAAGAATACCTTCAGCGCCCTTGCCTGTATCTATTTTATCCATCTTCCACGATTTGTCAAGTATTTTTGTATACAATTATACAATCTTCTCTTGCATTTTCTTCCAGTCTGTCTTATAATGCTTCCAGTGGGACAAAGGCGTCCGGCAGAGGGATCATCGACTCTTCCGGGCGTTTTTTATGTTGTCTGATAGAAAGAAAGGAGTCTGACGATGGCAGTGAAATACATCTTTGTCACCGGCGGTGTTGTCTCCGGGCTCGGGAAGGGAATCACCGCAGCTTCCCTCGGCCGGCTGCTGAAGGCACGCGGCTACCAGGTAACGATGCAGAAATTTGACCCTTATATCAATATTGATCCCGGCACCATGAATCCGGTGCAGCACGGTGAGGTCTACGTGACCGATGACGGGATCGAGACCGACCTGGACCTCGGTCACTATGAGCGGTTCATCGATGAGAATCTCGGCCGCGATGCAAATGTCACGACCGGCAAGGTTTACTGGTCTGTTCTTCAGAAGGAGCGCCAGGGGGTGTACGGAGGCGGAACCGTCCAGGTGATTCCGCACATCACCAACGAGATCATGGATCATTTCTACCGGCCGGAAGACCCGGATGACGGGAAGACGCACATCGCGATCATCGAGGTCGGCGGCACCATCGGCGATATCGAAAGCCAGCCGTTCCTCGAGGCAATCCGCCAGTTCCAGCGTATTGTTGGCTATGAAAATGCGATGCTGATCCTGGTCTCTCTTGTTCCGTATCTGCGCTGTTCCGCGGAGCTGAAGACCAAGCCGACCCAGCAGGCCGTCCGCTCAATGCAGGGGATGGGACTGCAGCCGGACATCATCGTCTGCCGCACCGAAGTGGAACTCCCAGAGGATGTCAGGGCGAAAGTTGCGCTCTTCTGCAACGTCCCGAAGGAGCATGTCCTCGCCAATATGGATGTCCCGTCCCTCTATGAGATCCCGCTGATCCTCGAGGACGAGAATCTTGCCCGGGTCACCTGTGACATTCTGCACCTGCCCTGCCCGGAGCCGGATCTCTCCGACTGGGCGGCCATGGTCCATGCCCTGAAGTCCGCTTCCGGCAGTGTCACCATCGCCCTGGTCGGCAAATACACCCAGCTGCATGACGCCTACCTGAGTGTAGTCGAGGCCCTGAAGCACGGCGGCATCGCCAACCATGTGAACGTCCATATCAAGTGGATCGAATCGGAAGATGTGACCGAAGAATCCGCAGAAGCTCTCTTTGCAAATGTCTCCGGCATCCTGGTTCCGGGAGGCTTCGGTGACCGCGGCATCGAGGGCATGATCGTCGCCGCCAACTATGCCAGGGAGCACCGGATCCCTTACCTCGGGATCTGTCTCGGCATGCAGGTAGCCATCATCTCCTATGCAAGGAACGTTCTCGGCTACGCAGATGCGAATTCCGTCGAATTTGCTCCGGAAACCACGCACCCGGTCATCCACCTGATGCCGGATCAGGAAGGTGTCACCGATATCGGCGGCACGCTCCGCCTCGGCTCCTGGCCCTGCGTCCTCTCCTCCGGTTCTCTTGCAGAAAAGCTTTACAGCTCCTGGCCTGCCTGGTGTGGGGAACAGGATGCGGATACCGGCTCCATGCTGATCCGCGAGCGGCACCGCCACCGCTATGAAGTTAACAATGACTACCGGGAAGCCCTCACGGCACACGGAATGACCCTCTCCGGGATCTCACCGGACGGCCGGATCGTGGAGATGATGGAACTGACGGAAGATCATCCGTTCTACATCGCAACACAGGCACACCCAGAATTCAAATCCCGGCCGAACAAGCCACATCCGCTTTTTGCAGGTTTTATTGCAGCCGCGGTGAAGGCGCAATAGCACAAAAACACTTCTGATCATTATAGAACCCCACGGATACCCTCCACTTGGGCGCTGGTGCGCTGACGCTTACATGCGCCTACGTGGAGGGTATTCGTGGGGATGAGTCTTATCGGAAGTACTTTAGCAACCGTTCTGCGGCTGTTTCGGTTTTTTCTCTGGTGGAGAATGCGGTGAGGCGGATGTAGCCTTCGCCTGCGGTGCCGAATCCGCTGCCTGGGGTTCCGACCACGCCTACTTCCTGTAACAGGCGGTCAAAGAAGTCCCAGGAGGTGCAGGGCAGGTTTTCCTGTGATCCGGAGGCTGCCATCTTTACCGGGGGCCGGCACTCCATCCAGATATAAGGGGAATGCTTTCCGCCGGTGTAATAGATGCCGCAGTCGTCGAGCATCCCGGCGAGGATTGCCGCGTTCTCTCTGTAGTAGCGCAGGTTCTCCTGGACCGCTTTTTCTCCTTCTTCCGTGAAGACAGCTTCTGCTGCCCGCTGGGTGATGTAGGAGGCGCCGTTGAAGCGGGTGCTCTGGCGGCGGAACCAGAGGTCCCTTAGGGAAATGCCATCCAGGCGGAGTTCCTTCGGGATCACCGTGTAGCCGCAGCGAAGCCCTGTAAAGCCTGCTTTCTTCGAGAGGGAACAGAATTCGATGGCGCAGGACTTTGCGCCAGGAATCTCATAGATGCTGTGCGGGATGCCGCCGCCCTCCGTCTCAGTCTCATCGATAAAGCACTCATAGGCAGCGTCGAAGAGGATCACACTGCCATGTTCTTTCGCATAGCAGACCCAGTCAGACAGCTCCTTCCTGTTCATGGCAGCGCCGGTCGGATTGTTCGGTGAGCAGAGGAAGATCAGGTCCGGATATACCGGATTGCCGTCCGCATCCCGTTCCGGATCCGGCGGCGCGGGTCTGAAATGATTCTCTCTCGTTGCCGCCGCGTAGGACACCTTTCTTCCGGACATGATGCTGGTATCCAAGTAGACCGGATAGACCGGATCCGTCACCAGTACCGAACAGGCCGGATCGAAGATGTCCCCGATGTTGCCGAGATCGCTCTTTGCCCCGTCGGAGATAAAGATCTCGTCCACATCCAGTTCCACGCCAGACCGCCTGTAGTACCCCCGGACGGCCTCCCGCAGGAACGGATATCCCTGTTCCGGGCCATAGCCCCGGAATGTAGCGCTATCGCCCATCTCCTCCGATGCATGCACCATCGCTTCCACGATCACCGGCGGGAGGGGACGCGTCACGTCCCCGATTCCCATCCGGATGATCTCCCGTTCCGGGTGTGCCTTTTCAAAGGCTGCCACCCGTCTCGCAACTTCCGAGAAAAGATAGCTCTCCGAAAGCATGCTGAAATTGTGATTGACTTTAGCTGCCATTGCCTGTCGCTCCTTCTTATGCTTCTTTTCTTATATTTCTTTAACGATAAATGCTCATGTTCTTCTCAGATCTCACACAGTATTTTCACTGCGTCACTCCACATCCTGCAGTGCCGCAAAGTTCTCCTCGCCGGTGCGGACCTTGACCACGCGGGTTACCGGATAAACGAAGATCTTGCCGTCCCCGATATGGCCGGTGTAGAGTGCTTTCTTTGCCGCTTCGATGACCGCATCCACCGGGATCTTGCTGACAACCACCTCAATTTTTACCTTCGGTAGCAGGGACATATCCATCTCGACGCCGCGGTAGTAGGCACCGGCTCCCTTCTGGATCCCGCAGCCCATCACCTGGGTCACGGTCATGCCGGTTACCCCGAGATCATTGAGTGCTGTCTTCAGCTGATCAAACTTCGACTGGCGCAGGATGATGGAGATCTTGTTCATCTCCGCCTGCGGCACGTATGAGCCTGCCTCCGGAACCGTCTCCGTCCGGATCACCTGCACAGCCGCATTCTTCGCCGCCTCCGATGCGGATACGTATTCATTCTGGCCGAGGTCGGTATTCTCATTGACCGACATATTTGCCATGCTCTCAATATCCGTGATGGCAAATCCGGAATAGGCTGTTGGCAGGCCATGTTCCGTCGCATCAAGGCCCACGATCTCCTCTTCCTCGGATACGCGCAGACCGAAGATTGCACGGATCACCAGGAAGGTAACGGTGATCGTCACAGCAGTCCAGAGCGCTGTCGCACCCATGCCGAGAAGCTGGAGCCCCAGCTGTCTGAAACCGCCGCCGTAGAAAAGGCCTTCCCCGGCGATCTGGTTTGCGCCAAAGGCGACTCCATCGCCGATTCCTCTGGCAAATGCCGGTGCCGTCTCTGTCGCGAACAGACCGACCGAGATCGTCCCCCAGATGCCGTTCATGCAGTGCACGGCAACCGCACCGACGGGATCATCGATGCGCAGTTTCTGATCCAGAAGCCAGACGCCGAAGATCACCAGAACGCCCGAGACCGCGCCGATCACGATCGCGCCAGATGCATCACAGACATCACAGGGTGCCGTGACAGCCACCAGGCCGGCGAGGGAAGCATTCAGACACATCGACACATCCGGCTTGCCATATTTGATCCAGGTAAAAACCATGCAGACGCACGTTGCAACCGATGGGGCAATGGTCGTCGTCACAAAGATGGAGCCCATCTCTTCGATGGATGCTGCTGCAGCGCCGTTGAATCCATACCAGCCGAGCCAGAGAATGAAGACGCCGAGACAGCCGATCGGGAGGTTGTGTCCCGGAAATGCATTGACCTTTGTGATCTTTCCATCCGCGTCCTTGGAGAATTTTCCGATCCGCGGGCCAACCAGATAAGCCCCGATCAGGGCACAGATCCCGCCGACCATGTGGATACAGTTGGAACCGGCAAAATCATGGAAGCCCATCTGGGCGAGCCAGCCGCCGCCCCAGGTCCAGTGTGCCTCGATCGGATAGATGATAGCGGAAATCACTGCGGAATAGACACAGTAGGAAAGGAATCTCGTCCGCTCTGCCATGGCACCCGATACAATCGTTGCCGTCGTCGCACAGAATACCAGGTTGAACACGAAGTTCGACCAGTCGAAGCTCTGGTAACTGGTAAAGATATCAAAGCCCGGTTTTCCGATGAATCCGACCAGGTCCTCCCCCAGGAACAGGCCAAATCCGATCAGAATAAACATCACGGTTCCAATACAAAAATCCATCAGGTTCTTCATCAGGATATTTCCCGCATTCTTCGCCCTGGTGAACCCCGTCTCTACCATAGCAAAGCCTGCCTGCATCCAGAACACCAATGCAGCTCCGATCAGAAACCATACCCCAAACACTTCTCTGTGAATCGCACCAAGTATTTCCTGTGTCATAATATGAACCTCGCTTGTTTCATCACTGACTACAGCTGGCAGCGAAAGCGGCGCCGCCGCAGTCATTCCAATATGTCAGATACCATCTCTTCGCGAAGGCCAGAACAAAAACAGGCGCCGTCCCCTGATCAGTGGGACAGCGCCTTTGCCTGTTGAACGTACGATATCACAGATGGAAATGGTTGTCAAGTAATTTTTGTATACTTGTATACATTTTGATTGACTTTCCGTTTTTTCTTTGTTATAATGCGGGAAGCAAAGGTGCTGGATGAGGAATTCCAGCACCTTTTTTCATGTATTGTAACCATTCATGCATCATTTGCCGGAGGCTATCTATGCAGGAATTCTACGAAGAAAAGGCAGATGCACTCCATGAGGAATGCGGTGTCTTCGGCATCTTCTCACCGGAGAAAGAGCGGATTGCTCCGATTGTCTACCACGGGCTCTATGCCCTGCAGCACCGCGGGCAGGAAAGCTGCGGGATGGTCATCAACCATGACGGCCTGTTCTCATCCCATAAGAACCTGGGACTTGTCGGAGAGGTCTTCACGCCGGAGGTCATGCAGGCTCTGCCGGAGGGTCAGATCGGGGTCGGCCACGTCCGCTACGCGACGACCGGCGATGCGAAGATCGCCAATTGCCAGCCGCTCGAGATCAACCACAGGAAAGGTCATCTGGCCCTGGCGCACAACGGCAATCTCAGCAACGCCTATGCCTTAAGGGATCGCCTGGAACTTGGTGGTGCCATCTTTCACACAACGAGCGACACGGAGATCATCGCCTACATGATCACGCAGAAACGGCTGCGCTTCCCTTCCATTGAAAAAGCAGCGCTGGCCGCGATGCAGGAACTGGAAGGCGCCTATTCCCTGATTCTGATGTCACCGACGAAGATGCTCGCACTCAGGGATCCGCATGGCTTCCGGCCACTCTGTTATGGAAGGCTTCCGTCCGGGGCATGGGTCGCTTCATCGGAATCCTGCGCCCTGGATGCTGTCGGTGCAACATTCATCCGAGAACTGCTGCCGGGCGAACTCGTTGTCTTTTCCTCTGCCGGCATACAGTCCTGTCGAGAGTACTGTGCGAAAAAAGCCGAAACCTTCTGTTCCTTCGAATACATCTATTTTGCAAGACCGGATTCCCACCTCTTCGGCCTCTCCGTCCATGACGTCAGGCGCCAGGCCGGCATCCTGCTGCACGAGCGGCATCCGGTCGATGCGGATCTTGTCATCGGTGCCCCGGACTCCGGTCTTGACGCCGCCCTCGGCTTCGCAGAGGCCTCGGGCATTCCCTACCGGATCGGCCTGATCAAGAACAAATACATCGGGCGGACCTTCATCGAGCCCGGGCAGGATCACCGCAGCGACCAGGTCCGGATCAAGCTGAACCCCATCCGCTCCGTGATCGCGGGAAAGCGGATCGTGCTGGTGGACGATTCCATCGTCCGCGGGACAACCTCGAGGCAGCTCATCCGCCTGCTGCGGGAAGCCGGTGCAAAGGAGATCCACATGCGGATCTCCTCACCGCCGTTCATCTCCCCCTGCTACTACGGGACAGACATTGACTCAAAGGAACATCTGATTGCCACCGGCCGGTCCCTGCAGGAGATGGCCGCCTATATCGAGGCGGATTCGCTCGGTTTTCTCGATCCGGAAGACCTGCAGACGATGCTTGTCCGCGCAGGCAGAGGCAGCGATCACACCTGCGCCAGAGAGGACGCAGCCCTTTCTGCCTGCCCCGGCCTGTGCCGGGCCTGTTTCACGGAAGACTATCCGACATCCATTCCCGCAGGGACCAGGAAAAACCGCTTTGAAAACCCACTTGACTCCATATGACGAAAGAAGGAACTGACTATGATACAGATGACAAACGGAGCCCCCTGCACGCTGCTGCTGGCGGACGGACTGCTCTTCCACGGCAGAAGTTTCGGCGCGCCGCCGGATGGGCGGCCGCTGGAACTGGTCTTCAATACCTCCATGACCGGCTACCAGGAGATCCTGACCGATCCTTCCTATACCGGACAGTCCATCGTCATGAGCTACCCGCTGATCGGCAATTACGGCATGAATGCAGAGGATGATGAAAGCGCCTGCCTTCGGGCAGGTGCCCTGATCGTCCGGGAGGCGAATCCGGATCCGTCGAATTTCCGCAGTCGGAATCCCCTCCCTGATGTGATGGCCGCACAGGGCGTTCCCGGGATCGAGGGCATTGATACCCGCATGCTGGTCCGGCATATCCGGGCCAATGGGACACAGATGGCCGTCCTGCTTCCGGGAACCATCCAGGAAGAGGATCCCACCTTCTCCGATGCACTTGCATCTCTCCGAAAGGCTAAACCCTGGACGGATTCGGTCTCCCTCGTCAGTCAGCCAGAAACCACTTCCTACGCATCTGCCTTTCACTGGTACAAGGTGGCCGTGATTGACTGCGGCATCAAGGAGAATATCCTGCGCAGTCTTCTTGCGGGCGGTGCGGATGTCGTCCGCTTTCCCTGGAATACATCCGCTGCTGAGATCGAAGCCATTCGTCCGGACGGCATCTTCATCTCCAACGGCCCAGGCGATCCGGCGGACATCCCGGAGACCGCCCGGACGATCGCTGCCCTGCTAGGCCGCTATCCCATCTTCGGCATCTGTCTCGGCCATCAGCTGATCGCCAGAGCCTATGGTGCGAGAACCTATAAGCTGCACTTCGGCCACCGCGGCGGCAACCATCCGGTGATGAACCTGCTGACCGGGAAGATCGAGATCACTTCCCAGAACCACTCCTATGCGGTGGAAGAAGAAAGCCTCGCAGATACCGGTCTTTATGTCACACACCGGAATCTGCTGGATGGCACCATCGAGGGCCTTGCACACCGGACGGATCCGACCTTTTCGGTGCAGTACCACCCGGAAAGCGCCCCGGGGCCGCAGGATTCCGCCTATCTTTTCTCCCGTTTCTATCGTCTGATGGAGGGCAAAACCTATGCCGAAACGTACTGATCTTCATAAAATCCTTGTCATCGGCTCCGGGCCGATCGTCATCGGGCAGGCTGCGGAATTCGACTATGCCGGCACCCAGGCCTGTCTCGCCCTTCGCGAGGAAGGCTACGAAGTCGTTCTCTGCAATTCGAATCCGGCCACCATCATGACGGACCAGCTGATCGCCGATAAGATCTATATGGAGCCGCTGACCCTTCCCTACCTCTCCCACATCATCCGCGTGGAACGGCCGGATGCCCTGATCCCGGGTCTCGGCGGACAGACCGGTCTCAATCTGGCCATCGCCCTTGCGGAATCCGGCGTCCTCGATGAATGCGGCACCGAATTGCTCGGCACCAGCCGCGAGAGCATCAGAATGGCCGAGGACCGTGAGGATTTCAAGGCGCTGTGCGAGCGTCTCGGTGAACCGGTACTGCCTTCCCGCGTTGTCCGCTCTCTTGCAGAAGGCAACGAGGCGGCAAGAAGCATCGGCTTCCCGCTGGTGCTCCGCCCGGCCTTTACACTCGGTGGAAGCGGCGGCGGTTTCGTCGAGCACGCAGAAGATTTTACAGAAATGCTCCGCAACGCACTGGCCGTATCTCCGGTCCATGAGGTCCTGATCGAAAAAAGTGTCCGTGGCTACAAGGAGATCGAGTACGAAGTGATGCGCGATGCGAATGATACGGCGATCACCATCTGCAACATGGAGAACCTCGACCCTGTCGGAATCCACACCGGTGATTCAATCGTTGTCTGCCCATCCCAGACGCTCACCAACAAGGAATACCAGATGCTCCGGGACTCCGCACTCCGCATCATCCGCGCACTTGAGGTGGAAGGCGGCTGCAATGTACAGTTTGCCCTCGACCCGGATTCTTTCCAGTACTACCTGATCGAAGTCAATCCCAGGGTTTCCCGTTCATCTGCCCTCGCCTCAAAGGCAAGCGGCTATCCGATCGCAAGGGTTTCCGCAAAGATCTGTGTCGGGATGCATCTGGACGAAATCCATCTCGCCAATACTCCAGCCTCCTTCGAACCCGCCCTCGACTATATCGTCACAAAGATGCCCCGGTTTCCTTTTGACAAATTTGCCGAAGCAAGTCGGCAGCTTGGAACACAGATGAAAGCGACCGGAGAAGTCATGAGCATCGGCAGAACATGGGAAGAAAGTCTCCTGAAAGCGGTGCGTTCCCTCGAGATCGGACTCGATCACCTTCGGATGCCCGCTTTTCTTACAGCGGATGACATTGCGCTTGAAGCAGTCATTCTCTCCGGGACCGATGAGCGGATCTATGCCATCACCGAGTGTTTCCGGAGGGCCGGAAGTAATCCGGAGGCAGTTCTTGCTAAGATTCATGACGAAACCGGCATCGACTGCTTCTTCCTCAGAAAGATCGCAGGAATCGTACAGATGGAGACCACCCTTGCGGCACATCCGCTGGAGACGGACATGCTTCTCGCCGCAAAGCGCCTGGGCTTTTCCGATGCGGAGATCGCACGGCTCTGGAACATGGACGAGGCCGATCTTTTCCATCTGCGCCAGCAGGAAGGCATCTGCCCGGTCTTCAAGATGATCGACAGCTGTGCTGCCGAATTCGACAGCTATATCCCTTACTTCTATTCGACCTACGAGCAGGAGAATGAATCGATCAAAAGCAGACGGAAGAAGATCATCGTCCTCGGTTCCGGCCCGATCCGTATCGGACAGGGCGTGGAGTTCGATTACTCGACCGTACACGCCGTCCATACGATCCGGGAAGCAGGATTCGAAGCCATTATCATCAACAACAATCCGGAAACCGTCTCCACCGATTATACGACAGCAGATAAACTTTATTTCGAACCGCTGACGGTCGAAAATGTGATGGATATCGTCACCTTCGAAGATCCCTCCGGCGTCATCACAACCCTTGGCGGGCAGACCGCGATCAATCTGGCTGCTTCCCTGGATGCCTGTGGGGTCCCGCTGATCGGTACAGACAGTGAAGGCATCGCAAGAGCCGAAGACCGGAAACTGTTCGAACAGCTGCTCATCGATCTCGGCATCCCGCAGCCGGACGGCCGGGCCGTCACCTCTGTCGAAGAAGGACTTCTGGCCGGAGATACAATCGGCTTCCCGGTTCTGGTCCGCCCCAGTTTTGTCCTCGGCGGACGCGCCATGCAGGTGGTCTCCGACCGCGAAGGACTGCTCCGCTACCTGGAGAATGCCGTCGCCCTCGATCAGGAGAAGCCGGTGCTGGTCGACAGATACATCTGCGGCAAAGAACTGGAAGTCGATGCAATCTGTGACGGAAAAGAGGTTCTGATTCCGGGAATCATGGAACTGATCGAGCGGACCGGCATCCACTCTGGCGACTCGATGAGTGTCTATCCGGCATATTCGGTGCCGGAATCCGCCCTTGCGACCATCCGGGACTACACGCGCCGCCTGGGTCTGTCCATCGGGATCATCGGTCTCATGAATATTCAGTTTATTGTCGATGAACGGAATCAGGTCTGGATCATCGAGGTCAATCCAAGATCCTCCCGAACCGTTCCTTTCCTCTCAAAGGCAACCGGCCTGCCCCTCGCAGATATCGCCACGCGGGTCATGCTGGGGCAGTCCCTTCGCGCACAGGGGATTCTGGATCTTGATCCCGCTCCTCGGGATGATCGCTGGTATCTGAAGGCACCGGCCTTCTCCTTCGCAAAGCTTTCCGGCATGGATGTCTGCCTCTCCCCGGAAATGAAATCCACCGGGGAAGCCATCGGCTATGACCGGGACCGCATGCGTGCCCTTCTGAAGGTCTTTGAGGCGTCTGGAATCCCGGTGAAGGATCACGGCTGTATACTGGTCACACTGGCCGATGCGGATAAAGAGACAGCACTGCCTCTCCTGGAACGTTTCTCTGCCCTCGGTTTTACCCTGTGGGCGACGAAGGGGACGGCAGATGCTCTCATTAAGGCAGGTGCAGCCATCCACGGTGGCATCCGGAAAATCTATGACAAAAAAGATCCCGCCTCCATGGAAGCGCTGTTTCAGGCGCTCCGCCAGGGCGAGATCTCCTATGTATTTTCCACGAAAGACAGTGGTTCCAATCACACCGGCACCTGTGGCTACCGGATCCGGATATGTGCTGCCGAGCATGGCATTCCGGTCTTTACTGCACCGGATACGGTCTCTGCTTTCCTCGATGCCGCAGAAGCTGCATCATATCAGGTCGCTCCGATCTGAGCAGAGCCGTATGGGGCAGGCCGCTCAGTTCGCCCTGCCCGCTGCCAGAAGCCGTTCGACTTCTTCCCGCTTTTCATAGAGGACGCAGCCGCCTTCGTGGTCGTCAAGCAGCACATCTTCCGACTGCAGTGCCAGGAAAAGCGGGGACTGCAGCGCTTCCTTCAGGGACGTATCGCGGACATTGATATCGGAATACGGCGAGAACGGACACGGCTCTGCTCCGCCGTGGGAATTGATGTGGAAGAAACCACGTCCTGCAGCTACACAGCCGCCGGTTGCCTTCTCGTCCCCCGGGAAGGCGATGAAGATCATCTCCGGGTACTGTTCTCTCAGGCGCATGATTTCCTTGTCGAGATAGGCTCTCTCTTCATCGCCCGGTGCAAGGTGCTTGCTGTCTTCCGTCACCGGAACGAACTCGACAAAAATCACCGCCTTGCAGCCACGGTCCGAGAGACTCTGAATGAATGCATCCGAGGAGACATCCTTCACATTCTCCGTTGTGACCGTCACCGAAGCCCCGAAGATCAGCCCTCTTCTGTGGATCTCATCCATATTTTTGATCAGGATGTCATAGATGCCGGCACCTCTTCTTGCATCGGTAACCTCTTTTTCTCCTTCGATGCTCATCACTGGCAGAAGGTTCCTGCAGCGGTCAAAGAGTTCGAAGTACCGCTCGTCCATGAAGACACCGTTCGTGAAGATCGGGAAGAGGATGTTCTGCCGCTTGCCGGCCGCCTCGATGATGTCACGCCGCAGCAGCGGTTCCCCGCCCGCCAGCAGGATGAAGCTGATACCCAGTTCATCTGCCTCGCTGAAGATCTTCAGCCATTCTTCATCGGTCAGCTGCCTGACCGGTGCCGCATCCGTCGTCGCATGGTTGCTTCTGGAATAGCAGCCCTCACAGTGCAGGTTGCAGCTGCTGGTGATGCTGGCGATCAGGAATGGCGGGATGTGTTCCCCTCTCTTCTCCGCCTCCGCCCGCTTCTTCGAAGCAGCCCGGCTTGCCGCCGCAAACTTCACCATATATGCACTCTGTCTCGGATTCTTCAGGGTCGCCTTCATCGCACCGACCGCAATCTCCTCGACACCCTTGCTCATATATGCCTGCAGGTCAAATTCTTTGTCCATGATATCGCCTTCCTTTTCTGGTGATCTCTTCTGCTTCACACGTTAAATTGTACACAATTAGATTACACTCATTCAGTATAGCATCTCTTGAAGGAAATACAAGCCCTTTCCGTATTTTTCTGCGAAAAAAAACACCCTTCATCAGAAGGATGCTTTTCACGAGGCGACAATCGGATTTGAACCGATGAATCAGGGTGTTGCAGACCCACGCCTTACCACTTGGCTATGTCGCCATCAGCGGAAACCAGTATACAACATAAATTCGGTTTTGTCTAGTCCCTTTTTCCAAAGATTTTGAAAGGCTGCTTAATGATTCTTCTCTTGCGGATACCTTCGGTAACTGTTATGATAATACTAACATATTCAGACAGGAGGTATCCACATGAAGTACACTGTAACACTCCAGTCCCTTCCGACCAATCTTGAAGAACTGAAGGCTCTTCCGCAGGCTTCCCTGAAGAACCCGGAAGATACCGTTGCCCTGACCGTTGCCGCGCTCTGCGTCTATCCGAAGGATAAGGATGCCAGCATCGAGATGCTGAACTATCTGCGTGGGCCGCGTCCGATCTCTCCGATGGAGAATCAGTTCATCCGGGACCGCTTCATGGACGGAAGAGATTACATTCCGTTCTCCTATTTTAAGGGCGCAACACCGGAAAATGGATACACGCCGGATGTTCCTTATGTCATCGAGGTCAGCGACAGCGCTTCCCAGATGGCAGACACCGGATATAAGAAATTCGACCTGAAATCCGGCGGCGCCGACAGCATGCGGAATGTCACCCTGCGGCTGAAGCCATCGACCGGCGAGTGGTTCCTGTGGGATCAGATGCTGCTTGGCCAGATCCGCATCCCGGTGAGTCAGGATCCGTGGGCGTAACAAAACAGAATCTGATCAGGAATCCAGCTCGATCTCTTCATCCGCGAAAGCCTCGTACAGAGGCTTTCGCATTTTATACAGCTCTTCAGGTGCAATTCTTTTAGAAATCGGCCGGCCTTCCAGTACCAGCTGCCCGATGTCCTTCTTCAGCCAGATGATCCGGCTGTTCTGATGAAGCAGCGCATAGTTCTCCGGCCTGGTCACCACGCCACCGCCGGTAGCAATCACCGCATGGGATACTTTGGCAATATCCCGCAGGACCTCTGTCTCCAGTTTCCGAAATGTCTCTTCGCCCTGTGTCGTAATCCACTCTTCCGGAGTCATCCCTGTCCGCTTCGTCACTTCCTCATCAGAATCATAGAATGCACGCCCGGTTGCCTCACTGATCCGTCTCGCTTCCTGTGACTTTCCGGCACCAGGCATCCCGATCAGCGCAATGTTCTGCAGATTCCCGGACAGGCTCTGCCAGATACGCCCGGCCAGTTCCTCTTCCACTTCTTCCGCTGCATCAGAGTGCATTCGTCTCACTGCCTGGACGACCAGCAGATAGAGGCCATTCTCACAGGGGATCTTCCGCTCTTCCGCTTCCATCAGGAGGGCTGACCGGTAAGGGTTGCTGATCAGATCCAGGACCCCGGACAGATCCGGGAACAGAGACAGGCTGATTGGCGATTCCCCATTTCTCGGGTACATCCCGACAGGGGTCGTATTCACGATGATATCCACATCCGCGTGCGAAGACAGGTGCTCATATGCGGCAGGCAGGACCTGTGCATCTCCCTTTGGAAACGATACAATCGCCAGAGATTCCGGCTTTCTGCTTGCAACCACAATCGCACCGGCACCCAGTTCCTGCAGCGCTTCCAGCACCGCAGAGGCCGCATTCCCACTGCCGAGCACCAGTACCTTCTTCCCGGCGACGCGGATCCCTGCATGATGTATCAGCCGGATAAAGCTCCATGCGTCTGCCGATTCTCCGGAAAACGGGTCGCCGGCATGCAGCAGCAGATCCTGAAACAGTGTCTTCTCCAGATCACCCTGGAAATCTCCTGCCGGACCGCTGAGTGCATCCTGGTAGCTGCGGCTCAGTTCAAAAAGCGTCGAAAACAGGCGTGGAATATACGCTTTCAGTTCCTCCGGTGACTCTTCCACCATTCTGCGGATTTTCTGCTCCTCCACTTCCGGCACGCGCACCGGAAGTCCTCGCTCTTTCTTGTATGATCCGATCTTCGCAGATACTTCCATACGCTCCAGAAACAGGCGCAGGATCTCTTCATCGATCCGGGCGATCTGCTTTCTGTATTCCTCTATCTTCATCTTTCTCTATCCTTATGACGCTTTGTGTCAGCGCAGTCCGTTCCACTCCACCGATTCCATTTCGGCCAGTTCTTTCTTTCTGCCAAGCCATGCATCATAAACCGCTGCCGCTGCCGCTGCTTCAACGCAGGGGACCGCACGGGGAACGATACAGGGATCATGTCTCCCCTGGATCACCAGTTCTTCCGGTTTCATCGTCCGCAAGTTGATGCTCTCCTGGGGCTTTGCGATGGAAGGTGTCGGTTTAAATGCTGCCCGGAACAGGAGCGGCATACCATCTGTGATTCCGCCCAGAATTCCTCCTGCGTGATTGGTCTTCGTGCAGACAGTTCCTTCCCGGATGGCAAAGGCATCATTATTCTCGGAACCTCTCATCGCTGCCGCTTCGAAGCCTGCGCCGAATTCAATTCCCTTCACCCCAGGGATTCCGAAGGCCGCCAGTGCGATTCTTCCCTCCATTCCCTCGAACAGCGGTCCGCCGAGTCCCACAGGCAGGCCGAAGATGGCACACTCCACAATGCCTCCGAGGGAATCACCTGCCTCCTTTGCAGCAAGGATTGCCTGTTTCATCTTTTCACCCTGTTCTGCATCCAGCACAGGAAAATCCTTCGCCGCAACGTCTTCCTCAAGAGATCCCGTATCCCGGATTCCGGCAATTTCATAAATTCTCGCCGTAACGACAATCCCTTCCTCTGCAAGCAGCTGCTTCAGAATCCCACCGGCGATGCAGAAAGGGGCGGTCATCCGGCCGGAGAACGGACCACCTCCGGCCATGTCCAGTTTCCCCCTGTATTTCACAGACGCTGTATAATCTGCATGGCCTGGCCTTGGAACAGTCCTGAACTGCTCATAATCTGCTGATCGGATGCTGGTATTCTGTATGACCGCACGGATCGGATTCCCATCTGTGACACCATCCTGCACGCCAGAAGTGAACGTCGGCACATCCGGTTCCTTTCTCGCCGTGGTGTATGCACTTCTTCCCGGTGCACGCCGCAGCAGAAACTGCTGCAATGCTTCCAGGTCGACGTTCTTCCCGGCAGGGATTCCCGTTAAGATCATTCCAACTTCCGGTGCATGAGATGCGCCGAAAATCATCAGTCTGATCTGTTCGCCATAGGTACTCCAGACCTGCTTCTCCATCCCAATCCTCCATGGCGCATACAGCGTCAGCCCATCCTGGCTGATTTGCATGCTCCTGCAAAAAACGGAGCAGACTCATCTGCTCCGCTCTGTACGGATGATTCTTCCCGTAGGATTCATCCTCACCCCTTCAGGGAACTGACTACTTTCATGATCGGATTATAATCATAGAGCATCTTCAGGAAAACATTGCCCTCGATGTCCCGGAGGATCTGCTGTGCAAAATCATGCTTGATAAAAATCGTCACAGCCATAAACGCGATCCAGACGATCAGCAGACCGCCGAGCAGTCCGCAGAGGCCGCCTGCCACACGGTTCATGGAATTCAGAACCGGGAGCTTCGCAATGATATCCAGGGCATGTGCCAGAACAAACAAGAGGGCGGAAAGCACCAGGAACAGCACAACAAAAGAGGTAATCCGGATCAGGTAGTCTGTGACCTGTTCCGCCAGTGCCGCAGCCAGCTTCGCTTTCGCCGCATCCGCCTGTTCCCGGATGGCGGCTGTTGCATCCGCCATCGCGCCGCCGGCCAGATCCTCCAGCTTTACGCCTGCATTCTCTGCCACCTCAGAAAAGTTGCCGAGGAACGATTCCGGAAGGCTGATCCCGCCGTTCTCTCCGGCTTTCTTCAGCAGCGAAGACAGCTTCTCCTCTTCGCTCTTTTCGTCCGTTTCTTCCTTCTCTTCCGTCTGCTCTGCGTTCTTCTCGATCATCTCATCCAGTGCACGGCCGATCACGCCTTCGATATTGGACTCGATCGCACCGTAGATCTTCTCATTCGACCGGATGATCCCCGCAAGCCCCGGCGTCAGGGCGACGCTCAGCACCATGACGAGAATTCCCGAGAACAGCCGGTAGAAGGTCTTGACCAGGCCCTCTTTGGCCCCGAGAAGAAAGGACACCAGCAGCACTGCCAGCACCACGATCAGCGTCACACTGATTCCAACAGAAGATAACTCCGCTATATCCATCATACTCCTTTAGACCGCTGCCCGGCTGCTCATCAGCGGGCCAGCCGCATCTGTTCCATATATTTCCCGGAAATCACATAGTAGTGATTCTCGCTGCTTCCCGGGAAGACGCACTGCAGGTTCTGGGAGAACGATCCCCGGAACTTCTCCTGTCCGCCCTTCCGGTAGATCACGCAGGTCTCATCGGAATACAGGATGACATCATCCTTCCCCACCTGCAGATCCATCGCATTGATATCGATTCGTTTTTTGGCAAATGTTCCGCCGTCGGTCCCGAATGCGTACAGCATGATGCCGCGCTCCCCGGTGAAATCCGCATCGATCCTGTTCGGATCTTCTTCTGCAGCAGAACCTTTCTCACTGTCTTCTGTCTTCGCGTCGTCCGCTGCCGCGCCATCCTCGCCATTCTCCGCCTCTTCGGATTCCGCAAGACCGTCCGTCACCACATTGGTGCCATGTCTTGCTTCCTCTTCGACCAGAAGCGCCACCAGGTTCTCCGACCCTGCCGTGTAAAGGATCTCCCCGTCGTAGGTCTTCTCCCAGAGCAGTTTCGGAATCTGGCTCATCTGAAACATCACGAGGCGGTTATCGCCGTAAGCACAGACCAGATCGTTCGTGAGGAACCGCACCTCCGGAAAGAGCACATCCTCATATGGGAAGATGCCCACAATCCGGTCCGCATTGGCATTCTCACCGACCGAAGTAAAACTATAGAACGTCAGCGTACTCTTCAGCTGATTCCCGTCACTGGTGAAATACTCGGTCACCAGTTTTGCGCCGTCCTTGGACAGGGCGATCGACAGGGCGAACCCATCATCTTCCACATACGTCAGGATCTCTGCCTTCAGCACCACCGCCGCATCATACGGATCGATCAGCTGGATGTGGTAGGCATCATCCTTCTGCATCAGCACGGCAACCTCACCCTGCTCGGAGACAGAATGGGCAATCACCGGCGAAAGAACCGACACCTCGGTCCCGCGTCCGCTGCCGTCATAGACGATCACGCGCCTGCTTCCGATATCGGCAACCGCGATATAGTTTCCTGCATACTCCGCCTTCGGGTGCTCCATCGTATAAGCTGCATTCCAGACAACATTCCCGGAAGGACCGACGACAAAAACGCCTTCCTTATTATATCCGGCCACGTTCTTTCCGTAGGAGAAATACGTGGTCCCCGGATCGCCGAGCCGGTCTTTCTGCATCACTACCTCATATTCGGTATAATGCGTCCCCGGCAGAATGATCCGGAAATAGAAGAATGCACCGAGGGCGGCCACCACCAGCAGCGTCAGAACCACCGCGCCGATGATCCGCTTCCACGGGATCTGCCGCTTCGGTCTCTGCTCCTGTTCCTGTGCGTCTGCATGCACTTCCTGGTTTTCATTACTCATTTTGCCTGTTTCTCCGCCTTATATGCATCGAGCGCTTCGCCGATGGTCGCAAGTCCTTTTTCATCCATCAGTGTATCCATTCTGGCGAGGGCTGTCGGCGAGACAAACTCCTTCCCCATGTACACTTCATAATTGCCGGAGATCGCGAGTGTCTGCTGCTTGATCATCAGTCTCGTGGCTTTCAGTTCCTCCGCGGCTGCTGTCAGTTCCTGCTGCCGGTCCGCGAGATCCTTCTCATATTTCTGCCGGATCTCCCGCTCCACCTGGAGCTTCGTCTGCTCATCATAGACACGGATCGCCTCGCGCCGTCTGGCGTTCATCTCTTTCTGCTGCTGCTCCAGATCTGCAATATCATCATCATAGGGCTCCAGCCCATAGCTGCTGTCATCCTTGTCCTTCTCGATATTCCGGCTGATCTTCTTCACCAGCTTTCTGTTCTTCCGCTGCCGCTGCCGGATCTGGTATCCCTTGTTCACGATCTCCAGATAATCCTGCCGCACCTTGCTGTGGATCAGCAGATACCCGCCGCCGAAAAGCACAATCGCCGCGAGGTAGATCAGCATCAGATACCACATCTTCCGCGGCTCCGGGATCAGCAGATAGGCGCCGACCGGAATGGCCGCAAACAGAATCACAAATGCCACGAAGCACAGCAGGTAATCCCGCAGGCCCTTCGGCATAAACAGTGTATAAAACAGGTCCGAATTGAAAAATGCCGGTGTATGCGACTGGCGGAAGATCTTCTTTGCCTCGCTCTTCAGCATGTCGTTATCATCGAGAATGCCCGAGGTCTCCGCCGTGATGCGCTCCGACACCCTGCCGTTTCTCATCCGTTCCTTCTTCGTTCTGGTCTTCTTCAGGTTCTGGCTGATCTTGTCCTCTTCATCCTTAAAGGTCGCAAAGATCTCCTCCCGGCGCTTCCGGATGGTGTCCGCAACCTCCTCATTCACCTGCTTTTTCCGGATGGAGAGTTCCCGCTCCATCCGTTCCACCGCTTCATCCAGTTCATGCTCATGGCGGACGCTCTCATCCAGGGCATCCACCTCTTCGCGGATCCGGAGAAGGGTGCTTTTCCCTTCATATAAAATACTGCTGCCCATTCACTCCACCTTGCTGCCGCATCCTGTCACTGCGGTCCGCTCACTACAGTTCCACACGCCCTTCGAGCGCACGGAGCAGCGTCACTTCATCAATATTTTCAAGATCCCCACCGACAGGAACCCCCGAAGCAATCCGGGTCACCTTGATGCCGGCCGGTTTGATCAGTTTGGAAATGTACATCGCCGTGGTCTCTCCTTCGAGGCTCGACCCCGTCGCAATGATCACCTCATCGACCGCCTCCGTCTGCAGGCGCTGCATCAGCTCCTTCAGCCGGATATCCTGCGGGCCGATCCCAAGCATCGGGGAGATGACCCCGTGCAGGACGTGATACACGCCGTCATACTTCTGCGTCTTCTCATAGGCCGCGAGATCCCTCGGATTCTCCACCACCATGATCACATGATGGTTCCGCTTTTCGTCGGCGCAGATCGGACAGAGTTCCGAATCCGTGATCGTCAGGCACTTCTTACAATAGCAGACATTCGCCCGCGCATCCCGGATGGCATCCGCCAGGCGGTTCACATTCTCCATCGGAGAATCGATGATGTGAAAGGCAAGTCTTGCTGCTGTCTTCTGCCCGATCCCCGGCAGATGCGCAAGTTCCTCGATCAGCGTACTGATCTGTTTGCTGTAATATTCCATCAGAATGGAAGTCCTCCGCCAAAGTTGCCAAGGCCGCCCGCGATCGAATTCATCACGGATTCCGAAGCGGAATTGACCTGCTTCAGGGCTTCGTTTGCAGCTGCCACAATGAGGTCCTCAAGGGTTTCCACATCATCCGGATCAAGGACTTCCGGGTCAATCGTCACGCCGATGAATTCCCGCTTGCCGTTCATCTTGACGATCACAACACCACCGCCTGCAGTACCCGAGAACTCCTGTGTCTCAAGCTCTGCCTGCTTCTCTTCCATCTGGCGCTGCATCCGCTGTGCCTGCTTCATGATATTGTTCATATTTCCGGGAATTCCACCAGAAAACTTTCCTTTTGCCATGTCGTATCTTCCTTTCTAATAGTCAGCTGACGGGCTGCAGAATGCCGTCTCTGAACGTTTCTATTTGTTATCTTCCTATAACCTTCATAGTTTATCTCACTCAGTCGCTGTATGTCAACAGATCTTTGCTGATAAAGCTGGACAGGTCGACCAGTCCGTCATCCGTCTTGATCTCCTGTGTGAAGACAGGCTGCAGTGGGATATCCTTCCCGGTGAGTGCGCCGATCACCTTCCGGATCTCGTCGGTATTCTCCGGCTTCTCAAGTGCTTCCTCGTCCATCTTATCCGAGCAGACCAGCATGAGTTTCGTCCCCTCGCCAGCTGCCGGCTTCACCCGGAGCACGAACTGCCGGAGGGCACCGGAGAGTGCGGCTGTCACCTGGTTCCACTGTTCAATGACTGCGAGAATATCGGCCGGAACCGCAGCCATCAGCTCCGCCCGGCTCATGCTGCTTCCGTCTTTCAGCTGACTCCTGCCGGCATCCACTCCGCCTGCACTTCCGCCATCCCCGGCATACCGTCCTCTCTCTGCTTCTGAGACAAATACGCCATTCTCAAGTTTCTCCTCCAGCATCCGGATCCGCTCGGTCAGGGAGGTCACATCCGTCTCCATCTCCGGCCTTGAGAGCCGGATCAGCCCGATCTCAAAGAGCACCCGCTTTGCGGTGGCGAGCCGCATGTCCGCCTGCAGAGCCGACAGATCCCGGATATAGCGGATCAGCGTATTGCCATCGGTCTCGGCCGCCACCGCCTCCATCATCTTCCGGTGTTCTCTTGACACGTCAATCCTTGCCGAATCAGCGCCGACTGCCATCAGGATCATCAGGTTTCTGAGGAACCAGATGAAATCCGTCAGAAACTGTGTCAGATCAATTCCGTCCGTCACGAGCTTCTCCACAACATCGAGTGCCTCCCCGGTTTTCCCGTCTTTGAGGCTCAGGAAGAGGCGCATAAAGGTATCCACGTCCACCGCACCGAGTATTTCAAGCGCATGGTCATAGGTCAGCGGTTCCCCGAAATAAAAGGACAGGCACTGGTCGAGCAGACTCAGTGCATCACGCATGCCGCCGTCTGCCTTCCTGGCGATGAATGCGAGTGCTTCCTCTTCGTACTGTGCACCTTCCCGGTCGAGCACTTCCTTCAGCCGGTCCACGATCACCTCATCCCCGATCCGCCGGAAATCATAGCGCTGGCAGCGGGAAAGGATCGTCACCGGGATCTTATGCACTTCCGTGGTTGCCAGGATGAAAATCACATAGGCCGGCGGCTCTTCGAGTGTCTTCAGGAGCGCGTTGAATGCTCCGGGGGACAGCATATGGACCTCATCGATGATATAGACCTTGAACCGCCCCTCTGCGGGCGAGTACTGGACCTCATCGATCACCTCCCGGATGTTGTCAACGCCGTTGTTGCTGGCTGCGTCGATCTCGATCACATTCAGGGAACGGCCTTCGATGATCCTTCTGCAGGATGGACACTCCCCGCAGGGATTCCCGTCCTGTAAATTCTCACAGTTCACTGCCCTTGCAAAGATTTTCGCCACACTGGTCTTACCGGTTCCACGTGTTCCGGCAAAGACGTAGGCGTGGCCGATCCGCTCGCCCCGCAGCTGGTTCCTGAGAATCCGGACCGTCTGATCCTGTCCCTTGACCTCCTCAAAGGTCTGTGGCCTGAATTTCCGATATAGTGCCGTATATGCCATGGAATTCCTCCGAGTTTCTTGCATAATTTTACTGGATATGTTAAAATGTCCCTGTTATTTTCTGTGATCTTTTACGATATATATTTTGTCATAAGATCGGGGGTGCGGACGTTTTCTTGGACCAGTTATCCTTTAACGCCCACTGCCAATCATGCTGCAATAAGCCCCAGTTTCATTCTGTAT
>CACZQN010000021.1 GCA_902783375.1 uncultured Lachnospiraceae bacterium | reverse complement strand
GGCCGGTAAGAATTCGACAGAAAGCGGCTATGAAAGCAAGCTTTCAGCCGCTTTTCTTTCGAATTCTTGTCGGTCCTGAACAGTTATGAGCCGTAATCCTCAAGAAAACTGTGTTTCTCTTTTCCGATCTTATACCCCGGCAGTGTTTCCAGGTTGACATTGCTCATACTTTTGAAGATGTTGGCTGCGACGGAGGGGTTCGTTTCGGACATCTTTGCGATCAGTTCTTTCATCTCCTTCCGCTTCGACTCCATCTCTCCGTCTTCTTTCTCAATCTCTTCTGTAAAGTGGCACG
Source organism: uncultured Lachnospiraceae bacterium (assembly GCA_902783375.1). Lineage (GTDB taxonomy): Bacteria > Bacillota > Clostridia > Lachnospirales > Lachnospiraceae > Catonella. The sequence goes on along the minus strand of CACZQN010000021.1, from coordinate 18,572 downwards.
CGCACCGGAGGAACCGCAGCTGATTGTAGTCTCTCCATGCCTTGACCTGGTCCTCCCGCACCATGTACAGCGGCCGGATCAGTTCCATCCCCGGGAAATTTGTGGAGTGCAGCTTTGGCATCATCGTCTCGAACTTCCCGGCATAAAACATGGCAATCAGGACCGTCTCGATCACGTCATCAAAATGATGCCCCAGTGCGATCTTATTACAGCCGAGCTCCTGTGCTTTCCGGTACAGATAGCCGCGCCGCATGCGGGCGCAGAGATAACATGGGTTCTTCTCAATGTGATCCACCGCATCGAAGATTCTGGTCTCAAAGATGGTGAGCGGAATCCCCATCAGCGCCACATTTTCTTCGATCAGTTTCCGGTTTTCCTCTTTATACCCCGGATCCATGCAGATGAACTCCAGCCCGAAATTCACCTTTTTATGCTTCTGCAGTTCTTGCAGGAGTTTCGCAAGAAGGAAGGAGTCCTTCCCGCCTGAGATGCACACGGCGATCCGGTCCCCTTCCTGCACAAGTTCATATTCTTTTACTGCCTTCACAAACGGACTCCAGAGCCCGGTGTGATAGGTCTTGACGATACTACGTTCGATATCTTTCGTTTTTAATTCATGCATTACGAATCCTTCTCCGGGAAGTTGATGGCAAGCTTGCAGAAGAGATCTTCCAGGTCCATTCTGGAGTTCATGTGATGATAGACACGTACCTCGCGGTTTCCTTTTCCCGGAAGGTAGTTCCCGGTCTTGATATCCACCTGTGGTGCCGGTTTCATGGTATAATAATCGTCCTGCTGCATCTCTTCAAGCAAAGCTGCAATGACGCCCTCGTCACCAAGATTCCAGGTCTCGCCCTGCGGCCAGAACGGGATCATCGCCAGATTCTGGTTCAGTTCATCCATCTGCTTCAGAAGATAAGCACCGATCTTTCCGTGCGGTGCTACCTTGTACTGCAGTTCCGCAAGACTTGTGGTGAAGGTCTTATAGACAGTCATCGGCACCTGCCAGAGCGGCATATCGGAAGCGAACAGAACATTCGCCGCAACCGGATCCTGCATGAGGTTAAACTCATTGCCCCCATTCGGATACGCACCGCCGCCGATCCAGATCGCTGTCATCTTCTCGCAGATCTTCGGCTCCATCAGGATCGCACTTGCCAGATCGGTCACGGATCCCTGCATGCCGATGAAGAGCGGTCTCGGGTCATCCTTCATCGCCTCTTCGATGATGAAACGTGCTCCAGCACTCTCGATCGGCGTATTCTCATCTACCATTCTTGCAGATGCACCCTCAAAAACCGGATACTGACCCGTCAGATGCATCAGGTCAAGAATCAGATTGATCTCATCGACACTCGCCTTTGCTGTATTGCCGGCACCATATCTGCGGTCTCCGCCCATCTCAAAGTGTGCACCGACGATTCCCTTGACGATCAGCTTATCCGTCATCAGGATATGTGCGATCGTAAACTGGTCATCCGCCTCATTCTTCGCATCTGTATGGATGATATAACGAAATCTCTTGCTGTCCGGTACGTTAAACTGATAGTTCCACATCATACTGCTCCTTTCAACCCCTGTCATTCTCATCTGTATTCCTGTACAACTGTTCAGGACAGTTTCCTTACCTTTTATTCTACTTGTCATCCGGTATATCCGTCAATGACTGTTTCCGTTTTTCTTTCTCTTCCTGCAGTTATTCTTGCAGTCGGGAAAATAATTTGATATACTTTTACCGTTTTGTGATAGATCCATTTCTCCGGAGGTTTTCTGTTTCATTATGGCTTCAATTCTTCTTGTCATCATTTATATTGCTTTTATTAGTCTGGGACTGCCCGATTCCCTGCTTGGATCTGCCTGGCCTGTCATGCACCAGGATATCGCTGCCCCGATCTCCTACGCCGGGATCATTACCATGATCCTGCAGGGCGGGACCATCGTCTCTTCCCTTGCTTCTGACAGGATGACCCGGAAATTCGGAACCGGTCTCGTGACGGCAGTCAGTGTCGGTCTCACCGCCTGCGGCATGCTGGGCTTCTCACGCTCCCAGGCATTCTGGCAGTTATGTCTTCTGGCTGTCCCCTACGGACTTGGCGCAGGTGCCATCGACGCAGCGCTCAACAACTATGTTGCCCTGCACTACAAGGCAAGACATATGAGCTGGCTGCACTGCTTCTGGGGGATCGGCTGTTCCGTCAGTCCATATATCATGGCGTATGCCATCGCCGGGCCGGACAGCTGGCATGGCGGCTATCAGATCGTCGGCATCATGCAGGCTTTCCTGACAGTCGCGATGTTCCTCTCCCTTCCCCTGTGGCGGAAGACGTTTCAGTCCGAAACTGCTGCGAAGACAGATTCTGCCGGAACAGATAATAAGGAAACACATCTTGGCGTCTCAGGTGCCTGGAAGATCTCCGGTGTCCCATACCTGCTCTTTGCTTTCACCTGCTACAGCGCTGTGGAAGCCACTTCCGGTCTCTGGGCCAGTACCTACCTGGTGCAGACAAAGGGCATCGATGTGGAAACGGCCGCAAGATTTGCCTCACTTTTCTATCTCGGCATCACCTTCGGCCGCTTCCTGAATGGCTTCATCACGGAGCGATTCGGTGACCGCAGCATGATCCGGATCGGCATCGGCATCATCTTTGCGGGCATTCTGATGATGATCCTGCCGATTCCTGTACAATTCCTGCCGCTTGCCGGGCTGATCGTCATCGGTCTCGGCTGCGCGCCGATCTATCCGTCCATCATCCATGCGACGCCGGCAAACTTCGGTCCGGAAAATTCGCAGGCGATCATCGGTATCCAGATGGCCTTCGCCTATATCGGCTCCACGCTCTGCCCGCCGCTCTTCGGCCTGATCGCGGATGTGGCCGGGACAAAACCATATCCTTTCTTCATCGCATTCTTTGCGGCAGTGATGCTGTTCCTTTCCGAAAAAGTGAACCAGGCAGTCGATCGAAATCATCGCTAAAACGTCCGGGACCTGATTGATTCATCAGGTCCCGTTTTTCACCTCAGGTTTTCTATCTCAGATTATACCGGTCGAGCGCCGCCTGCTTGCAGGCAATGCACTTCTCGATGCCATAGTCGATCAGCTGTTTCTGAAAATCATCCCATTCTTCCATGGACCTCTCGCCGGTGATGAACTTAACGGTATTCTCATGCACCAACGTCTCGATGTTGGTATACCTGGCGTAGAATTCCGAATTCTCTTCATCTGTCATGGTCATGCACGGTGGGAGCATCAGGTCGAACTGTGACTGGTTCCAGGCGTCATATGCTGCCAGGCAGGGATCTCCCTCGTACATCGGGTCAAACATGCCCCAGTTGTAGAGGCCGAAATCAGATGTTCCAAGCGTAAACTCTTCAATCGCGTCATAGATTGTTGCCGCTGTACCTTCCTTGACCTGTGCCCAGAGCCTGTCATCGATCCGGTAGGAACCATCATTGTTCACATGATAGCTTTCCCCTTCTATGCCAAGAGAATCCAGCATCATGCATTCCTCGGTATACCAGTAATCCAGATACCGGAGCGTCAGTTCCGGGTCTGCAGTCTTTGCGGAGATCGCGATTCCTTCCTTCACCAGTTCGCTCATCGAAGCTGCCGCCTGGGGCGTATCCCCCTCGTGCAGGATCGGATAGGTTGTTGCGACAAGTCTGAAATCCGGATTGTCATTATAGCCCATGGATCGCAGGGCCACATCGGTATATCCCCAGATTGTGCAGCCGGAAGCCCCCCTCCCGGTCCCCATATAGTCATTCGGAGATGTGATGGAGGCATCGTTCGTGATGAAATTCGGATCAATCAACCCCCGTCTGTACCAGTCACGGAACAATTCCACCCACTGTCTGTAGCCCTCTTCCATCGGCCCATACAGGACGGTCTTCCCATCCGGTGTGAAGAAGTCATACAGGACACCGTAGGCAGAGATAAAGTCTCCGACCCTATCGTGGCCATACTGACCGGTCATCAGCGGCGCATCGCACTCCGGGTAATGTGCATGAATGGTTGACAGAACCTTTTCCCAGTCGGCAATTGTCACCGGAAGATCCAGTTCCTGCTCCTCCAACCAGTCCCCGCGGATGCAGGGGCCGGCCCAGACCTGTTCTCCTTTGATCTCCCCGAAGTAGGACGCGAGCGTCCAGGTGCCGACAAGACGATGGTCATCCGTATAGACATCCTTCTGCAGCCGTTCATTTTCCGCGATCAGCGCCATATAGCGCGGCATATATTTTGGTGCAAGATCTGTAATCTCCAGAAATACCCCGTCCTGGACACCTTTTTCCATTCCTCCCGGATAATAGATATTGGCAGATCGGACAAGATCCGGCATCTTTCCCGACGCAAGCATCAAGCTGAACTTTTCCCTTGCTTCCTTATTGCCGACCGTCTGCCAGTTTATATGGACATTCGTAATCTCTTCGATCTTCTGTACTGCAAGTAGGTCATTCGGCTCTGCGGCGTGCTCATTCTCCCAGATCAGCCAGGCAGACAGTTCTCTCCGGTCTTCAGAAAGCTTCTTTGTTTCTTCCGGTCTGGTATCTGTCTGCTTCTCTTCAGCCGGAGACCCGCAGGCGCCAAGCGCCAGGCTGCCAAGCACCAGCACGGCCAGCATATGATAAAGAAATCTTCTCAACATATCCTTGTCTCTGTTTTCTTAAGAAAAACGGGCGTGAACCCGCGACAGGTTCACGCCCGCAAAAGTCACTTCGCTGTCTTCGATCAACCCTTGACGGAACCGACCATGACACCAGTTACGAAATACTTCTGTGCGAACGGATATACACAGAGGATCGGAAGTGTGGAAACAACGATGGAAGCATACTTGACGAGAGTTCTGTACATCTGGGAACTCTCCTGCAGATCTGCAGCATTCGCGCTCTGTGCGATATCGGAAGAGTTCGAAGCTGTGATCAGGATTTCTCTCATGAACATCTGCAGCGGATACTTATCTCTTGCAGTGGTGAGATACAGCAGTGCAGGGAACCATTCATTCCACTTTGCGACAGCGACGAACAGGATGATAACTGCGAAGGTCGCCTTACACAGAGGAAGGATGATCCGGAACATAACGGTCAGCTCGCCTGCACCGTCGATACGGGCAGATTCCTCGAGGGAGTCCGGGATACCCTGGATAGCGGTTCTCATGATGATGATGTAGAAAACGCCCATTGCCTGCGGGATGATCAGAGCAGCTCTGGTATCCAGCAGTCCCAGTGTTCTGACCACGATGAAGGTCGGGATCATACCACCGTTGAACATCATGGTGAAGGACAGGAACATCATGAGGACGTTACGATAACGGAAACGCTTTCTGGAAGCGATATAGCCGGCAATAACGGTCAGGACACCGGTAACAAGGATCTGGACAACCAGGTAGAAAATCGTATTCTTGTAGCCGATCCAGATGTTCTTGTAGTTCATGATGATCTTGTAAGCCGCGATGGACGGTGTGCCAAGCGGATGCAAGATAAAGTTGGTTGCCTTATCGACAGCTGCCGGGTTCGAGATAGATGCCATGATAACATGGATCAGCGGAACCACACAGATGACAGCGATCAGGCACATGAAGCAGAAGTTAATAATATCAAAGATCCAGTCACCGACGGATTTTTTAACTACCATTCCCATATGATTTCCTCCAATCCTTTGCCTTAGAACAGACTCGACTCAGTGAACTTTCTGGAAAGTGCATTCGTGATTAACAGGAATGCCATACCCAGAAGGGAGTTGAACAGACCAACTGCTGTCGAGAAACTGTAGTCATACTGCTGAAGACCACATCTGTAAATGTATGTGTTGATGACATCGGCTGTCTCATAAATAGCCGGGCTGTAGAGAAGGAGGACCTTATCTGCACCGATCTGGAGCAGGGAACCCATTCTCAGGATGAGCATGATCATGATGGTCGGCATGATCGAAGGAATCGTGATGTGGATAACTCTCTTCCAGCGGTTTGCACCGTCGATCACGGCTGCCTCATACAGTTCCTGGTCAACGGAAGAAAGTGCAGCAATATAAATGATGGAGCCGTAGCCCATGCCCTGCCAGATACCGGAGATGATGTAGATCGGCCGGAAATATGCGGAGTTCGCAAGCAGGTTCTGTCCTTCTGTTCTGGTGATAGCAGCAACAAAGTTCGAGATGGTACCGCCGCTCTGTGTGAAGTCTACGATAAGACCACAGATGACGACCATGGAGATGAAGTATGGCATATAGGAAATGGTCTGAACCACTTTCTTGAACTTCATCAGTTTTACTTCATTCAGCAGCAGTGCGAAGATAATCGGTGCCGGGAAACCGAAGATCAGGTCCAGGATACCAAGCAGTGCTGTGTTGCGGAGCAGTCTCCAGAAATACGGGCCGGTAAAGAATCTTGTAAAGTTCTCAAGTCCGATAAACGGACTTTTAAAGAAGCCAAGACCCGGTGTGTAGCGCTCGAACGCCATGATCAGACCGAACATCGGCCAGTAATGGAAAATGATGTACCATGCAACGATCGGGATGCACATGAAGTAAATGACACGGTTTCTGCGGAAATCGACGGCGAGGTTATGTCTGAATCCAGCAAACCCGGCGCCTTCCACATAGCCTGTTTTCGGCATCTTAATCTTTTCTTTAGTCTTTGCCATGATCAATCCTCTCTTTCGATCAATGCTGTGCCCCGGCGAAGGAACCTGTCTTCGCGCCGGATCTCTTCTGCTCTTCCATCAGTTCATTGTCATGATTGTGACGGACGGAACATGTTCTGTCAAAGATCAGGGTAGCTTCATCACCTTCCGTCGATGCCGGCCAGAACGGGATCTCACTGTGATTCGGATCACCGGTCTTCGCGAAATTCATCACCGCGGTGAAGAGCTGTTCCTGCAATTTATCTGAAACTCCCGGTACATTTGCCGAAGGAACCAGATCAATGTTGTGGAAGAAGAACGGAATATCGGAGCAATGCCATGCAAGTTTTCCGTTCTGGATCGGGAACTCAAACGTAAACATATAAGAATACGTCGGGCTCTCGGTATACTTTGACTTCGCTGCAATGATTGCCTTGGTCGGACGGCGGAACATGCCGTCGAGGACCAGTGCATCAATCAGCATCTTGTCCGGATAAGCTTTCTTGTAAAGTTCTACGATCTTGTCTTTATGATCTCCGAACTTCTCGGTCAGCTTCTGATCCACTTCTTCATCCGTCAGTTCATACTTGTTGTATGTCGGCGGCATGAAGGCGAATTCTCCGAAGACCGTACCGATCATCAGCGGAATTGTCTTCGCATGTTCGGAGACACCCTGTTCCTCCAGTCTGCCAAGGAACCAGTCATTTACAAATGGTGTCTGTCCGACATACAGACCCTGCGGTGCAACTTCTGCAACCGCTGTTCTGTACGCATCACAGAGTGCTGTGTACGGAACTGTTTTCAGCTCTGCAACCTGGCTCTCATCCAGGCCAAGTGCTTTGAGCATTGCCGTAACGAGCGGCTTTCCATCGCCCTTCCCCATCGGCATGATGCCCGGCTCGATCGCGCCGCTCATGCAGATACCTTTGTGGAAGAGACCGTCTGCTGCCGGAATGTTCATCAGGTCCGTGACCTTCATACCGCCGCCGGACTGTCCGAAGATCGTCACGTTCTCCGGATCACCGCCGAAGCCGGCAATATTGTCGTGCACCCACTGCAGCGCCGCAACCATGTCCGCATGTCCGCAGTTGCCGGAATTTGCAAATTCCTCTCCTGCCCAGGACAGATCCAGATACCCGAGAATGTTCAATCTGTGGTTGATCGTTACAACAACCACATCGCCGCACTTTGCCATGTTGGCACCGTCGTAGGCGATCTGCTCGATCGAAGATCCTGCAGAATAGCCGCCCCCATGCAACCAGACCATGACCGGCTTCTTCGCATTCTCATCCAGTGATGTGGTCCAGACATTCAGATTCTGGCAGTGCTCGTCCTGCGGCCAGTAAGCATGTGGAACCAGAAGTTCACCGGAAGGAGTTTCCTTATTCATCAGCGGGCAGACAAAGCCGAACGATGTTGCATCAAAAACACCTTCAAAAGGTTCAACCGGATGCGGCTGTTCAAATCTGTCCGCTTCCGCATAGTGGATGCCCTTGAAGATGTACGAGCCGTCAAAGAAATACCCTTTGACCTTGCCGGCCCTGGTTGCGACAATCGTCCGATCATCGCTCATAAAATACTTCATCCAAAACCTCCCCTCATCTGTTAGCATCTCCTCTTCGCAGTCCGTCACGCATACGGCTTCTGCAGGGCAGGATGAACCCTGATTATGATGGTATCAGTTTATAATAATTAAAGTTTTATGAAAAGGTTATGTTTTTGACAGGATGTCTTTTTTCTTACTCGATAGTCAAAAATGTACTATCTAGTCAAAAAGAGGACATTCCTTCGTCAGATTGCACAAATTCAATGAGTTTCCTTTGTGCAAATATGTAAAAAGCCGCACACCCAGATTTGGGTGTGCGGCTCAACCTGCAGTTTATACCTTTCCGGATAAATCTTCTCTCACGGAAGTCCGGATTTCAGCAGATCTTGCTGATTAACGAGCGTTGTAACGATCCAGAGCTGCCTGCTTCAGTTCGATACATCTCTCGACGCCGTACTGCTTCAGCTGATTCTGGAAAGCATCCCACTGATCCATGCTCTGCTCACCGGTGATGAACTTCACGGTGTTCTCGTTAGCCAGGGTCTCGATATCAGTATACAGACTGGTGAACTCTGTGTTCTCAGCGTCTGTGCTGGTCATGGTGGACGGCAGCATCAGATCAAACTTCGCACTGTTCCAGACATCGCAGGCATTCATAGCGGACAGATCGTCTTCGTTCTGGACTTCGAACATGCCCCAGTTGTAAAGACCGAAGTCAGATGTCCCAAGTGTCCAGAGGCTCATTGCCTGAGAAATGGTGTTCACAGTTCCGTCTTCGACCTTTCCACGAAGAACCGGACCCAGATGATACTGACCATCTGTGATCACATAGGAATCATTCTCGATACCCATGGAATCAAGGACCATACATTCATCAGTATACCAGTAATCCAGATATCTCAGAACCAGTTCCTTATCAGCAGCCTTTGCAGAGATTGCGTTGCACTCCTTGACAGTTGCGGATGTATCCAGCAGGCACTCCGGTGTATCGCCGGCATTCATGACCGGATACTCAGCAGCAACAAGGTTGAAGTTTTCATCATTGTTATAGCCCATGTAGGTCAGCTGCTTTGCTGTGTGGCCCCAGAGGTTCGGGGAAGCAGCACACTTGCCGGCACCGATGTAATCCAGAACGCCCATGATGGTCGCGTTGTTGGTGATGAAGTTCGGGTCAAGGATGCCGTCCTTATACCACTGACGCATCTGCTCAACATAAGCCTTGTAGCCATCTTCCATCGGGCCGTACTTGACAGTATTGCCATCTTTATAGAAAGCATAGCCGACACCATAAGCGGTTGTCCATGCACCATATGCGTTGTAACCGTTCTGACCGGTCATCAGAGGAGCTTCAAGATCCGGATGATTAGCCTTGATGGCTCTCAGTGCTGTATCCCAGTCAGCAATTGTAACCGGAACAGCCAGTCCAGTTTCGTTCAGCCAGTCTTCTCTGATTGCCGGGCCGCCCCAGACTCTCTCACCAGAGATCTTACCGAAGTCAGAAGCCAGTGTCCAGACACCGACCATCCGGTGATCATCCGTCATGACATCCTTCTCAAGTCCGTCAACACTTGCAATTCTTTCTTTGTAATTCGGCATATACTTGTCGACAAGATCGGTCATCTCAAGGAAGACACCATCCTGTACGCCCTTTTCCATACCACCAGAGTAGTAAGAGTTAGCCTGGCGCATGATGTCTGCATAGTTACCGGAGACCAGCATCAGACCGAATTTCTCAGCTGCTTCGGTTCCATTAACAGTCTGCCAGTTGACATGAACGTTTGTGTTCTTCTCGATCTGCTGAATTGCAAGCAGCTCGTTCGGGTCGTTCGCATAGTCATTGGTCCATGCAAGCCAGATGGAAACTTCCTTCTTGTCAGCCAGCGGCCAGGTCCACTCTGCTGCCTCAGCAGCTCCACCTTCATCGGTCTTCGCCGTGCTCGTGGTAGCCGGTGTTGTGTTGGTGTTGTTGCCTGCTCCGGAATTGGTACCGCCACATGCTGCCAGCATGCCGACCAGCATCACGGAAACAAGCATCAAAGCCAGTCCCTTCTTTTTCATCAGAAACCTCCTTTTCCATTTCGGAAAACATGAAATAACATTACGAAAAAATTATATCTGTTTTCACAGAAAAAGAAATACCCTGTTTTTGACTGAACAGGGTATTTTTCTTACTTTTGTGGGCAAATACCATCCAAACATTTAAAAAAGTATATAATTTCGCGAATTTCAAAACGTCAGAACCATTTTATTCTTTTTCGCTATTCTATTTTTATCATCTTATAATAATCGCCCGGTGTCATATTATACTTATCTCTGAAGCAGCGGATCAGCGGACGTGAAGATCCAAAGCCGACCCGCTCGGCAGCCTCCTTGACACTCGTCCCGGCTTCCATCAATATCTCTGCCTCGCGCAGACGGATATCATTAATGTAGTCCAGAAGCCCCATCCCATATGCCTGTTTGAATGTTCTCGACAGGTAGGAGTTATTGACGCCGAACTCTTCCGCTATGCTGTTGACGTTCAGCTGCTGTTCCCGGAAATGTTCATCTGCCATCTCTTTTGCCTTCAGTGCCAGTCTTGCAGCATTATCGGATATTTCCTTATTCTTCAGCTCGACGCTGGTACTGTTCTCTGTCTCCTGCCGTCTCCTGTTTTCTTTCAGAGAAGCTGCGACAATCTCATCCAGCATCCGCTTAGCGTCCTTCTCCCGGTGCAGCTTCAGCATATTCTGAACCTGCTCCAGCTTATTCCAGTTCTCCAGTGTCGTTCTTGCTTCATCATCCAGAGACAGATCCGAATAATAGCCGATCTGATCCTGTGTTCCAATGAAATTCCGGTATTCATTCACCAGCATTGCTTCGTTATGCGCGATCGGCAGATGTTTGATCCCGGTGTGCGAACTGGATACATTTGCAACAATATTTACCTGGAACTGTTCGGAAATAAAGGAGATGATCTGCTCCAGTCTTTTCTTAAAATCTTCTTTTGAAAGATCATTCGTTCCGGTCTGCATAATAATGTTATAGAACCAGTCTCCGATTCCACCGGAAGCCAGCAGATGTTCTTCTCCGAAGACTTCCCTGGATACATTGTGTACGACGAACCACATCAGCTGCTTGTCTTCTACATCGATTTCTTTATCTGCATCATCTGCATTTCCGTACACGTCATAGCTGATGACCAGATAGCGATACTGATCTTCGTTTTCTATCGGTGTAGAATCCTCTCCATAATTCAGAAGACCGATGACACGTCCGATATTATCCTGAATCCATTTCCGTTCCTGGGTTCCGCGCTCCTGCGCCATGACTCTGGAAAAGCTTTCATCAATCCGGATAAATTCGTTGTTCTCCCTGCTGAGATCCTGGCTCTTCAGCAGTCCCCTCTCTTCCAGACGCTCAATCAGCGATGCTACAGGCCTGTAATTTCTGTTTGCCATCCAGCCGGACATCACAATGCTCACGGTAAAACAGAGCAGCAGATATAAAACCACTACCCAAATGGTCTGCCGGAGCGCGGAAGGAAGCACAGAGACCGGTTCCACGGACACAAGCCGCATGCCATATTCGTTTTCACTACTGCTGTAGATCAGGTATTTTCCAATTTTATCGGTTGCCTCTACAGAAAGAAACGAGCGGATCTGCTCATCGCTGAAGGAATGGTTCGTCAGCGGCAGATATTCTCCGTCTCTGTCTACAATGAAGAGATCATAAGGCGCTCCGCCCATCTGCCGTTTCAGGTAGTTCTGATCCACACCGATCAGGATGACCGCATCCTGGTCCCTGAATTCTCCAACCGTACTCGGACTCAGTTCATACCAGAGATTCCGCATATTCCCATTTTTAATGATGCGGAACACATTATACGGTATGCCCTGAAACAATTTCTGGTTCTCTTCTTTCCGGAGATCCAGGCCATTGATGATCGTCGTCTGGGCATTCAGGTTCAGATATACAGTCTGTGAAAGGACGGAGTTCTTCTGGGGAAAGAAGATGTAAAGCGATTCGATCGCATCGTTTACGCTGACATAGGTGACGATATCCTGATTGACTTCCTGAATGCGAAGTCTGTCTTCCATCGTCGCGTCCCCGTTTCGCATGGTCAGTCTGACCTTTGCATCCCAGATCAGCGTGTTCGCATTGTCCATCAGGCTCCCATAAATCCCGTTCAGCACCGTATCGTACTGTTCAACAACCTGGCGCTGGATCTGTACTTCCTTTGCAGCGAGATTATTCAGGAGGTAGGCACTTAAGATGATTCCGAAAACCACCGGAATCAGCACGAGAATAGCACTCGAAAGAAGCCACCGGAGCAATACCGGTCGCCTTTTCATTTCTCTGAAGAGATTGCCTGTTCGGCTGTTCCCTGCCTTTTTCATGAATCCTCCACTTTGTCCCTTATTCCACCGTCACGCTCTTCGCAAGGTTTCTCGGCTTATCCACATCAAGGCCTTTCGCAACAGAGACATAGTAGCCCATCAGCTGCAGCGGCACGACAGCCAGCGATGCAGCAAAATGCGGATCCGTCTGTGGAATATAGACGGTGAAATCAGCTGTATCCTCGATGCTGTAATTCCCGTAATTGGTCAGCCCCATCAGATAACCGCCGCGCGCCTTGACCTCCACCATATTGGAAAGTGTCTTCTCAAACAGTTTCGGCTGTGTCAGCACGCCGATCACCAGCGTCCCCTCTTCCACCAGACTGATGGTACCATGCTTCAGCTCTCCTGCTGCATATGCCTCAGAATGGATGTAGCTGATCTCCTTCAGCTTCAAGCTGCCCTCCATGCAGATCGCGTAGTCGATTCCTCTTCCGATAAAGAAGATGTCCTGTTCGCCTGCATATTTTGCAGCAAACCATTGGAGTCTTTCCTTATCTTCGAGAATCCGCTCGATCTTCTTCGGCAGCGTCAGAAGTTCTTCTACATATGTAGATACTGTGTTGTCATCGAGACAGCCCTTTGCCTGTCCGAGTGCAAGTGCAATCAGATCCATCGCAATCAACTGGGCGCTGTATGCCTTTGTCGTCGCGACCGCGATCTCCGGGCCTGCCAGCGTATAGAAGACATGATCTGCTTCTCTTGCAATCGTTGATCCGACGACATTCACGATCGCGAGCGTCTTGACGCCGTTGGCTTTTGCCTTCCGAAGCCCCTCCAGCGTATCAGCCGTCTCACCGGACTGGGAAATGATGATCGCCAGTGCATCCGGGTCCAACGGCATCTCGCGGTACCGGAACTCGGAAGCATATTCCACGCGGACCGGCAGATGGGCCAGATCTTCGATCACATACTGGGACGCGAACCCGACATGTGCCGCAGAACCACAGGCCACAACATAGACCTGGGAGATGGCTGCCAGTTCTTCCTTCGTAAACCCGATAGCCTCCAGATTCAGGCGCGGGCGATCTCCATTGTCCGGGACCTCCACCATCGCGTGAATGGTCTGTTCTACTGCTGTCGGCTGTTCGTGGATCTCCTTCATCATGAAGTGCTCATAGCCACCCTTTTCAGCGGCTGCCGCATCCCACTTGATTTCCACGGATTCTTTCTGGACCTCATCGCCATCCAGATTAAAGAATGTCACTTCACCGGCCCGGATTCTGGCCATCTCCAGGTTATCAATATAATAGACATTTCTGGTATAGGACAGAATCGCCGGAACATCGGAAGCAATATATGTCTCCCCGTCCGTCACGCCGATAACCATCGGGCTGCCGTTTCTGGCGACATAGATTTCATCCGGATAATCCTTGAACATCACCGCAAGCGCATAGGACCCCCGCACACGGACCATGGTCTTGTTGATCGCGTCGATCGGCCCCATCTTGTACTTCTTATAGTAGTAATCGATCAGTTTGACAGCTACTTCCGTGTCTGTCTGGGAATAGAATGTATAACCATTCCGGATCAGTTTATCCCGGAGTTCCTGATAGTTCTCAATAATCCCGTTGTGAACAGCGACCACGTTCATATCCGGCCCTGAGACATGCGGATGCGCATTATTCTCCGACGGCTCCCCATGGGTTGCCCATCTGGTATGGCCGATTCCGACGGTTCCATGGACGCTCTCACCGTCATTGGTCTTCTCTTTCAGAAACGAAAGCTTTCCCTTGGCCCGGATCACTTCCGGATCTTTATCGCCGTCCCGGACGGCAATTCCGGCAGAGTCATATCCTCTGTATTCCAGCTTTGTGAGACCGTCCAGCAGTACTTTCGATGCCTGGTGTCTTCCGATATAGCCAACAATTCCGCACATAGTTATTCTCTCCTGTCCGCCTGTCTAAAGGCTTCGATTGATTATCATATAGGTTGCATGTTCATGTAAATGGGTTCCAGAAACGGTTGCCATCTGCAAATGTCACCGCAAGTGCCGCCACTGTAAAGAGAATGCTGGCAAGGATCACCGCATAATCTGCCCGTACCAGCGGTCGGGCCATATACCAGGTCCGCTTCTTATGCTTGGTAAATCCACGCAGTTCCATCGCATTGCTGATCACATCGATCCGGTCCATGCTGGAAAAGATGAGCGGAAAGATGATGGCGGCCATATTCCGGATCCGGCTTGACAGGCTCGCCTTCTTACTCATCTCAATGCCCCTCGCCTCTTCCGCATTGCGGATCTTTCGGAAATCATCCTGGACATCCGGGATATAGCGCAGAGCGATGGCAAGCGAATACCCGATCTTGTAACTGATGCCGATTCTGGCAAGGGAAGCGGCAAATTCGCTCGGATTTGTCGTCACGATAAACATGAACACCGACGGGATGATGGTCAGATATTTGAGCATCACATTCAGCTCATAGAAAAGCTGTTCCCGGTTCAGGGTATATCGTCCGAACAGATGGACGAGCGGTGTATCCGTCCCGTAAATCTTTGTCCCCTGATCCGGAGAAAAGAAAAAGATCGCGATCAGGTTCACCATCAGGAAAAACATCACAAACTTGAATACCGCGCCGACCTGCCGCCACTCCGTCCGGCTCATCGCATAGATCACCAGGCTCACCGCCAGCATCACGGCCAGCACCCTGGTATCGTAGGTCAGCATCGCAGTGATGGACCAGAGCAGGAAGAAGATCAGCTTCGTCACCCCGCACAGTCTGTGAATCCAGGTATCCTTTTCCTCAAAAGAAAGCACGCGTCCTCTCATACGTCCTTCCTTTCCGCAGCCCGTTCTCTTCTCTCTGCATCGATAAAACGGTTGACAAAGGCATCCGCCTCACTGATGCCACAGGCCAGCGCCAGATCATACAGGGACGTTTTTTTCAGGTAAGCCGCATCCGCGATGTCCTCATTCGTCAGTACTTTTGCCGGTTCCGTATCGGCAAGCATTTTCCCATCTGCAAGGACGATCGCCCGATCTGTATACTCCAGCATCAGATGCATATCATGTGTGATCATCAGGATCGTGATTCCTGTTGTCTCATGCAATTCCTTCAGGAATTCCATGATTTCCGTATAATGCCGGTAATCCTGCCCCGCTGTCGGCTCATCCAGAATCAGGATCTCCGGCGAGAGCACAAGAATAGAGGCAATGGTTACACGCTTTTTCTGTCCAAAGGACAGTGCCGAAACCGGCCAGTTCCGCATCGGATACAGCCCGCAGATTTTCAGGACTGCATATACTTTTTCCCGGATTGTCTCCTCCGGGACCCCACGGACGGAAAGGCCCAGAGCGACTTCATCATAGATCATCGGTTTGCTGATCATCTGGTTCGGATTCTGCATGACCAGGCCGATCTGCTCCCCCCGTTCCTTGATGGAGAGGCCGCTGATATCTTCCCCGTGCAGCAGGATGCTGCCGGTATCGGGCTGAATAAACCCACAGATCAGATTCGAAAGAGTCGATTTGCCAGCTCCGTTCTTGCCAACGATGGCCACCATCTCTCCCTGCAGGATATCAAAGCTGATCCCGGAGAGTACCGGTTTCCCCTTCTGATAGGAAAAACCGAGATCCCTGACAGTAAGAACACTCTCCCCCGTCATCCTCTTCTCCGGAACCGGTGTCTCCCGGAACCATGCCCGCATCTGCTCCCTGCAGGATGACAGATCCATGGTTTCGATGTGCTGCGGATGCATATCTGCCGTGATCCTGCACCCGGCCTTCTTCATCGCCGTGATATAAAGCGGTTCCCGGATTCCTTCCTCCACAAGGATCTCTCCGGATAGCAGCGCATCCGGTGTTGTATCCGCGACAATGCGTCCGTTTCCAATCACGATAATCCGGTCCACATCCCGGTACAGGGCATCTTCCAGTCTGTGTTCGATGATCAGGATCGTTGATCCCCTCTTCTCCCGGATCTCATCAATCAGCGCAATCGCCCGCTTTCCGGTTGCCGGATCGAGATTCGCAAGCGGTTCATCAAACAGCAGAATCTTTGCCTCGTTGATCATGACGCCTGCCATGGAAACTCTCTGCTTCTGGCCTCCGGATAATTCCCGCGGCGCACTTTCAAGCAGTTTCTTCACGTCCACAAGCTCTGCGATCTCATCCACACGGACAAACATCTCGTCCTGCGGAACCAGGTCATTCTCCAGCACAAAGGCGATATCCTCGGCAACGGTTAACCCGATGAACTGTCCGTCCGTGTCCTGCAGGACCGTCCCCACAGATTTCGACAGGCCGAAGATTCCTTCTTTCCGCGGATCTTTGCCACAGACAGAATAGTCTCCTTCAATTGTCCCAGGATAGGAAAACGGGACAAGCCCGTTGATACAGTGTGCCAGCGTTGACTTTCCCGATCCGGACGGGCCGACAATCAGGACTTTCTCTCCCGGATAAATCTTCAGATTGATATCCACGAGCGTAGGCTCCGACTGAGACCGGTACTGAAAACTGAAGTCCCTGAATTCAAGAATGGGTTCTGGTTTCTCTACCGACATTTTCTCTTCCACAGATCTTCCTCTCTAATCCGTCCTGTTAACTGTCAAATACCGGATATCCGTTTTCTTACTCAGTCAAAAAGCGGACATAAAATTACCAGTACAGTGTACCGCAAAAAAGCAATTTGCACAAGTAGAAAAGCACAAAAAGAGGATTGTAATCAGCAAATCTTACAATCCTCTTCTGTAAATTCTCTTCAGAACCGTATTCTGTTCATCATGTATTATTTCTTACCGAACAGGTCAACCGCCGTTCCCAGGATGGATCCCAGGATGTCGGCAGCTTCTTTCGCCTCTCCCTTCAGGATGCGCTGTACTTCTTTTTTCGTATCCGCATCCGCAGCACGGTAAAGTTCCAGAATCTTCTTTTCTGTCGCTGTTACCTTGATCGATGTTCCGGATGTGGTTTTTGAAGAAGATGTTTTCGCAGAGGAAGCAGTCTTTCCGGAAGAACCCGTCTTCTTTGCGGTGGTTCCCAGAAGCGAAGCCTGGGTCACGCCGGTTGCTTTCGCAATCTCTTTCAGCGTTGTCTGTGTCAGTTCTTTTTCCCCGCGCTCTGCCTTACTGATATCAGCCGCTGAGATATCTCCGCTGAGTTTCTTCGCCAGAGCAGCCTGTGTCAGTCCCGCTGCGGTTCTGGCCTCTTTGATCTTATCGCCGATTTTCTTTGCTGCCATCTTCCATCTCCTCCTTTCAGAAGTATCGATCCCTCGTAACCACCATCAGTCCAAACAGAATTGCAGTTCGATCTTCAGTCTTCCTTCTTCAGGGATCCGGTCTTGCTGCCGAGCTTTGTATAAGCAAGTGCCAGCAGGGTTCCGAGGATACCGCCGATGATGATATTACCGATGAAAGCCCATACGCCCTGTGCAAATACCTTATTAGCCGGCTCCGAGTAGACAAGGATATCCAGCACTGGTGCACAGAGAATCCATGCAGCCGCATTGCCGATGACCTGAACGACATTGAAAAGGACAGCCTGGCTCTTGCCAAAGCAACCTTCCTTGATCTGGAATCTTCCTGCAAAAATGCCGACCAGGATGCCGACAACTGCCTCCGGGATGACCCAGCTCCACCAGATCGATCCATAGAAAACCGCATCACCGATTGCATGACCAAGCAGGCCGACAAATCCACCGACAACCGGGCCGAAGACCGCTGCCAGGAAGACCAGCAGGGCTGCTCTCGGCTGCAGTGCCGTGTTCGGAATAAATCCAAGCGGGATCTGCACCTCTGTCAGCGCGACAAACAGCGCTGTCCCGACACCGATGGCAACAATTTCACGGATGCCAAACTTCAGTTTCATGTTCTTTTTCCTCCAACAATGATATTCACAGAGAATGAACCTTTTTCATTCCCTGTGTCCAACTTCACCTTACCGCAACAGTAAGGATTTGTCAATCATTCTCATGCTTCTGTTACACCGGTATTTTGCAATTTTTGTTGCCTGCATCAGCGCGGGAATGATTCGGAAAGGCTCCGTTCCCTCAGGTGCGATATACTGTCAATGTTGCGCCAATCACCCATC
>CACZQN010000020.1 GCA_902783375.1 uncultured Lachnospiraceae bacterium | reverse complement strand
GTCTTCCTTGATCAGGTGTATTCACTTGACAATGTACATGATGTAGCTTAGTTCTACTTAGTGTTCAATTTGAACTTGCAATTTTCGGAGAAAAAAAGATGCCCTGGATGCGAAATTTCGCATCCAGGGCAAGCAAGCTATGCTTTTGTCATTTTCCAAACCTTCAGGAACTCCTGAATTCCTCTCTAGGCACCAATTACAAGCCTGAAAGGTCATCAGAATTCATATCATCCTCTCAGAACGCCTCGCCGTCTCCTCCGATGTAGACCAGTTCCTGGTTCTTGACGGAAACCTTGGTCCCGGCAGGGACGGATTTCGTGATGAAGGTGTTGCCGCCGATGACGACGTTGCTACCGATGACGGTCTCGCCGCCGAGGATCGAGGCACCGGAGTAGATGGTGACGTTATCCTGGATGGTCGGGTGACGCTTGACGTTATTGAGCGCACGGCCGCCGCGGGTCGAGAGTGCGCCGAGCGTGACACCCTGGTAAACCTTGACGTGGTCGCCGATCACAGTGGTTTCACCGACGACGATGCCGGTGCCGTGGTCGATGAAGAAATACTTCCCGATGGTCGCGCCGGGGTGAATATCGATTCCGGTCTCGCGATGCGCATGCTCCGTCATCATCCGCGGGATGATCGGGATCCCGAGCAGATAAAGCTCGTGCGCGACGCGGTTGGTGAAGATCGCATAGAGGCCCGGATAGGAATAGATGATCTCGTCCTTGTTGTAGGCCGCCGGGTCGCCGTCGAAGAATGCCTCCAGATCCGTCTCGATGACCGCACGGATCGCCGGCAGTTTCTCAAGAAACTGCAGTGTCAGGTCGAGGGCTCTCTCCTGCAGCTCCTCATCTGTCATCCCGCAGAAGATCTCCTTCTCGTAGGGCAGTACCCGCGCGATCTGCCGCGCAAGGACATAGAGAATATCCTCCAGCAGCATGGAGGTATTATTCTTTGTGGTAAATACCTTGAACCGCTTGTTGGAGAAGAATCCCTGGAAAATGATCAGCCGCAGATCTTCGAGGACGTGCAGAATCTGCTCCTCATCTACATTCGCATAACTGTTCGCCTGATCGATGTACTTACCCTCTGAAAAGCTGTCCATCAGACTGGTGAGGATCCCCTCGATCCGCTCTTCCATGCATTTATTATCGTTCCCACTCATTTTTCATTCTCCTGTGCAAACAGCGGTGTCGACAGATACCGGTCGCCGGAATCCGGCAGCAGCGCCACGATGGTCTTCCCTGCATTCTCCAGCCGCTTTGCAAGAACAGCTGCCGCATGCAGTGCAGCGCCGGAAGTGATTCCCGCAAGGATGCCTTCCGTTCTTGCCAGCAGACCACCTGCGCGATAAGCATCTTCCACCGAAACCGGCATGACCTCATCATAGATGTCTGTATCCAGAATCGACGGTACGAAGCCGGCGCCGATTCCCTGCAGGCCGTGTGGTCCGGCAGGTCCGCCGGAAAGAACTGCGGATGTATCCGGCTCCACCGCGACGATCTGAATCTCCGGATTCTGTTCCTTCAGATAGCGACCGATCCCGGTCAGGGTACCGCCGGTGCCGACACCGGCGACGAAAATATCCACCTTGCCTTCTGTATCCTCCCAGATCTCCGGTCCTGTCGTCGCATAGTGCGCAGCAGGATTGGCAGGGTTGTCGAACTGACCAAGGATGATGGAGCCCGGAATCTCTTTCTGCAGCTCCTCCGCCTTCTCGATCGCGCCGGACATTCCCTTCGCACCTTCGGTCAGAACCAATTCCGCACCATATGCCCCGAGCAGCGCTCTGCGCTCGACACTCATGGTGTCCGGCAGGGTCAGGATCACATGATATCCCTTCACCGCTGCCACCAGCGCCAGGCCGATCCCGGTATTGCCGCTCGTCGGCTCGATGATCGTCGCGCCGGGTCTGATCTTCCCGCTCTTTTCCGCATCCTCAATCATTGCAAATCCGACCCGGTCCTTGACCGATCCCGCCGGATTCAGATACTCCAGCTTCACAAGAATTCTGCCCGTATCGGTGCCGTAGACCGAACCTTCCGCCGCAAGACCAGCCTTCGCTGCATAGTGATTCACTTCCATCAGCGGCGTCCCGCCGATGAGTTCAATTGCATTCTTTTTGATATTTGCCATCGTTTTTCCTTTATATCATGTATTTACCACACATTTTACACACAAACTCTCTGAGGTCAGTGCTGTGCGTTCTCTACGGCACCAAAGCGGAACGGCGGAGCTGCTTTCTGATGCAGTGCGATCAGCGCATCATCAAAATTGACGGCTACGCGGCAGGTACGGTCAAAGATCATCGTCGGGGTCTCCGTCGGTGTCGACGACGGCCAGAACGGAATATCCAGTCCCTTCGCACACGGGCCACTCGGGTCACCGTATTTCGCAAAGTTTACGAACGCACCAGCGATCTGCTCCTGCAGCTTATCCGTCGTCCCCGGGACATTTGCCACCGGAACAAGGTCAATATTATGGAAGGCAAATGCGATGTCCGAGCAGTGCCATGCCGGCTTGCCGCCCTGGATCGGGAATTCAAACGTGAAAAGATAGGAATAGGCAGGTGCATCTGCCACCTCCGCATGATGCCGGACAAGATCTCTCGAGGCACGGCGGGTCATGTGGTCGAGCACCAGCAGATCCATCGGGCACTTTTCCGGATAAGCCTCCCGGAACAGTTTCACCAGTTCATCCGCATCTGCCCCATAAACAGCAGTGAGTCTTGCCCTCATCTCTTCTTCTGTCAGGGTCGCCGGGTCAAAATCCCGCGGCATGAAGCCGAACTCCGCGATACAGGAACCAACGAGAAGCGGAACCTTTTTCGCATATGCATTGATCCCGCAGGGGATCTCCTCCCCATGGTAAAAATCATTGATCATCAGGTCCTGACCGACATAATGCCCCTTCGCCTGCAGGGCCGGTGCCACGGCTTCATACGCTTCGACAAGCTTCTCATACGGCAGCGTCTCAAGCTGCTCGACATCAGCCACACTCAGGCCGAGCCAGGAAAGCATCCCGGTGACAATCTCCGTGCCGTCCCCTTCAGCCGGCTTCATCATCTCTGCCGGCAGGACTCCGCTCATGGCGATCGCCTTGTGATACAGGCCATCTGCTGCCGGCGTCTGCATCAGACCGGTCACCTTCATGCCACCGCCGGACTGGCCGAAGATCGTCACATTCTCCGGATCACCGCCGAAGGCAGCAATATTCTCATGAACCCACTGAAGTGCAGCCACGAGATCCGCATTCCCTGCATTCGCTGAATTCTTATACTTCTCTCCGAACGGCTCGAGATCGAGATATCCGATGATATTCAGGCGGTGGTTCACGGTCACAACGACCACATCCCCGAACTTCGAGAGCGCATTTCCATCGTAAGAGACCTGTTCGATGGCGGAGCCGGCGGAAAGTCCACCACCATGGAACCAGACAAAAACCGGCTTCTTCGCCTCCGGGCAGATGCTCTGCGTCCAGATATTCAGGTTCTGGCAGTGCTCATCCTGCGGCCAGTACGCATGCGGCACCAGAAGCTCTCCCATCGGCCGCTCCGGGTGCATCAGCGGGCATACAAATCCATAGGATGTTGCATCCTTCACACCCTCCCACGGTTCCACCGGAACCGGCGGCTGAAAGCGGCCCGACTCCGCATAGTGCACTCCTTTGAAGATATACGTCCCGTCAAACTGGTAGCCCTGCAGAATTCCCTGCTTCGTCCGGACCTGTGTCGACGCATCCGATGCAAATTGCTTCATGGTGATCCTCCCTCCATTTTCTCAGACAGATATTCCTGTGAATTGTTTCAGACATGACTGTTCGGGACTGAACAGTTACGTTCATTTTATCATAGATCAGGACCGCAGGCAACAGTTGTCCAGAGTCGGAATCCTTACTGGAACCTCCGGATGAAGTTTGCCAGTGGCTGCAGGATGTCGTGCAGATCCTGGATCGACTGGTTCAGCTTCTCGAAATCCACCTCTTCGACTTTCTTCAACGTCTCGGTAACAGATTCCGTGTTATCCACAACAAGGCCATTCACATTGCCGACCATCTCATCGATCTTCGTGATGGACCCCTGGGCATCGAGGATCGCTTTGTCCGCATCCTCAACAGCCGTCTTCGCCTCATCGAGCGTGGCATTTGCCTTCGCCAGAACCACCTCTGCATCCTCCGCAACCTTCTCGGCCCTGGCCATCGTTTCACCGGCATTGCGCACAAGAGACACCGTCCGCGGCACAAGAATCGCAAGACTGATGATGATCGCCAGTGCGAACGCCATCGAAGCAATCTCCATGACACGCGCCCGCTCCGCCTCTTTGCGGCCATTCTTCGCAATCTCCCGCAGCAGTTCCAGTTCTATCATCTCGTCATAGTTTTTCTCTTCCATCCTGTTCACCTGCATATTCGGCCTTTCACCTCGTCAGATCTCGTACCCATTTGTACTTCTTAAAATGTGCATACACCCATGGGAATTTGCCGACCTCGTCGACACAGGTGCAGGCGTAGCAGACCAGCACCGGCCAGTGGAAGACAAATGCCCCGAGGAATGCCAGTGGTACGGCGATCCCCCACATCATCACGGCCAGGCTGTACATATCAAAGAGCGTGTCGCCGCCGGCGCCAAAGACACCGTTGATCACGACCGTGTTGACCGTTCTGCCGATCATATAGACGGCCATGATGATCATCATTCCGACGAGCAGCTTTCTGGCTTCATCGGTCAGAATCATGAAATGCACGACCGGCCAGGTCACGAGCAGAATCACGATCATGCTGAAAATGCCCAGCACGATGGAGAGTCTCGAAAGCCGGATTCCGTACTCTTTTCCTCGTTCGAGATGGCCGCTGCCGAGCTCATTGCCGACCATGATTTCTGCCGCGGCCGCAACGCCGTTGCTGAGACAGCACATCAGGTCTCTGACAACCGCAGAGACAGAATTCGCTGCTGCCGCATCCGTGCCGAGATGGCCCATGACAGCCGTATAGGACGTAAACCCGATCCCCCACAGGGCGGACGCACCGAGAAGCGGCAGCATGCACCGGCAGAAGTCCCCCCAGAGACTGCCCGTACGGACATCACCTGCGGTGGCCTGTACTCCTGCAGACTTTTCTGTCGCAGACTTCACCGCTGCAGCCTGCCCCTTCGCCGTCTTCCGCAGTCCCAGAATACCTGCAAGATCCGGTCTTACATAGTCCTTCCCGAAAGAAGAAATCACCGCCCATGCGAGTTCGATCGCCCGGGCCAGCAGGGTTGCAAGAGCGGCGCCACGTGCCCCCATCGCCGGAATCCCGAAGAGTCCGAAGATGAAGATCGCATTGAACAGGATGTTCAGCACGACCGCGCCGGAGCTGATCCATGCACTGCGGGTCACATGATCCGTCACCTTCATATTTCCAAGATAAACCTGTGAAATACCGGTCAGCAGGTACGACCAGCCGGCGATCCGCAGATACCCGGCACCGATCCGGATCAGCTCCGGATCCCCCGCGAACAGCTTCATCAGGGTTTCCGGAAACAGGACGCAGCCGAGGAAAAAGAGCGCCGACAGCCCGACAGACAGACGCATCGTCATATTGGTCAGGTCCGTGATTGTTGCCTTATCTTCCTTGCCCCAGTACTGGGCCCCGAGGATCGTCAGGGCTGCGACAAATGCCCCGACCAGGATGTTCTGGACGAACTGGATCTGGGTCGCCAGGGAGACAGCGGCCATCGAATTCTGGTCGAGTCTCCCCAGCATCAGCGCATCCCCTGCCGCCACGGATGCCAGCATCAGGTTCTGAAACATGACCGGCAGGGCGATGCGGAACAATTTCTGATAAAATACTTTGTCAACTGTAAATGTCTTCTTCATATTATTACTGCAGGGAGATCCGAAGATCATGATCTTCGTTCAGTTTCAGGACAAATTTCTCGAGGCCGTATCCGGCAAGGAAGGCTGCCTTCTCATCCTCGCGCATCGTCGCCCCGGTTTCTGCCAGTGCTTCTTCGACGACCTGGCCGAGATTGATCGTCAGCGCCGCAGCAAGTTTCTTTTCAAACGCCTGCTTCACGGCTTCTTTCTGCAGATGTTCCTTCTCCGCAGCGAACAGCGCATCATCACCGGAGAGCACGACCACCTCTGCTCCCGGGAACTGCTCCGCAAGCTTCGCAGCATCCAGCTCACCCTTCAGCAGAACGACCACCTGCTTCACACCTGCTGCACTGCCGGCAGCTTCTGCTCCTGCAGCCGCAGCTCCTTCCGTACCTAAAGCGCTGACCGCAGCCGGCTCTGCCGCCGGCTTCTCACCGTTCCACTCAGCCAGCAGCGCCAGAAAAGTACGATCATTCTTCAGGATATTTCCCTTCCACTCAACCGGCCAGTTCATATAGCGGCGATACGGATAAGCCCGCATATTCTGCTGATAGGTCCGTCTCGCCAGATGCATGCCATCCTCATTGAGGCCGTCCGGCATCACGAAAATCTTCGACAGCTGGTTCCAGTCAACATCAGCCGGGAACAGATCCTTGCAGTTGTTGATGCGGTTCTGAATCTCCAGATTCAGCCAGATGATGTATTTCCGGATATCATTCTCACCACCGCCAAGATGGACGCCGTCCTCCTTCAGCGACTCCATGCAGGTCTCCGACAGGTACTCCTTCATCCCGGAGATGCCGCGGTTCTCCTCGACAATCGCATTCCGGATCTTGGTATAATTGATCAGCGCACCATTGCGCAGGACCGAGAGATTCCGGATGATTCTTGCCGGCTTCTCCTTCTCCATCTGATCATAATATTCTTTCTTCGGCGGCTGCTTCTCGTGCTCGAAGATCCAGACCGGTACCCCGATCAGATAAGCCACCTTGGAGATCACTTCATAACTTTCATTATCCGGCAGTGTGATCTGATCCGCCACACCGGAAAGATCCATGCCGACGCGAAGTTCCCGCCCGCCGGATGGCGTTCTGCGGACCGCAGCCGTTGCCGCAGGAGCAGCCTCTGCTGCTGCCTTCTTCCGGAAGCGGATCGTCTCATGGGTGATGATCTTCTGGCCATGGAATTCATAGGTATCACTCATAAACCAGAACATCCCGGCAGATTCCTGCAGCCTTCTGGATGCTTCATTAAAGGAAAAGTATCCTGCATTGACATAGTCAAGTCCATGCTGTTCCAGCAGATAATCCAGCACTGCCGGAAGGAGTTCACGCATATAACCTCTGTTCTGTGCTGCTTCCAATACCATAAATGCAATCGAGATGCCCTTCTTATCTGCGAGGGAACGTTCCTTCCGCATGCGCGGATACATCTCAAAACTGAAGGAGGCAATCACCTTCTCATCCTCTACCCGCTCTACCGCATAGGTCGCCTGCAGCTTCTCCCCGAGGGCCAGCACCTGCGGAAAGAGAGAAGTCCTTGCCTCTTCCTCCGTATAAGCATCCATTCCGGCCATCTTCTGGACCGTTTCCGAGGAGATGATCGCATAATAATCGTCAAAGTCCTTCTCCTCAAACGGACGCATCCTGAGCCGTCCCGTCTCCACCGGCTCCGCTTTCAGCCATCCAATAATCTCCGAAAGCGTCTGCTTCACACGTTCATCAGATACATACATCGTCATCTTCGTGACCTCCTTCATAAAAGATAGTAATAAATATAATCTCCGGCACAGGCCGGATATGTCTCTTTTCTTGAATTCCCCTTTGGCCCGGTTTCTCTTTTCTCAACTCCACCACGGGTTGAGATATCTCTTTTCTAGGGCCCTTCGGGCCGGGATATCTCTTTTCTCAGCCCCGCGCGGGCCGGGATGCTACGGATAAGATATGCTAGATTCTTGATTTATCCGTAATTCTCTTTTTTCAGAAATTCAGTTTACGGATAAAAGGCCCTGTTTTTTTCTCTTTATCCGTAACCCTGTTTTGAAGAGTTCTTGATTTGTGAACTATATTTCTCTTTTCATGTAATTTCTGATACGCTTTTTACGTATAACACGTTCGGAACGCCTTGCTTATCCGTAGGCTGTCCTTGGACAGCCTGATAAACAAATGATTCAGTTACGGATAAAGAGACTTTTCCCCGCATCTTATCCGTAATTCACAAAATAATTCGTTGCAAAACTTCTTTTACCGCTTCAGATAGGCTGCGGATACCGGGAATTCGAAGTAGGTGTCCGGGAATGGCTCATCTGCCAGCGCGAAATGCCACCATTCGCAGTCGATCGGCTTGAATCCGTTCCGCACCATCACCTTCTGCAGCAGCATGCGGTTCCGGTACTGTTCGTCCGTCACGGCTCTGCTGTCGGGATGGGAAATCTCGTTAAAAAGATCAAACGGGCTTCCCATATCGACTTCTTTTCCCGTCTGCATGTCAAGCAGTGTCAGATCCACGGCGCTCCCGCGGCTGTGGCTCGACATCTTCGCGATATAGCCCTTCGCGAACAGTTCCTGCTTTTCAAGGTCCGGATAGAAAAATGGTTTCATTCGGAGATCCAGATCATCGATTCCCCACAGGACAAAGTGCTTCACTGCGTTTGCGGGGCGGTAGGCATCAAAAACCTTCAGCCGGTATCCCTGGACATTCAATTCGTTGCTGACCATCTTCAATGCCCGAGCCGCTTCCTTCGTGAGTAGCGCAACCGGCTCTTCGTAACCGTCGATGCGGTCACCGATAAAATTATAGGTAGAATAATAGCGGATCTCCTGGACGATGCCCGGCACATAGTCCGCCAGCAGCACAAAGTCCGAGCAGTCCATCGTCACCCGCTTTTCGAAATCTGTCATAATTTGAATACTCCTCTCCGCCTGTTCCAAGCTCCGTGTCTCGCGCCTCAGCATTCTCGCGCGAGCGCGGAATGCTGTTTCGCTCCCCACTGTCCGTCGAACGGATCTCGCTTTTTTTACTATTCTCGCAGATTATAGTAGATTTCGCAAGCGGCATTGTACTTTTTGTTCTTTGTCATCTATGATGGTAGTGTCCTGAAGGGAGATTGCTTCGATCAAGGGAACTGTTCAAGCCCGGCAAGAATTTATTGCTTCGATCAAAGTTACTGTTCAGGACCGACAGAAGCTCAGCAAACGGGGTTCGCCGCCGGAGGTGCGGTGCAGAAAGGAAGGGGTCATGGAATTTTTAACATTGAATAATGGCGTGAAGATGCCGATGGATGGTATTGGAGTTTTCACTTTTTCTCCGGAGGATACGGAAAAGGCTGTCTACGCTGCTCTGCAGGATGGTGTTCGTCTGATTGATACTGCGAATGCATACATGAACGAGCGCGCAACGGGAAGGGCGATCGCAAAGAGCGACGTCGCAAGAGAGGAAATTTTCCTGGTGACAAAGCTCTGGCCGAGTGTCTATGAAGATGAAAATGCAGTGGATGCTTCTCTTGCGAGACTGGGCGTGGATTATGTCGATCTTCTTTTCCTGCATCAGCCTGCCGGGAACTGGAAGGCCGGCTATCAGATGATGGAGAAGGCATACAAGGAAGGCAAGGTCAAGGCGCTTGGTCTTTCGAACTTCCCGATCGATAAGCTGGAAGAGATCATTGAGACTGCTGAAATCAAGCCGCAGATCGTTCAGGTGGAGGCGCATCCATATTATCCGCAGACCGAGCTCAAGCAGGTCCTTGCGAAGACCGGCATGGGTCTGATGGCATGGTATCCGCTTGGCCACGGCGACAAGGCCCTCCAGGAAGAGCCGATTTTCGCAGAACTTGGTGAGAAATACGGCAAGACTCCTGCACAGATCATCCTGCGCTGGCATATCCAGAGTGGCAACGTCGTCATCCCGGGTTCCCGCAATCCGCAGCACATCCACGATAACTTTGATCTGTTCGATTTCAGCCTGACAGACGAAGAAATGGAAGCCATCAGGAAAGTCGACAAGAACGTCCGCTACTACAACGCAACACCGGAGCAGGTCGAACGGTACGCTCAGATGGCAATGGATTTCGACGCGCAGCCGTAATCTGCCAGACCTGGACGTAAAAGGAAAAAACGTTGGCAAATGTCATTTCCCGATAAGGTGGAAGTATTATGATGAAAATGAAAGCCCGCTATATCATGGTCCTGGCCGCCCTCTGCGGCGCCACCGCCGCCGGTGTCGGTCTGACCACCAACATCGCCGGCCTGTTCTTCACCCCGATCGCCGAGTCCTTCGGGGTCGGACGCGGCAGCGTCAGCCTGACCATGACACTCTGTAACCTTCTCTTCGCGGTTGGCGGTGTCGTAACCGGCAGGCTACTGTCCGAGAAGCGATTTCGCTCTGTCCTGATTTTTAGCGCCGCCGTAACGGTCTGCGCCACCGCGCTGCTGGCAATGTGCAACAACGTCTGGCTCATGTATGCGCTGAACATCATCCGTGGTTTCTCAACCGGTCTGACCGGCGTCGTGATGACAACCATGGTTGTCAACAACTGGTTCCACGCCAGCAACGGGACGATGACCAGCATCGTGATGGGCTGCAGCGGTCTTGCGAGTGCAATCTTTTCACCGATCTTTTCTTCCATCATCCAGGCAGTCGGTTGGCGCACAGCCTACTTGGTATCGGCAGGACTGATGGTTCTGCTGTATCTGCCGCTGATCCTGCTGCCGATCGGATTTACACCGGCGTTCGTCGGCGATATCCCTTACGGCGAGACGGAGAGATCCATGGAAATCGCAGCTGCGAAGGCTGCTGCAAATGCTGCCGGTTCCACCGCTGCCACAAAGAAAGGTGCCGCAAAGAATCCGGCCGGCGCGGAAGGCAGCCCAGCCGGAAACCGCACGAAGGTTTCCCTTGCTCTGGTCCTCATCGTCGCACTCTATGCGACCATGGGCGGTCTGCTGACCGCCGTGGTTCAGCATTTCCCCGGCGTCTCGGAATCCTATGGTCTCGGCGCAGGTGTCGGCGCTGCCATGCTGTCCGCCAGCATGATTGCCAACACCTCCGGAAAACTGATCCTAGGCGTGCTGATCGATCACATCGGCGTCAAGAAGGGCATCCTCACGATGGTGGCCGCAATCACACTCGGCATCCTGGCCATCCTGTTTATCCATGCCGGATTTGCCCTGATCCTCGGCGCAGCCCTGATCGGCCTGGCTTATTCCATCGCCACCGTCGGCGTCGTCATGATGACCCGCGAGACATTTGGCGTGGAAAATTACGGAACAGTCTATCCGATTGTCTCGCTCTGCACCACCGTCTCCTATGCGATCTATGCGGCAATGATCGGCTTCATCTATGATCATCTGCAGAGTTATACACTGATCTTCTGGCTCATGATCATTTTCATCGGAATCACAGTCCTCTGTGTATTCCTGACACAGCAAAAGAAAGCAGCATCACAAAAATGACGAATCCAGTAACGACATCGAAAAACCGCCCCTATGTCATCTGCCATCTCCTCACCACACTTGATGGCAGAATCAGCGGAAGCCTGTTCGGCTCAGAAGGCGGACAGCAAGACGATGCGCGAGATCTGCGACCCGGAGTGCTATTTTGTCCATATCGGGATGAACTGCGGGCTCGACCACGAGAGGGATGCATTCGACAGAAAAATCTTCCAGCCGACAGAGATCGTCCTGCATAATCAGGAGGTTCGCGAATACGGAGATGTCCAGATCGCCCTCTCCGATGTCGACTATGGTCTTCTGCTCGGCGGCAACCCGACCACCCATCATTTCATGACCACCGAAGTGTTCCAGCTTCAGGGCGATGAATGGAAATTGATTCAGTTTACGTTCACTGCGCTGGTTCACTGATTCACCGGAAAAGATCTCTTACTGCATGGATTCCGTACGCACTCTCCGCACTGGTCACAGCCCGGAGGATCGCTTCGCTGATCACTTCCGCAGCAAGCGTCCCGACAAGATCCTGATCCGCCTGCACATCCCCGACGGAGACCGCGTAGATGCTGTCTCCATCCATGGACGTATGAACCGGGTGAATGGACCGGGCATAGCCGTCGTGCGCCATCCCCGCGATCTTGCAGAGTTCCGCCTTCCGGAAAGATGCATTCGTGAGGACGATGCTGATGGTGGTGTTGGTGGGGATATCGCCCGCCTTTTCATAACGCTCCTTCATGATCTCCGCGGTCCGCAGGAATGCGCTTCCGTCTTCTGACAGCGGTCCAGCGATCTGCTTACCGCTTTTCCAGTCGAAGATATCGCCGACCGCATTCACGACGGAGATCGCACCGACCTTCAGTTCTCCGACCTGCACGGCAAAGCTTCCGATGCCGGTCTTCACCGCGCGTCCCATGCCGCAGATCTTCCCGACCGTCGCGCCACAGCCCGCGCCGAAATTCCCGTCCCGGTAGTTCGGGGCTTCCAGGGCCCTTCTTGCCGCTTCATATCCCATGGCGGGGTCCGGTCTTGTAAATGGATCGCCCACGGAGAGGTCAAAGATATCCGACTGCACCACCAGCGGCACCTGCGTGACACCGACCGGCAGGCCGATCCTCCGCTCCTCAAGACAAGCCATCACGCCATTTGCCGCACCGAGGCCAAAGGCACTGCCGCCGCCAAGCACGACTGCATGGATCACCTGTGCCGCCATCAGCGGATTCAGCAGCTGGGTCTCCCGCGACGCAGGGCCGCCGCCCCGCACATCCAGTCCGGCACGCATGCCATCCTTCGCGACGATGACGGTACAGCCCGTACCGGCAGCCGCATCCTCCACCTGCCCGATTCCGACAGGACCAATCTCATGGATACTGATTTCTTTCATCTTTCCCTTTCACGCCGCACGCAGCACTATACAACTCTTACACTCTTTACCGTAAAATACCCCAGATTCCGATTGTGATCAGCAGTTCTCCTGCGATATATGCCAGCATCACCAGGAAATGCCTTCTGGGGATCAGATCTTTCTTCTCATGATACCGCACCAGGAAGAGCAGGCAATCTGAGACAAAGAACAGCAGGGCACCAATCCACGCGACCACTGCATAGATACTCCCGGAAATGAGCCACTGAATCAATGCCCCGAGATTCATCAGGCTGTTGGTCACAAGGTAGAGTCCCATCGGCAGAACCATGCTTCCTGGCGTATGCGGCGCCACTGCACGCATGACAAGGAACGTGATCCCCCCGTAAAGGACTGCCGCGACCAGCAGAACAAGGCCATCGTTTATGCCTCTGACACCCTCGGTCTCTATCACCTGCACCATTCCTGCAGTTCCCGGGATGAACGTCAGATGCTGGATCAGATAATCCCGGATGTTTTCGAGATATGTCAGGATAAAGAAAAAATGACTCAGCAGGAAACTTGTTCCGCCGATCATAAACCACTTATTTCCCGGCAGGATCAGGAGGACATCACCGATCCAGCTGGCAATCAGCGCCAGCACCAGAAAGCGGTTGATCTCCCCCTTCTCCGCGAGCAGGTACCAGGCCAGAATCAGCAGAAGAAGAAACGGCTTCGTCTTATTTCTCCTGGGATCATCCCGGAAACAATCGCAGAGATGAATACAAGTGACGATCAGCAAGGCCAGCAACACAATCTTCGACATACCCAGCCTCCTCTCGGAGTGAACGACTCTTGTTACGTTCCGTTATTTTATAACACTTCCGGAATACAGGCTCTATGATCGGCTTTTTCATTTACGGCAACTGGTTTCCTGCCGCCAGATAGATGCGATACCACTCCTCACGGGAGAGGGCAACATCGGCCGCTGCCGCCGCCTCTCTCAGATGTGCAGGACTTGTGGTCCCGATCACGGCCTGGAACTTGCCTGGAATCCGGAGAATCCATGCCAGCGCCACCGCAGCAGGTGTGATTCCATATTTTTCGGCGAGTGTCTCAAGAACCGCATTCAGCTCCGGATATTTCTCAGAACCGATAAAGCTTCCTTCAAATCTGCCGAACTGCAGGGAGGACCAGCTCTGCAGGACGATATCATTCATGCGGCAGTATTCCAGCGTCCCACCGTCCCGCATGATGCCGGCATCTGTCTGGGTGTTCGCATTCAGGTTCCCGTCGAGCATGGATGTAAATGCTGCGGAGAGCTGCATCTGATTCGCCACGAGAGGGACGGAGAGCGCACTGCCAAGCCACTGCATCTGGACCGGACTCATATTGCTGACGCCGAACATCCGGACCTTTCCGGAACGCTTCAGGCTGTCGAAGGCCTCTGCGACCTCTTCCGGTTCCATCAGAGCATCCGGCCGGTGCAGCAGCAGGACATCAAGATACTCCGTCTGCAGTCTCTGAAGAATCCCGTCAACTGCCTCCAGAATATATTCCTTGCTGAAATCATAAAACCCGATCCCGTTCTGTCTGTGGATCGCACATTTTGACTGGATCACGAATTTCTCTCTGAGCGATGGCTCCGCCGCCAGCAACTCGCCCATCAGGCTCTCACTTCTGCCGCCGCCATAAATATCTGCAAAGTCCAGGAAATTGATGCCGCACTCCTCTGCTGCCGCCAAAAGTTCCCGGAACTGCTTCGGGCTGAGACCCGCGATCCGCATCGTCCCCGGTACAATCGTCGAAACCTTCCGGTCACTTCCTGCAAATGTAATATATTTCATGTTGCCCCTCTCTGTCGCACAGCACCGACCCGCGTGACAAATCGTGCATCAGCACGATTTGTCACGCTACTCCCTCCAATGTGCAATCTTCTGTTTTTTACTTCCCATCCATGAAATTCGTTCTGGTAAACGCTTCCCTCTCCGGCAGGCCATATTTCTCCTTGCCCAGGGCAATCGCTTTGATCAGGAATGCCATGTTATGAGCCAGGGTCCGCATCTGCTGCAGGCCTTCAAGGTCCTTCTCCACATCCTCAGCAGTGAAACCGTGCACCGCGTTCCAGTACTGACCGGAAGCGACCGGCATCCCGGAGATTGTGAAATACTTGTTCAGCTCATCAAATGTTGCAGAGTTTCCACCGCGCCTGCAGGACGAAACCGCCGCACCGACCTTGAAATCCTTCGAAAAATGGGTGCTGTAGAACAGACGATCCATGAACGCGACCGCAGTTGCATTGGCAGAGCCATAATAGACCGGCGAGCCGATCACCAGGCCATCCGCCTCCTCAAACTTCGGCGCGACCTCATTCACGATATCGTTGAAAGCACACTTCCCGGTCTTAAAGCAAGACCCGCAGCTGATACAGCCTCTGATGTCCTTGTTGCCGATATGGATGATCTCCGCCTCGACGCCATCCCCCTCGAGGGTCTTCCGGATCTCTTCCAGCGCTCTCCAGGTACAGCCCTTCGCATGCGGACTGCCGTTAATCAATAAAACCTTCATACGCTCACTCTCCTTATCCGTTTATATATGCTGTTTCATACATGAAATCATTCTCTTAACCAGGAAATAGATTTGTCGCTCCGCTTTGCTTAGAAAAGATGAAGTCTCAGGCCAGCGCGGAGCATGAATTCATCTTT
>CACZQN010000019.1 GCA_902783375.1 uncultured Lachnospiraceae bacterium | reverse complement strand
GAGAAAGAGGGATTTGAACCCTCGCGCCGGTCACCCGACCTACACCCTTAGCAGGGGCGCCTCTTCAGCCTCTTGAGTATTTCTCCATGATCTGAATACGTTCCCGTACCAATGTTCAGTACTAATCGCATCTGTCTGTGGCCGGCGTAATCGATCAGGATTCGCAAGCGCGCCTCAGAGGTGATGCAAGAGATAGTATATCATGTACAAATGCGTTTGTCAACCGTTTTTTCTTGATTTTTTCAAATTGTGTGTGCACTTCATACAATTTGTGCCCGGAGGCCCCAGACCCCCAACATCTAGTATTTTTGCCCGGAATCTCTTGCCAGACAAAGAGAACAGTGCCCGTTTTCTTCCTTCCGGGCACTGTTCTGCTATCCGATCTGAGATCAGTCTGTATTATCGATTCCTGGTTGTATTTCCCTGTACATAGCGGAACGGAACCGTCACTTTCTTCTGTGCCGTCTCCCGGTGCTCGATCATTTCATGGATCCGCCCCGCGCAGGCCTCTGCCATCTGCTCCAGCGGGATCTGGATGACGGACAGCTTCGGCAAAAAGCAGGCATAGAGCGCATCACTGCCGGTCCCGACTGTAATCAGTGAGACATCCTGCGGAAAGTGCACGTCCAGGTCATTCAACCCGCTCACAAGACCGAAGGTCGTCTGATCGGACGAGCAGATGAAGATCCCCGTGCGCAGCGGTTTCCCATCCGGGCCGGTATGTCCGAGCGCGTGCAGTACCGTCCCTGCCAGATCTCTTCCTATTATAATAGAAGGATCTCTTGTGAGAATCGTCTCAACCACAAGGCCTTCCTCTTTCCCGGCCTCTTCAAAACCGCGTGCTCTCGAGATCAGATAGGGGAATGCCATGCGGTCCGAGATCAGAACCAGATGGCCGCAGCCGTCCCGGACCAGCTCCCTCGCAGCGCATTTCCCGATGTCTGTATTATCCACCTGCACATAGGAATATCGCTCGGATGGTCTGTTGTAGACCACGATCGGGCACAGGGTGTCGAGGCCATCCAGATAGGCGAGATCATTCTCAGCGGCATTACAGACGATACAGCCCGCATACATACTGAGCCGCACGGCACTCACCGCTTCATCAAGCTTCCCCGGATTATACGGGCAGATGATGATCTCATACTCCGGGGCATTCTTCAGCATATACTGATAGACGCCCTGGAAGAAATGCGCGACCATCTCACGGCGGAAGTCATTTGCCCAGAAAATAGCGATCGTCTTGACCGCGGTCACGCTTCTCAGCCTCTTGGCCGAGGTATTTGGCGTATAACCGAGGCTCCGCGCCGTCTCCTGGATCCGGATTCTCGTCTCATCCGGAATATGTCTTTCTTCCGAAAGACCACGGAGCACGATAGAAACCGTGCTCTGTGAGAAGCCTGTTTTTTCAGCAATATCTTTCAGTGTTACCATATCTTCCTTAATAAATCATGCAAAAACTCACGCTCACCGCCTCACAATCGCTGCTACGCCCATACCGCCTCCGACACAGAGGGTTGCAAGACCGGTAAGCGCTCTGCCCTCGTTCTCTGCACGTCCCGCTCTGCGTGCCAGTTCATAGAGCAGCGTCACCAGGATTCTGCAGCCGGATGCACCGACCGGATGCCCGAGCGCAATAGCGCCGCCATGCGGATTCACCTTCTCAAGCATATCCGCAGGGGTTCCCACAGGGTCATTCCAGCCTGCAATCTTTGCAGAGGCGATCGACTGGGAGGCAAATGCCTCATTGGCCTCGATGACGGCGAGATCGTCAACCGTTAAGCCGGCCTTTTCCATTGCAGCAACAGCCGCTTTTCCGGCACCGAGCCCCATCGTTGCCGGATCGCAGCCGACAGATGTCCCTATTATATAGGAAGCAATTGGTTTGATCCCGAGTTCTTCCGCCTTTTCCCGGCTCATCAGGACAACCGCTGCTGCACCGTCATTGATCGAAGAAGCATTGGCAGCCGTCACCGTCCCATCCGGTGTAAATGCCGGGCGAAGCTTTGCGATACTCTCATCGGTCACGCCGTCGCGTGGGCCTTCGTCCGCATCGACCACCACGTCACCCTTGCGTCCTTTGATCGTCACCGGGGCGATCTCCGCGTCGAAGAGATGTGCTGCTCTCGCTGCTTCGCACTTCTGCTGGCTCACCGCTGCGAAGTGATCCTGCATCTCTCTGGTGATCCCGTATTCCTCAGCGATGTTCTCCGCCGTGATGCCCATATGATAGTCCCCGTAGATATCCCAGAGCGCATCATGCACCATGGAATCCACGATCTTCCCATCATTCATCCGGTAGCCAAAACGGGCCTTGTCAAGCAGATACGGTGCGTTCGACATGCTCTCCATGCCGCCGGCTACGATCACATCCGCGTGGCCCAGCGCGATCTGGTCCGCCGCCTGGTTCACGGCAAGCAGTCCGGAACCGCAGACCGCATTCACGGTAAATGCCGGGACCTCGATCGGGAATCCTCCCCTGACCACGACCTGGCGCGCAGGATTCTGGCCAAGGCCAGCCTGCAGGACATTTCCAAAGATCAGCTGATCAACCGCATCCTTCGCCACGCCGGCGCGTTCGAGTGCTGCATCGACAGCGACAATTCCAAGATCCACAGCAGAGCACGCGGCAAGCGCCCCGCCAAACTTCCCGATCGGCGTTCTTGCTGCGCCGACAATGACCACTTCACGCATATCAGACCTCCATGACAATAGCAGGCAAAGTTACACCGGATTTCATTTAGTACATCGTTGTACTAAGTATGCATGAAAGGAGCGTATTTGTCAAGCAGACAAATACGCTCCTGATGGGTCATCTTATTCTCGAGATTCTTCTCCTGGCGTCCCGGAGCGGATCACGAAGCCAATATGCAAAAAACAGCATAAAGCGGAACGGAAAGCAATCCTTCTTTCCAACCCATCTTATTCTCAGAAATTCGGATCGCATATGGTGGATTAAATTTCTCACCATAGTTTCTGAGGCTGACAGACCTTTTATGTCGTCCTGCCTTAATTTCAAGGAATCATAAAACCTTCGAACCATCTCCATCACAAACCTCCCTTCAGCCTTCTCCGTACACACTTCTAGACTCGCTATACCGCGGATATCGATAGAAATCAAGAAAAGTTGAAATGCTTCATCTATTTCGCAAGAAATAATTGAAACATTTCAACTTTTTCGCATTTTATCAGTTCAGTTGATCTGATGAGGTTTTTATCAGATGACCTTCTTTTCCTTCAGTTCTGCGATCTCTTCTTCGCTGTAGCCGAGATCCTTCAGGATCACTTCGTTGTCGGCGCCGAGAACCGGCGGTGCAGTGCGGACCTTCGCCGGCGTGTCGGAAAGCTTGA
Source organism: uncultured Lachnospiraceae bacterium (assembly GCA_902783375.1). GTDB lineage: Bacteria > Bacillota > Clostridia > Lachnospirales > Lachnospiraceae > Catonella. Next base: position 65,590 of record CACZQN010000019.1, on the reverse strand, counting down.
TCGGGGATGCATTCAGTTTCATGGTGCCTGCAACCGGATGCTCAACTTCGACGAACATGCCCCTGGCCTTTGCGTGCTCACTCTCGGAGAGCTGCTTCAGATCCCAGATCGGGCCGGACGGGATACGGGCTGCGCGGAGCATATCCACCGCCTCATCCACGGTCTTATCGGAGAGCCACTCCTCGACGATGACCTTGAACTCTTTGTTGTTCTTGACGCGGAGCGGGACATCGAGGAAGCGCGGATCGGTGATCAGATCCTCTCTGTGCAGCAGCTCGCGGCAGAATACCTCGAAGAGGGCCTGGTTGCCGCAGCCGATGACGAGATACCCGTCGCTTGCCATATAGGAATCATACGGTGCGATCGCATCGTAGTAGTTGCCGTGGCGGATCGGGAGCTTGCCGGAGACGAAATAGCGCTGCCATGCCTGCTCAAGGGAAGCTGCGACGGAGTCAACCAGCGCAACATCCACATACTGGCCCTCACCCGTGACATTTCTTGCCTGCAGCGCGACGAGCAGACCAAGTGCAAGGTTCATGCCGCCAAGGACATCACCGATCGCATTACCGGATCTCGTCGGCGGATCATTTTCCTGGCCGGTGACACTCATCTGTCCGCCCATGGCCTGGGAGATGATATCGTACCCGCCGAGTTTCTCATACGGGCTGCCCTTGCCGAAGCCGGAGATCGCGCCGTAGATGATCCGCGGATTGATCTTCTTCAGATCCTCATAGCCAAGACCCAGGCGGTCCATGACGCCGGGCCGGAAGTTCTCGATGACCATATCGGCCTTCATGACCAGTTTCTTGAAGATCTCCTTGCCCTCTTCGCTCTTCAGGTTCAGGGTGATATCCCGCTTGCCGCGGTTCAGATTGCCGAAATACAGGCTCTCGCCATTCAGGTACGGGCCATAGTATCTGCCGTCCTCACCCTTCTGCGGCTCAATCTTGATGACGTCTGCGCCGAAATCAGCCAGAATGCTGCCGCAGTACGGCCCTGCCAGCACCTTCGTGAGGTCCAGGACGACGACGCCCTGTAATGCTTTCTTATCCATATTTTCAGTCTCCTTCTAAAAGAGGACTGCAGGAGTAGTTCTGATCGAGAAGCTCCACAGTCCTCTTCATCCATGCTTTATCGTTTTATTTCTTCAGCCACGGTGCAAGTTCTCTCTCCACGACCGGCGGAAGCTCGCACTCGATGCGCATCCGCATGAATGCGGAGCCCATGGACTTGCCAAGGCTGTCAAGGCGAAGGGAATGGGTGGAACCGCCGCCAAGCGCATGCTTCATGACGAAGTTGAAGCCGTTCAGGCTCGGAACTTCATAGCGGATGATCTCGCCCTTCACCATATCTCCAAAATATTCTCTCACCTTCTCAACGGTGACTTCTCTCTTGATGATCTCATAGTATTCCGGCTTTCTTGCGAAGATACAGACATTGCTGGTATCGCCCTTATCGCCGGAACGACCATGTGCGATCTGGTTCAGATACATTTCACTCATGATGACTACTTCCTTTCTGCAGATGGGTTATACCGTAATGATGTGCGGTGTCAGTTTCACGAGATCTCTCGGAATCAGGGTCGGCCACAGACCGATGACTTCCTGCACTCTGGATCTGCCGCCGAAGAAGCTTGCTCCCGGAGGTCCGTTCAGCTGCATCGGGGAGATTTCCGGAACAAGCTTATAAGCCTCTTCCTTGGTGTCTGTGCGGATCGCGATCCGCATGACGACCTCGTTCATGTTCTTGACGAGTTCCGGACTCATATCTGCAACATCGAGATGCAGGGAGTTCAGGCCGATGTAATCGATGCGGACATCGGTTGCCTTCAGGCCCTTTCTCGCCATCTTCTTCATGATGAGCTCTGCGCAGTACTTTGCCTTCTCATAGGCATCCGGCCATGCGAAGGACAGCATGCAGGAGACCTTGTAGCCGGCAAGATAGCCGATGGAAAGCTTCAGGGTATCCGGTCTTGGCTTACCCTGGACGTTGCCGACGCGGACACGGTTGTCCCCGTCCTGGGTCAGGGTTGCCTTGGAGATATCAACAACAACGTCCGGTGTCACATAGTTTGCCGGATCGTGTACTTCATAGAGGAACTGCTCCTTGCAGGACTCTTCGGAGATCAGGCCGCCGCAGTCCGGTGCCTTTGTGATGTGGAAATCGTCTCTCGAGATCTCTGCGATCGGGAAACCGAGCTCGTCCATCCGCGGAACACTTCTCCAGTCATATTCGAAGTTGCCGCCGGCGCCCTGGCCGCCGCACTCCAGCAGATGGCCGACCATGATGCCGCGTGCAAGGTTCGTCCAGTCATCCGGCGCGATGCCAAGCTCCTTCATGACCGGTGCCAGGAACAGTGCAGAGTCCGTCGAACGTCCGGTGATGACGGCATTGGCACCTGCATTCAGGCACTCCAGTGTCGGCTCATGACCGAAATAGACATTTGCATTGACAATCTTATCTTTGACTTCTGCGAAGTCCGTGATGCCGTCGACATCGCCGTCGATGTTCTCGAACTTCACGCCCTGGTTCCACATATCCTCGATCTGGCCGGTCAGGTCATCGCCTGTCACATAGCCGATCTTGTATCCGGAATAGCCGTGCTTCTCAACAACTGCCTTCATCGCTTCCACGCAGCCTTCGACATTCATGCCGCCGGCATTGGTGAGAATTCCGATGTTCTTCTTCACAGCGTTGTCAATCACGCCGTCAAAGAGCTGGATGAAGTCTCTGGCATATCCTGCTGCCGGATTCTTCAGCTTCTGCCTTGCCATGATGGAGAGCGTCAGCTCTGCCAGATAGTCGCAGGCAAGATAGTTCAGGTTCGCCTTCTCGGCCATGTGAATGGCTGCATCCGGGCTGTCGCCCCAGAAGCCCTGGCCACCACCGATAATCACCTTGTCCATGGTCTCCCTCTTTCTTTTAAAGATGTATTTCTGTTTCTACTGTGCTGATCATGCACGGCCTGATCCTTCAGACTTCCTGCACGGATTGTGACGGACCCTACCGGGCCGGAATTCAGGACCAGACCTGAAGTACAACGTTTTAGTACATCGTTGTACTATTGATAAGATACGCCCTTGACATGGCTTTGTCAAGGGCTTTCTTTGAAAACTGACACGCTCCTGCTTGCCTCCTGAGTTTTTACGTGCTTTTTTACCGCGGAAAAGCATCCCCTGGTTGACTAGCTTCTGCTATTCTGCTCTATCCAGTCAACCGGTAGATCCAGAATGATCGCCTTCCTGAAGCAGCTTCTTGACTGAAAAGCTTCTTTTCTTAAGTTATAGTCATGCACAAACTCCAAAGGACACCAGCATGATCCCGAAAAAGATATATACAATGTCATATTATTTCATGGTCATATGACTAGCTACCGTGTTTTCTGCTGAACTGGTCGTAAAAGCCCCTTATATGCGCACGGACCATAACAGGCAGGCATGACCAGGATACGCTCTTTTCTCATATCTGGTCAAAAAGCCATCCTCCACTCCCATAAAAGTGCCCAGACAATCTCGCAAAAGTGCCTGTCAATCTCGCAAAAGTCGCCTGTCAATCTCCCGCAGTACCTCTTCCATCACACTCCCAGGGTCGACACGACTCAGATATTCCTCCATTGCGGCGACCATTCTCGAATCATGGAAGCGGAATACAGCAAAAGGCTCCTGCAGTTTGATGATCATCGCACTCTCCCCCGCCCTGATCAGGACCGCAATGCCATCCTTAAAAAAGGCACGCTTCTCACCGGCAGCATTCCGGAAGTCTTCATACCAGACTTTTACACCGGAGAGCTCTCCATACCGGCTGATCTCCATCAGTGGCCTGCATAAAGTAAGATAGGCCGCATATTCCTGCTCCAGTGCCGTCACCGCATCACGATCATGTAGAAGCGCATTCAGGCCGGCCTCCTGTCCCGTGACAGAGGTCGCCACAACAGCTGCATGCCCTGTCGCCACAAACAGCGTCCTGCGGTACACCCCGTCCCGCAGTCTGGGATAATAGTAGGGCTCAATCGCCGTGGTCATGTAGAGCGGCATCCACTTCTGCACCGCCTCCCACATCTCATTCATATCCCTGCTGATCGAATGGATGATCCGGATCCGGCTCCCGTTGCGGATGATCTTCTCGAGATATCCGGCCCATGCTGCCGCAAAGCTTTTCTCTTCGTAGAGCCAGCTCATGTCCTCATCAGAATGCAGAAGCAGCTGCACAGGCTCCCCTGCGTCGGCAAGTTCAGAAAGAAAAGCCGTAACAACCTCCCGCTTCCCTGCATTCCCATAGGAAAGAATTGCTTCGGCCTCACTCTCCGGGATCACGGAAGACCCAGGCACCGTCCGGCTCTCCTTCTCCCCCGATTGCCCGGACTCCACTGATTCTTCTGACAGCCATGCCACAAGCAGCGCCGCTGCCTCCTTCTCTCCTTCCGGAAACGCCCCCGCAAGACCGATCGCTTTTCCTAACGCCTCCCTCTGGTAACCCTCCCGGATCCGTCTGGCCAGGTACTCCGCTGCCGGCAGGAGAAACGGCTGTTTCGGCGGAAGGCCTCGTTTTCCCGAGCGGATCCGGCTGATATAGGAGGCATCAAAGTTTAGCGCTCTTCCCAGTTCCGTATTCCTTGTATTCGTCAGATTCATCAGAAAGTCGATCTTCTTTGCAAATATCTCGGACACCGGTCTTCCTCCTTCCGTGATCCTCTCATGAATAAAGCCAAAAAACTTCCAGTAATTGATTTCTCTGTCAGGCACAGACTGTGCCTTGTTCCTGGCAATGACAGATCTTACCAGTCCATTCCCCGACATGAAAATGCATAGTAAAATATACTTATCAATGGCTATCTGTCTGTTACTATTGTATGTCTGCTGATTCTTGCAAGTCAATAGCACAGAGATGCCTCACAATTCCTTCATATGTCTGAAATGGTATATACTTACAGAACTTGTAAATTATTTCTTGCAAGGAGGTACACCATGAAAAGAAGATTCCTGAGTCTTTTCCTGACCCTCATCCTGATCCTGTCGCTCCTGCCGGTCTCCGGCATCAATATCGCCCGGGCAGCAGCAGGCCAGAATATCTGGGTCGGCGGAACAGAGATCACGGATGAAAATGCCGCGGATGTCTTCGGGGATGGGACCGTCAGCTATGACCTTACCACACGGACACTCTTCCTCGATGGCTATACCTACACCGGACAGGGATGGAAAAACGGCAGCGCATTCTACGGCATCTATATCGGGGCCAGCGGGGATGTCACCATCCACCTGATAGGCGAGAACCGGATCGAGCTCGCTGCCGCAGATGCGAACCATGCTTCTTACGGCCTGTATTACCCCAATTATTACAGCATCACCCTGACCGGCAATGGATCGCTCTCCATCCGCGGCGGTGATATCGATACCACAGGCTCCAGCACATACACCTGCGGAATCTATGCTCCCTACAGGCCACTGATCTTTGACAATGGTTTCACCGGCAGCATCACAGCCACCGGCGGAGATCTCACAAACAGCGGAACCAGCACTGGCATCTGTGCGTACTCTGGCTTTGAGATCTACAACGGCTCCCTGACGGGCCGCGGCGGAAACAAAAGCGGAGCGGCCGGCGGGAGCAGCTACGGCATCCTGTTTTCCGGAGACAGCAGTATCTACGGCGGTAACGTAACCGCCATCGGTGGCGATCTGACCACCACGGGAACCTCCTCGTCCGTACAAAGCTCTGGTCTGTATTCTTATTACAGCTCCTATAACCTCAACGTATTCGATGGGACACTTCTGGCCACCGGCGGCACCGTTCAGGCGAACGGCAACACCGCTGAAAGTGATGGGATGAAATCCGGCTACCTGAACACTTATGGCGGTATCTCCGTATTGCAGGGCGGCGCCGCATCCCAGGCGGATGCCGGCAATTACGCAAGAGTATATAGTTATGGTCTCTACGGATCTGCCAATGCAGACGGTGGTGCCCTCATCACACGCGCAGGCACTGTCAATGGCGGTTACCGGGTCGCCCTCTACAATTATTATTTCTATACCACCAGGACAGCAATCAGCGGGAGGCTGATGCTTGGATCCGGTTCCGTCCTGGCAAAGGCCGTCGGCTGGGCAGATCCCACCGGTGGTTCCGGTTTCGGAGACTTTACCGTGACGACTGCCCACCAGACAAGCACGAATGTCAATGGAACCATAGGCGGCGTCTCGGATTATAAAGAAGCGCTCGGCTATCGATTCACGACCACGCCATGGCCGACCGGCCTTATCATCGTTCCTTCCGACTGGACAGAAGTAACCGGTTCGGAGGCCGTCTCCGGCGATTCCTATCACGTAGAGACCAGTTCCGGAAGCCCTTCCGGCTCTACTCTGAACCTCGGAACCGGCAAGTATCTTGCTGCGAATCTCTATGAAGGCCCCGGTGAAACGGTACAGAACCCTGCGCTCATCATCACCGGCGGCAGCGCCTATACCGTACCGACCTATACGGTATCGGTCACCCCTGGTGCGCATATGACCAGTACCGGCTCCGGCGAACTGACACAGACCGGCAGCGGAAAGATCACCGATATCGTCCTGACAGCAGATGAAGGATATTACTTCCCGCAGAACTATCTGGACATGCTGCCAATCTCTCTCAGAAAAAGCATCCGGGTCACCAGAAATGTGAAAGCACCTTCAGCCCAGGGCCTTCTCGTGACAGAGATCACGATCTCCGGGATTCCTTCCGATAACATCAGTCTGGTACTCCCAGATGCCACTGAGTACCTCTTCCCGGTCTGGATCGGCGGCGTACGGGTGACCGGCAGCAATATGGGTGATCTGACTACCGCCATCAACGAAGCCGCCGGCAGCGAGGTTGCAACCGGTACGGCAAAGTTCACCCTGAAGCTCGGCAGTTACTACAGTGGCTATGAGACACCACGAATCTATGAACTCATCTTAGACCTGACGGATTTCCGGTACACCGGCCCGGGATATGAGTTTGCACCCGACAGTTATGCTGCGATTTACCTGAATACCGCTTATACGTATCCATACTGGGGTACATTTTCGAGCCTGACGTTCAATCTGACCGGTGAAAATATCATCACGCAGCATGTCGCAAGCGATATCCCGGACCAGGATTCCGTCTATGGTTTTTATGCAACATCCACAACAGCTTTCCAGACTCCGTCCGGTGGCAGCGGCAGTCTGATCTGTTCTGCAGATGTCGTCGACAGCAAGGCTCTCGTTGCAGGAGTTTACAGAAACAGAGATTTCCATTTCCGGGGAAAGGCGGACGTGACATTCCTGGCTCCGGCAGGAAATGCCGGGGCAAGTTACGGAATGATCTCCTCCGGTTACCAGCAGTGCCCGGTAACGGATTCCGCAAACGTGACAATCTCCGGTGATACCGCGGCAATCCAGTCCCTCTCCGGTGACACCTCAACAGTCACCTACTCCGCACCATACTATCTCGCAGTAAGCGACAATACCGATGGCAGCAACGAGACCGCGCATGTTGCTACGATCCCGGTCCCCTGGAACACCCTCACTTCCTATAAGTATGTCACACTGAAAAAGGGTGATCTGTTTGTCGCAGGTGTCCCGATCGGCGGCGGGGATGTTGCTGCAGCAGTCAATGCCGTCTATCCGGGTTCCATGACCGGCAGCGGAACCTACGATCCATCCACCCACACCCTGACCCTCACAGATGCTGTCATCAATAACATCAGCACCGGCAGCAGCAATCCGGACTATTATGGCATCACGTACTATGGGCAGGAGCCATTGAACATTGATGTATCCGGTAACAACAGCATCACTGCAAGGAACAGAAACGATGATTCCTATGGCATTTACACCGACTATGGCGTCGTTTCCTTCACCGGCAGCGGAAAACTGACAGCAACCGGGGGAAATGTCTCCACATCCGATTCCAGTGCCGGTATCTATGGTGATACCACCGTTGATGGGCCGGGCATTGAAGCATATGGAGGCTCGACAAGATACTACTCCTATGGGGTCGATGGTGATGTCACAGTAAAGAGTGGAAGCCTTACTGCAATCGGCGGAACTTCCTCCGGATACGACTCCTATGGAATTGAAGGCGATGCGGAAGTTTTCGGCGGAACGCTCACGGCAACAGGCGGGACCGCATATGAAGACAGTGATGGAATCCACGGCAGCCTGACCCTGCATGACGGTGAAGTCTATGCAAACGGTGGCGTTTCCACTTCCACATCCGGTTACAGAAGTGCAGGCATCTACTCTTCGACAATCGTGAACGGAGGAACGCTCGCTGTAACTGCTTCTACATCTTATGAATACAGCATCGGCATCTACTCCAATCTGACCGTCAACGGTGGTACGGTTATCATCTCCTCCGGGGATGCAGACTACACGTATGCAGTCGAGAGCACACTGACCGTCAATGACGGTACTGTGAATATCACAAGTGGCTCCGGCCGGTACAGCTATGGTGTCTATTCCTCCGTCAACATGAACGGCGGCGATCTGACCATCACCAGCGGACCCGGAACCAATGCCAGCTACGGTGTTACATCCGCGCTGACGATGCGCGGCGGAACGGCAAAGGTCACTTCCGGCGAAGCGCCTTCCAGCATTCCATGCGATGCGAAAGCCTACATCTACGGCGGTGTCCTTGAATTCATCGCCCTCGGTACCGGCGAAACATCACAGGTCACAGGCACGACCATCTCTCTGTATGACAAGGCAAATGTTGAGATCGTCTCTCCGAACCCGGACGGGAGCAGTCCGGTTCCATATGTCAGCGAAGACTATGCATCCTACCGGTACCTGAAAACAGGTTTTGCCTATAATCTCTGGGTCGGCGATGTCCGCGTCAGCCCGAAGAACGAAAACGATGTCCTTGGCGATGGCAAGGTAACCTTCGATGCTGCAGCCGCAACGCTTTCCATCAGCGGTGCAGATCTCACTGCTGCGAACGAAAAGGCCGTGATTCACTACGAAGACGACGATCTCGGGCCACTGACCATTGCATTTGACGGAAATAATACACTCACCAGTACCGGCACGCACAATAGTGTTGTTTACAGCAACGCAGATGATGGCAATTATAACTACTACCCGCTCACAATCAGACTTGCAGATGGCGCGGTCGTGGATATGAACTGGCCGACATACAATTCCGGAAATCTTTCCGCCTATGGAATTCAGTTATATGCGGATCTCACCATCGATGGTGCCGGGACGGTCAATGTCCATGGCCCGGACCTGACCGGTACCATGCTGGGTTCCTCGACAGGTGTGTATGCAAATAGCCTGATCCTTTCCGGTGGGGCTGCCCTGAATGCGAACGGCGGTAACTGCAATGCATTTAACGACTACAATCAAAGAGCCGCTGACAGCTACGGGGTCTCCCTGAATGGGAACCTGACCATCGGGGATGGCTGTACCCTGAATGCAGCAGGCGGTTCCGTCATCGGATCGGAAAACTACAGCTACCCGGCAATCAGCTCCGGCCTCACCATGTACCCGGCCAGAACCATTACGCTTACCGGCTGCGCGAAAGCGCTTGTCCGGGGAGGTACCTATGAATCCGGCTCCTACGGCGGATCCTACGGATTATTCTCCCAGGGATATTCATCCTCGAATATCACGTTTGATACGACAGACTGGACCGGAACCTTTGATATCCAGGGAGATACCGGTCATGCAGCAATGTATTACCGCTCCATGGGTTACAATCTTGTCCGTGATCCTGACACCGTACATATGACCATCTACGAAAATGTCACGGACACTTCCGGCAGTGATATTGAATACGGGTCCTACTACATCTACGGATACAATGCTGCCGAAAAGCGCCTCCTCCTGTATCCGGTTGACATCTATGATGTCAGCATCACCAGCGGAACCGGCATGACACCGGCAGCCGCCTATCAGGAATCCGTGCACAGCCATGACAGCATGACCGACCAGATTTACACCGCAGAAGATGGCTATTACTTCGCGGAAGACTATGCTGTTGATGCCGTAAACGGAATCTCCGTGACGCGCGACAGCCTGACGCAGATCACCGTCTCCGGAACACCGACCGACAATGTGAACCTGGTCCTTCCGGATGCGACGGCAAAAGAACAAGAAGCAGCCCCGGCGGGTCTTGCCGCCACAGACTGCACCACAGAGGACAACAACGACGGCACCATCACCGGCACCACCGCAGCCATGGAATACCGCGTGGCCGGAGATGCATCTGCTTCGTGGACGCCGGCGCCGGAGGGATCCCTCACAGACCTGGTTCCGGGGACCTATGAATTCCGCATTCCGGCAGGACCGATCACCCTTGATTCTGACATCGTCTCGGTCACAATCAAGGCATACGTGGATCCGGGCCATGTACACAATCTGACGCCGGTTGTAGTCAAAGAGCCAACCTGCACGGAGGACGGCAATCTTGCCTACTTCATCTGCGACGGCTGTGACACCTGGTTCGCCGATGCAGACGGTCAGATCGAGATCACCGATCACGCTTCCGTCGTGATCCCTGCCACCGGCCACACCTGGGGCGCACCATCTTACACCTGGGCAGAAGATAACAGCTCCGTGACCGCATCTCGCAGCTGCGAAAATGATCTGGCGCACATCGAAACGGAAACCGCCGCAACAACAGAAACCACCCTCACGACTGCGACCGGAAGCGCCATCACCTATACCGCCGCGTTCACGAATCCGGCCTTCGAAGCGCAGACGAAGACCGTGGAACAGGCACCTGAGGAACCTGTCACACCAGACCCACCAGTGACGCCGGATCAACCTGTTACACCGGACCCGCCTGTTACACCGGACCCGCCTGCTCCCTACGTTCCATATGTTCCGATCCCGGGAACAATCACAGCAGAGGTCATTCCAAATGGAACTGGTATCGATTCTGAACAGCTTCAGACAATTGCACGTTCGCTTCTGAGTCCGGATGATCTTTCGCGTGTCGCCTTCGGCTACAATGCGAAGATCTATCTGGAAACCACACCGATCAGGGAGAGCAGCCTTGACGCCGACGAGTATGCAATGCTCCTTGCATTTGCAGAAAGCCAGGGAGCCGAAATCGGTGAACTTCTCGACATCAGCCTGTACAAGCAGATCGGCCTGAATGATCGGATTCAGATTCATGAGGCAGGACAGGTTCTGGCATTCACGCTGACCGTTCCGGAAGCACTCCGGGGAGAAGGACGGATGTTCTACCTCCTCCGCTGCCATGATGGAAACGTCGATGTCATTGGCTCCGGAGAAGGCCCGGTCATCACCGGATATTCGGACAAATTCTCTACGTACGCACTCATGATTGTCGCTGCAGAAGATGGTGAAGACGCAGAGGGATCGGACGATGAAAAGACAACGGATGGCTCAGAAACCTCAGAAGGTTCAGATGATACAGAAACAGATACTGCCGGTGCTCCGGTTGATCCGGCAGTCACCGATCACACAGACACATCAGACAGCGCAGAAACACCGGACGATGGCATCGTGATCGACAGCCCGGATCCTTCAGAAGATCCTTCCACATCTGCGAAAGATGAAGCAGAAGATGACTGGAACACCGGCAGATCCGGATCTGAAGATGCCGATTCCTTCGCCGGAAACACCGGCACAGAGGATACAGCCACCGGCCAGAAATCTCCGAAGACCGGTTACCCGGAGAATCACGGCATCCCGGGCAGCAATTCCTATCAATTCTGGCTCGGCCTGATGGTCCTGGCAGCGATCAGTTTCCTGATCTCCATCATCACCGGCCGGAAGAAACCTTCCTGAAAATGCGGGTACTTGACTATTGAAAAGAATTTCTCGAATTCCAGTCATGCTGCACTGAGGATGCAAGCTTTCTCTTGTTGGGGGTGAGTTGACTAGCTTACCTGAATTGAGTAGATGTAGGCATAACAAATCCGGATAATATGACAACGGAATCCATTATTTTGCCAGCAAATCATATTGTTCCATGATTATCAGAAGCAAATTCAGGTTTTATAGTCATATCGGGTCTTTTGCCAGAACTCAGGAGCAGGGAAAACGGTTGACTGAAGTGAAACAAATTAACATTAATAGTCATATCAGGCATCAAAAGAGGCTGCCGCCTCCGCAATGATTACTCCTGAATCATTCACGGATGCGACAGCCTCCTCCTTCTGAGCCGGACACGCCCCATCTCAGCAGAAACCCCTCGCTGACAAACTCTACGTAGGCGCATGTAAGCGGCGCATTTATGCGCCCGCACACCAGCGCCCAGGCAGAGATTGTCAGCGAGGTTTTTTCTGTTTAATATGTGGCATGCCCCTCAGAACTGCCCGTGGTTATCACTCACCGGCATGTTGTCGACGCGCATGGTGCAGTCCCAGTGCTCGGCAAGTTTCCCGTCCTCGAGGCGGTAGAGGTCGAAAACCTTCGCTACAACCCCACTTTCAAAATCACAGCGGAAGAAAACACAGACCAGATCCCCGTCCTCCAGCAATCTGACAATCGTCGCATGCGGCTTCTGTTTGATGAATTCCCGGAAGAAGGCCAGGAATCCTTCTTTCCCATCCGCCACTTCCGGGGAATGCTGCATATAGTCATCCCGCATATAATCGTCAATGTGGCTCAGATCCCAGTTGTTGAATGCTTCCTCATAGAAAGCAGCGACAATTTCTTTGTTACTTCTCATTCTTCTTCTCCTCATAAAAGCGCAAAATCAAAAGCGAACTTCACAAAAACAATTGTATCATAACGCGTATTTTCAGACAAGAAAAATTCGGATATGGCAGAAAAACCGGAATTTTCCGCAGAAAAGCCACCACTTTCTTCCAGACATTTGCGCCAGTCTCTTTCCTTCTATATAATAAAAATGATAATCGTTTAGGACCGACAAGAATTCGAACGCCTGAAGAGGCGGTCCTGAAAATCCAACTGGCTTGAACACGTCATCACAGCGAGAACAGAAACAATGAATGCTATCTGTACAATTACCCTGAAAAATATCTATCGTCTGCTGGTATCAAACGACTACCCGATCTACACCACCGGTGTATTTTCAGAAAAAAGCCGGCGCGGCCTGACGCTGCTGAAATTCTGGCATGCCATCCTGCCGTCCTCCTGGCAGAGCGGTTCTTATGGGAACCGGATCTGGCGGACCGGTGAGAGCTGGAACCGGTATCACTCGGAGCTGTGCAACCGGAAGCCGGAATTTGCCTACTACCACGCCTATACCGAGGAGATCCTCTCCGACCTGTCTGTGGAGCAGTTTCTGGAACTGATGAGCCACTTCGAAACGCTGCTCCGGGAGAGGAATGCCAATATCAGCACCCTTGAGAAGAAAACCGAGGCGATGCTTCGGCGGGCAGCCACGGAAGATGACCTGATTCCGGAAGAATCCATAAGAAGTCTTCACAGCGCATTTTCCAACTGCACCGATCCGGACCTCTCCCTCTTCCGGAATGCCTGGGTCCTGTCCATGCTGACCATCCTTGCCATCATCGGACCGGACATGCAGAACCAAAGGGTACAGTCCTTCCTCCGTGATTCCAGGTTCAGCCTCGATAGTATCTGCTCCCTGGTGAAAAAGAAAAACGCCCACCGTCTCGAAATCCTCACCGCTGATGACATCGAATCCGCAGCAAAACCGGTTCCCGGAGAATTCTTCTTCGGCAGGAGTAGTGAACTATTCGATCTCTACGATGCCTACCGCCTGCAGGACAAGGTTCTGATCACCGGTCCGCACGGGATCGGCAAGACCGAACTGGTCCGGCAACTGATCCACACCCTGACAGAGCAGGACGAAGTCCAGCGGATCGCTGTGGTCCACTTCCGGGATACACTCGCAGACAGCCTCCGAGAAGCATTTCCCGGCATATCCCCGGAAGCATTGCCGGAACTCCTGCACGGCAGCCAGGACCTCCTGGTCATCGACGATGCCGTCTGGCTTCCGGAGGAGGCCGCGCTCTGGCAGCAGCTGGCTGACCTGAACTGCCCGGTATTCGTAACGTCGGTGAACCTGTCCCTGCCGGATTATCAGACCCTTCCGCTTGAACCGTTGTCGCCGGAAGCTGCCGCCCTGCTCTTCCGCAGACACCTGCAGCGGATCCTGTCAGAAGCCGATAAAAACCAGCTTCACGAACTCCTGGCAGACCCTGCGAAACGGATCCCGGAAACCGCAATCCGGCTCGCACAGAAGCACGATATTCTTGAAAAATATGCTGAATAGAGTATAATAGAAAGGTAGACGATCATATTGACGACATGGGAATCAGCATGAATTTTGAACAGGTTTATCAGGACTTTTATGACCGGGTTTTCCACTATGTTTCAACGAGGATAAACTCCCGGAGCGATACGGAAGATCTGGTTCAGGAAATCTTCGTGGCCTGCTACCGGAACTTTGAACATTACGATCCAGAGAAGGCTTCCCTCGTTACCTGGATTTTCGTCATAACAAAAAGCAGACTGATCAATTATTACCGGGGACGGAAGGAATCCTCTTCCATCGATGACGAGGAACACCCCGTCGAGATCCCGGACGAACAGTTTCTCGAAGAAGCCATTCTCCTCGATGAAAAGAAAGAGGTCCTCCAGAGAGCGCTTCTGCTCCTCTCCGACCGGGAAAGGCGTATCGTCAGCGGAAAGTATTTTGAAGGTCGTTCCTCCTCTGCCCTGGCGAAGGAACTGGGGACGACGCCCGGCAATATCCGGATCATCCGGATGCGCGCGCTGAAAAAGCTGCAGGCAGACCCGGCCCTCCGGGAACTCTGTGCAGGACTCTGAAGCGGGAATATCCATGAATAGAACACGTTGCAGAACACAGACCATCTTCCAGATGGAAGCCACCGAATGCGGTGCCGCTTCTCTGGCGATGGTCTGTTCTTTTTGGGGGAAATACATCCCACTCGAGCAGATGCGCGTTGAAACCGGGGTCACACGGGATGGCTGCAACGCCGGCAATCTGATCCGGGCAGCGAAGCGCTTCGGTTTTGAGAGTCACGGATACCGGAAAAAGGCGGACGCACTGAAGGATCTTCCCATGCCCGCCATCATCCACTGGAACTATAATCACTTTGTCGTGCTGGAGGGTTTCCAGGGCAGATATGCCTGGGTAAATGACCCGGCCATCGGCCATCGCCGGCTCACAGAAAAAGAGCTGGCAGAGGGATTCAGCGGAATCGTCATGACCTTCGTGCCGGGCGAGGGATTCCAGAAGGAAAAGAAAGCGTTCACCCTGCCGTCTATGATCCGGAACCGGCTCGAGACAGAAAAGACCGATCTCCTGCGCCTGTTCCTCTTCGGGCTGCTCCTGGTCATCCCGGGACTCGCGATCCCGGCATTTTCCCAGATCTTTCTGGACCGCATTCTCGGTCATACCGATATCTCCTGGTTTGGCCTGTTTCTGCTCGCGCTGCTCGCCGTCATTCTCCTGCAGGCGTTCCTGGAAGACTATCGATCAAGGCTTCTGCTGAATGTCCAGACCCGGCTTCTGCTGTCCTCCACGCGGCAGTTCCTGACCCGGCTGTTCAAGCTACCCATCTCCTTCTTCAGCCAGCGCTATCCCGGCGACCTGGTCGGCCGCGTCGACAACAATGCGGCCGTCAATACCTTCCTTGCCGGCAATCTGGCGGAGACCGCACTGAATCTTCTGGCCGCGGTTGTCTATCTGGCTGTGCTTCTGGTCCTGTATCCCGCATTGACCGGGATCGGTCTGATCGGAACGGCACTGAATCTCCTTCTGCTGCATCTGACCGGCGCGCTTGTCTCGGAAATGAGCCTGAAACAGCAGCAGGACAAGGGAAAGCTGACCGGGCTTCTCTGCTCCGGTCTCTCTATCACGGCAACGCTGAAGGCCAGCGGTGCAGAGGCAATTTACGCCGGGAAGATCCTCGATCATGCCGCAAAAGCGGACGCAGACGAGAAGAAGATCCGGCGGGTACATGCCACCATCAGCGCACTGCCCACTGCGGTCTCCGATCTGATCACCGTTGCACTGCTCATGGTCGGCGCACTCTTCTGCATCCGGGGACGGATGACGCCAGGTGCGCTCGTGGCATTCAACACCCTGTTTGCCTCGTTCGAAGCCCCGGTCATGGCCCTGGTCGGCTTCGGCCGGGACCTGCAGACCCTGCGGGCCGATATCGAGCGCTCCGATGACATCCTGCGGCATCCGCTGGACCAGGCATTTACGCAGGAGGAAGCGGGAAATGAGAAACCGGAGCAGCCGCAGAAGCTGTCCGGCCGGATCGACGTGCGCGATCTCTCCTTTGGCTACAATCCGTTCGGTGCTCCGCTGATCACCGGGTTCTCCTTTTCCCTCACACCGGGCAAAAGTGTGGCCTTTGTCGGCTCGTCCGGCTGCGGAAAATCCACCGTTTCCAAGCTGATCAGCCAGCTCTACCATCCTTTCAGCGGTGAGATCCTCCTCGACGGGGTCCCGGCAGAGGACATTCCCGAGGAAGTCCTTCATGCCAGTATTGCAACCGTCAGCCAGAATATCCAGATCTTCTCGGGAACGGTCCGGGAGAACCTGACCATGTGGAATCCCTCCGTCCTTGAAAAAGATCTTCTCCAGGCAGCGAAAGATGCCTGTATTCACGATGTCATCCTGCAGAAGCCGGGCGGCTACGATTACCGTCTGAATGAAGGCGGTACCAATTTCTCCGGCGGCGAACGCCAGCGGATCGAGATTGCCCGTGCGCTCACCACGAACCCGACCATTCTGATCCTGGATGAAGCAACCGCAAGCCTGGATCCTGTCACCGAGCAGCAGATCCTTGAAAATATCCGCCGCCGCGGCTGTACCTGTATCGTCATCGCCCACCGGCTTTCCGCCGTCAGAGGTGCAGATGAAATTCTGGTGATGGACCACGGCCAGATCATCGAGCGCGGATCCCACGAAATCCTGGCAGCCGCAGACGGTCTTTACCACCGCCTGATGGCATCCGAATAAGAAAGGAGGACCTGATCCATGGCAGATTTCCCAGATGCCGGCGGGAACATCCTCCTCTCCGGCAGCCGGATTTACCTGACACCCAATGAACAAGATGCCTACCGGGTTCTCCAGGGGAAAATCCTGATCTTCCTGGTCCCGCTGGCGGATGAGACACCGGGGCGCCGGTCGCTGCTCCGGGAAGCCGCTGCCGGCGAGATGCTTCCTTCCTTTCGCTACGTGGATGCGGATGGCCAGGAATGGTGCTATCTCTTTACGGCACCGGAGAAGGCGGAACTTGCCGTCCTCCCCGGCTTCGCGACCAATCCCTTAAGAAAGCGTTTCCTCACCAGCTGCGGCATGGAGCATATCACGCAGGAGGGCTATCACAATGCGCTGGTCGACCGCTACCGGACCAACCTGGTCCAGGAGGACGCCTGGTTTATCAAGACCGAGCGGAACCATGAAGCCGTCCGCAGAGAAACCGATTCCCTGATCGCCTCCTTCATCGAGCAGAGCGATCCGGACGGGTCCGCCATCACGAAGGAAGCGGAGCAGCCCTTCGCCCTGCGGGCTTTCCTGAAGAAACTCCTTGCCTCCTTCTCCTGGGTCGATCTTCTTCTCATCATCCTGCTGACCGGCCTGATCAGCTGCATCGGCCTGCTGATCCCGACCCTGTACCAGCTTCTCTACGACCGGCTGATCCCACAGGGCCTCGCAGGACCGATCTTTGAGGTAGGACTCCTGATCGGCGCATTTCTACTTGGAAATCTCGTGTTCCAGGTGTTCCGCGGCCTGTGTTCCTTCCGGATCTCCAACCGGATCCGCATCGACATGCAGAACGCCGTCTACCGCAGGATCTTCGAACTCCCGGAACACTTTTTCCGGCAGTATGAAAGCGCAGATCTTGCAGGAAGGATTCTCTCCTGCGGTGACCTGGCAGCCGGCATGGCGGACCTTCTGCTGTCCGTCGCCCTCGGCAGCCTTTCTGCCCTTGTATTCTTTGCCCGGATGCTCTCCTTTTCCACTGCACTCACGCTCACAGCCATCGGGATGACCCTCCTCAAGGCGCTCCTCTCCTGTCTGTTCTCCCTGCGTGGCCTGCAGTATCAGCGGTATGCCCTCGCCCTGGCGGGCAGGAGCGATTCGGTACTGTACCAGTTTTTAAATGGCATTGAAAAGATCCGGATCTCCGGGATCGAAGACCGGGCGATCTATGAATATCTGAAAAGCTATATCGAACAGCGGAAGGCAGAGACGAAGATCGACCGCCTCCAGATCCTGTCCGGGACCATATCCCTGCTCGCAGATGCCCTGATCACTGTGCTGCTCTATTCCATGGCCTACAGGGCCGGGACGATCAGCATCGGCAGCTTCGCCGCATTTCTCTCCGCATACGGCATCGTCTCCGGCGCCATCCTCGGCATCGCCGGCTCTGCCGTCTCCTGGCAAATGATGAAACCGTCGCTGGCGCGGATCCGCCCGATCTACGAGACGGAGACAGAGAACAGCGGCAGGAAAGAAGACCCCGGAACCCTGAGCGGCCGGATCGATCTGGACCACATCTCCTTTGCCTACGATCCCGCACAGCCGGTGATCCGGGACCTGTCCCTGCACATCCGCCCCGGCGAATACATCGGCATCGCCGGCACCTCCGGATGCGGGAAATCCACCCTGCTGAAGCTTCTGCTGGGCTTTGAAGCCCCAACAGAGGGTGTGATCTCCTATGACGGACAGGATCTGCAGACGGTGGATCTGCAGAAGCTCCGCAGCCAGTTCGGCGTCGTCCTGCAGGACGGAGAGCTGATCGCGGGCAGTATCTATGAAAATATCACGCTGACGGCCGGTGACGTTCCTTATGAACAGGTTGCCGCTGCCGTAGACGCGGTAGGCCTTCGGGAAACCATCGATGAGATGCCGATGGGCCTTGAAACCATCGTCAGTGAAAACTGCCGGACCATCTCCGGCGGCCAGAAACAGCGGATCCTGATTGCCCGCGCGATCCTGAATCAGCCGAAGGTTCTTTTCTTCGACGAGGCCACCAGCGCACTGGACAATGTGACACAGGAGATGGTCACGGAGACCCTCCGGACGATGGACTGCACCAAGATCGTGATCGCCCACCGGCTCTCCACCATCCGTTCCTGTGACCGCATCCTGGTCCTCGATGCCGGGACGATCGCAGAGGAAGGAACCTACGACAGCCTGATGGCGGAAGAAGGACTCTTCTACCGCCTGGCACACTCCCAGCTCCTGTGAAACAGGAGAAAAAACTTCAAATCGTTCCAATCGATGTAACGGGCAGGTTTATTCCTGTGTATATAGAGATGTAAGCATGATCACTCAGACAGAAACCATCATAGGAGGATAAAAGAATGACTGATGCAATGAAGGATCTGGAAGCGAAACTGGCAGCTGAACTGCAGTCCCCGGAAGAACTGGAGGCAATGATCCTCGGCGGTCTGCCGGCAGGAGCAGCAGAAGAAGAACTCTCCGAAGAAGACCTCGATTTCGTCTTCGGCGGCATGTCTGACAACCAGGCAGCAAGAATTGTTTCGACCGCTTACTGGGATCTGTGCGTGAAGAAGAAAAGCAGCACCCGCTACTCCGGAAAGCAGATCCGGGATGCCCTGGAGGTCTGCGGCGGCAAGGGTGGCAAAGTCGGTAATTTCGACATCTCTGTCGTCAGAGCCGGTCTGACACGGGCACTCAACTGAGCAGCATCATCTCCCGCAATCACGATTCTGATTTGATTGATCCGAACTGGAGGACCGTTATGAATAAGAAAACAGGGCTCAGGATTCTCCTGACATTCCTTCTGGCCTTTACATTTGTCATTTCTTCTGTCGCACCTGCTTCTGCAGCGACCTACGTCAAGCTCAACAGCAGCGTCAAGAAAAAGATCAAGGCGAATACATCCTCGACCAATAAGTTCCACTCCGACTGGCGGTACTGGAGCCAGGGCGCCTCTGCAAACGCAGACATGCGCAAGGTCGGCTGCCGGTTTGTCGCCTACTCCAAGCTCCTTGCAGAAGTAGGCTATGACGACTTCGGTGACCCGGACGGATTCCGGAAATGGGCCACGGACCACAAGTATTTCAACAAGAACTTCCAGGAAATCGACAAAACCATCGGTAAAGCCCCCTGCGGTTATGTCAGCGCGATGGGCGGCGGAACGCTGAAACTCGAAGGCGTTGTCAAGCTTGCCCAGAACAACAAACAAGATGCCGAGACCATCATGAAGTACATCAACCAGGGTTACTACGTCGTGGCCTGCAGCGCCCGCCACTTCGCCTATGTCGGTCATCAGGCTTCTCTCGATGCCGGCAAGGCTGTCCTGCTGGACTCCTTCAGCGGATCTACCGTCAACCCGGCACAGATTGTGACCTACGCGACCAACCCGAACAACACCTATACGAAGTTCCGTTACTACTCCTTCACCCCTTCCGGCGGCAGCAGCAGTAACAATAGCAGCAGCAACAATAACAGCAGCAGCTCCGGCAATTCCGAAAGCTCCACGTCCGGCAGCACCTCCTCCAGAAAGTGGGTCACCGGCGCAGCCGGAACCTACCACCTTGTCCCGAAGTGCGCACCGACGCTCAGCCTCAATGTCCATACCAATCATGCGATCAGCGGAAGAAATGTTACGATCTCCAAGTCGAAATACACTTCTGCCCAGAACTTCACCCTGAATGATATGGGAAATGGCTATTACAAGATCACAACGGATGCAGGCATGGCCCTCGATGTGTACGGCGCCGGCACTGCCGCCGGTACCAACGTACAGCAGTACCGGGATAATGGGACCGACGCCCAGCTCTGGCGGATCGAAGAGGCCGGAGACGGATACTACTACATCGTTCCGAAGGTCAATGAAAGCCTGGTCCTGGATGTCAATGGTGCTGACTCTGCCGATGGCACCAACGTGCAGGTCTGGGGCAAGAACGGCTCCTCCGCACAGATGTGGAAGTTCTACACCGTTCCGGTCCGCCTGACCTATAACGGCGAAAGAACATCCATCGGGTCCACCAACGCAACCATCTCCAACCGGATTACATTTTACAACACGCCGGTATCCAGCTGCACGGAAGTCGGCATGTACCTGTATGACAGCGATTACAATGTCATCGGCTACGCACAGGAAGGTGCTCCATCCACGAGCAAGAACTATTTTGATATCTGGTATGACATCAACAGCGAACTCGGTGTCAGCCTGGAGCCGGGAACAACCTATGTTGCCCAGTTCTATGCTATCGTTGACGGCGCGACCTGCATCGGCCACAACTATGTATTTACCACCGGAAACTGATATGGAGGAGGATCATGAAAATGAAAGCACGAATCAGGCTTGCCCTGTTCTTAAGCCTCCTGCTTCCTGTTCTGGCACTGGCAGGCTGTGCCGGTTCTGACGGGCAGCGGAGCACCACGACTTCCGAAAGTGCCGCGCCGTCTTCCTCCGAAAGCACATCCGCAGCAAAAGAGGCTGCCGGAGCCTCCGCATCGGCTGAGCAGACGCCTGAAACCGGCACAGTCCCTGAAATTCCTGCAGGGGAGATGCTGATCGGCGAAGAGACCGTCTACAGCGACGGACTGACAGAGCACTATGATTATCTCTATGACGAGAACGGCTATCTGGTCTCCGTCAGCTTCCGGAATTCCGAGGGCGACACCTCCCTGCATGAATATCTGTACGAAGATGACCAGCTGCTTGGCGAAATCTACGATGTCGGCGGCATGAAGGAATATACACTCTACGAGTACGACGAAGAAACCGGGGAACTCCTGAACTCCAGAACTGTTTCCGGGGAGAATGCTTTTTACTATGCGGCGCACTTCAGCGACGACGGTATTCTGACCGGCGTGGAGTATACGAATGTTCCGGGTGACAGTACCTTCCTCTCCTATACCTATGATCCGGAAGGAAATGTGCTGGCAACCGAGCAGCAGACGGGAGCCGGAGAACCCGCCACCACCGTCCGCACCTACGATCCGGACGGCGAACTGCTCTCCGAGACGGTCCGGGATGCAGACGGCAATCTCTCCACCGTCGCCTACACCTATGATGCAGACGGCAATCCACTGACCGAGACCACGACATCCGGCAGCCTGATCACCTCCCTGACAAGAACCTATGATGCGGACGGCAACATGCTGACGGAGATCTATGAAAATTCCGACGGCGACCGGACCGAGACGGTCCTGACCTACGATCCGGCCGGCAACATCCTCACGGAAACCTTCAAGGGCATGGGCGATTCCACAAGCGAAACCGTCTATGCCTATGACACCTTTGGCCGGCTGACCGAAGAAACCTTCACCAGCTCTTCCGGTGCCTCCCATACCACCACCTATGTCTACGGCATCAATACCGGCACCGCGACGGGAACCATGGATGAGGTATCCGCCGCAATCGAAGCTTCCCGCGTCGCAACCATCGAGGAGAACATCGAGGGATCCGAAGAGATACAGGCCCTTCCGGTGAAGGAAGTATGCACCCGGGACGGCAAGGACGAAACCTGGGATTACACCTATGATGATGCGGGCAATCTGCTGACTGTGCACCATACGGATCCGGAAGGTGCGGTCACCGATACAGTATACGAGTATGACCAGGAGAGCGGCCTCCTGCTGACCGAGACCTATCAGGCAGGGGAGCTTGAAGAAGTCACCCACTACTATTACGATGAAGACGGTCAGCTGACCGATACCATCACAGAGGTCGATGATCTGATGACCGCAGAATATACCTACGAATATGACGAAGCCGGGAATCTCATCGCTGAAGACCAGACAGATGCAGAAGGGACAACCAGCCTCCGCTACGCCTACGATCCGAACGACAGGCTCTTCTCCGTCACAGAGACACAGGAAGATGGTGCGGAAAGCGTCACCACCTACGTCTACGGCACAGATGACCAGCTGCTTGCAAAAATCGTCACGGATGCAGAGGGAACCGTCCGGACTGATTACACCTATACGGAGGACGGACTTCCACTGACAGAGACCTTCACCGGAGAAGCCATGTCCCGCACAACGACCTGGACCTACAACGATGACGGCGATGTCCTGACAGAAGCGATCACGGAGGCCGATGGAAGTCTGGTTCAGAAGACGATCTGGAGTTATGAGAACCGCAGACCGGTATCGGAAACCCTGGTCAGTGAAGATGCCACGCTCTATGACATCCACTTTACCTACGATGACGCCGGTCGTGTCCTGACAGAGACCTATCAGGGTCCTGAAGAAACGACTTACACGACGACCTATACCTACGGAGATTGAGGAGGGATACCATGAAAAACTGGAAAAAACCGATCAGCCTGATCCTGATGCTTTCCCTGCTGGCAGGTCTTTTCACCGGCATGTCGGCAAAACCGGTACAGGCCGCGACCAATCCCTTCTCGAAAGGGGCGACGGTCCGTGAGACGCTGATCAACTGCGCAGAGGCGCAGTTGGGCCTTTACTGCAAGGATTTCAAAAGCGACGGAATGCCGCAGGATCAGTGGTGTGCGTTCTTTATTGATTTTGTATCCCGTGCTTCCGGCGTCGGAAAAGCAGGCTTTCTTCCCAACAAATACAGTGGATATGGCACGACCGGCAGCCTGATCAAGTACGTGACCAAAAAAGGAAGCGGGGAGGTCGCACTCTTCACCGACAAAGCGGTCAACTATGCAAAGAATAAGCTCAATGCTTCCCAGAGAAATCACTGCTACGACTATCGCGGAAATCGGACAGCGATCATGCCGCAGGCGGGTGATCTTATCTTCTTCCGCTGGAAGAATGCCAGCAGCGGAACCTTCAACCATGTCGGGATGGTCTATGCTGCAGATAACAGCAACATCTATTACATCGACGGAAACGGCAGCGGAAAGAAAGGCTTCCAGAACAAGTATGTCAATACGCACACCATTTCCAGAAGCAGTTCGGAAATCTGTGCGATCGCCTATATGAGTTATCCGGATACCTATGAAGGAATCACCGAGGAGAAGGATACGCCGGATATCGAAGACCTCGAAGCGGTCATCTGGGATACCGTCCCGGAATATACCGAACCGGAAGAAGAATCCTGGACCGGCTACATCATCGGGACCTGCGGCGCACTGGCGATCAACAGCACGGCTTCTGCCGGGAATATGATCGGCAAGATTCCGGAGGGCGCCGCCTGTGAAGTTTACCCGGCCAGATCGAACGGCAAATGGTACTGGGTCAGTTATAATGGTACCACCGGATATTCCTACGGGGATTATATCACCGATACGCAGCCGGAAACCTGGACCGGTACCGTCCACGACACAGACGGCAATCTCGCCATCAACAGCAGGCCGAAGGCCGGCTACATGATCGGCAAGATTCCGGAAGGCGCAAGCGTCACGGTCTTCCCGTCCCGCCAGAAAGGCAAATGGTACTGGGTCTACTATAACGGCGTTGCAGGATACTCCTATAGCTCCTATATTCGGTGAACAGGAAAGAACGATGATACAGAATACAGATGGAAAGATGGAAAAGACTGAAAAACTCCTGAAGGAAGTCGGAGAAATGCTGGAATTCGAGGGAAAGAATTCCGGGGCAGAGCATGCAGGAAATCCGGACAAAGCCTCGGATGAATTATCGCTCGAGGCACTCGATCACGTCATGGCAGCGGCCGGACACCCGGATTATCAGACATTTCTCAACCGCATGAACCGCATCCATCAGACAGAGGAAAAGAAAAAGCCATGACATACACCCAGTTGATTGAAGATGGAAAACTGAAACTGGCAGACCCGCTGGGAAATATCGTCCTTCAGATGGACGAATCCCTGCGGGATCTGCATGGTCAGATTGCCCTGACCGGGGAGATTACCGTCGAAGCAGACCATGCCTTCCGGGATGAACTGCTCTCCGCAGCGATTGTGTGCCGGGAACTGGTCCTTGATTTTTCCGGCGTCACCATGCTCTCCTCCACCGCGCTCACAAGCCTTCTGGCTGTCCAGCACGCCATTGAAACAAAGCCAGGCGGCTCTCTGCTTCTGAAAGGCATGAGCAGCCCGGTTTTTGCCGTTTTCCGCGAAAATGGCTATGACGCCTTATTTGAAATCGAAACAGGAGGGGCGGGCTGATGACTTACCAGAATACAATCCCATTCTCCGCAGGCAACCCTTATCTGCTGATCGGATACTGCCCCGCCGATGAAGACCGCGTGGCACCGGTTCTTGCAGCCATCGAACAGAGCGAATCCCTTCGCTTTTATGCAGATGTCTCGGTCGATCAGGCGCTGAAAGATCCGTACGCAGACGTTCTGCTTCTCTTTCTCAGCGAGGCTGCCATGGCGGACCACACGCTGCGGCAGACCCTGAATCAGGTTCTCTCTTCCGAAGAGAATCCCCGGAAGAAGCTTCTTCTGGTGTATCTGGAAGAATTCCCGATGACCCCGGTCCAGCAGCAGCTCCTGACCGGAATTCCCGCCCTTGATGCGGAGGAATATGCGAATGTCGAAGCACTGCACCGGGCACTGAAGGACCTGTCCCTGCTGAAGGAGTGCCTGAATGAGAAGACCATCTACACGCCGCGCAGCCATCAGCCATCCAGTACCGTGAATTTCCGCTACACCATCACCAGGAAGCGGACCGGCACGGTTATGGAGATCGAGAAAGGAAATTTTACCATCGGCAGAAGTGACCAGAATACCTTCTCCATCCCCGACAACATGACCGTCAGCAAGCGCCACGCCATCATCGAGATGACGGCAGCGGGCTGCAGCATCCGGAACGCAGGCTCCCCGAACGGCGTCTATGTCAATGACCTGCTGGTGGAACCCGGTACGGAAAAATATCTTACCGATGAAGATCTGATCGAACTCGGGAGCGAAAAATTCGTCTTCCATGCCGAACGCATCGATTTTTCCCGTGACTGAACAGTCCAGATATATTATAATAGTAACGATCCGGTATCGTTACCTACATGGAGGTTGGACATG
This sequence comes from uncultured Lachnospiraceae bacterium, assembly GCA_902783375.1. Lineage (GTDB taxonomy): Bacteria > Bacillota > Clostridia > Lachnospirales > Lachnospiraceae > Catonella. The sequence goes on along the minus strand of CACZQN010000019.1, from coordinate 39,750 downwards.
ATCCGCAATGTCAGTTCCGCATTCTATTCGAGTGCCGGCAGCCGGAAACGGAATGAAGATGCCGTCGCCATCTTTACCTGCCAGGATACCTTTTTCGGTGTGATTGCCGATGGCATCGGCAGCCTTCCGGGCGGCACGAATGCTTCCAATATCACCCTGAAGACGCTGGCCGGTGACCTGACGAATGAGGGAATCTCCGCGCAGGCAGTCCGTGATGCACTCACCGATGCCAATACCCGCATCCTGAATGATCCATCATTCTCCCAGTCGAAGTCAACCGTCGCCCTTCTCTGGATGGAAGAGGACGATGCCCTCGCGGCCAACATCGGAGATACAAGGATCTATCAGATCCGGGACGGAAAGATTACCTTCCAGTCCGCAGACCACAGCGTCGCAGCAAGTCTGGCACGTGCAGGCGAACTCAATCCGGAAGAAGTCCGGACCAGCAAGAGCCGGCACCAGCTGACCAAGGCACTCGGTTCCTACGATGATCCGAATCCGGACATCCACCTGCTCTCCGTCAGACCTGGCGATGCATTTCTCATCTGCAGCAACGGCTTCTGGGAAAAGGTCTCCGAGACGGAGATGCTTGATACGCTGGAAAAGACAATGACGGATAGCCTTTCGGATGCTGCAGAAGATCCTGCGGCAGACTGGCTCACCGCCATGCGCGGCCGCTTTGACCAGGCCGCAGGCGACAATCATTCTGCGATTACATTGATCATAAGAGGATAAGTCATGAAACGTTACTGTTTTTCCTGTATGCACGAACTGCCCGCCGGGGCGGATGTCTGTCCGGTCTGCGGCCTTGAAAATAAATATATCAAGGCCTATCCACACCAGCTCCAGCCCGGAACCATTCTGGAGAATGGCCAGAACCGCTATCTGATCGGCAAGGTCCTCGGCCAGGGCGGCTTCGGCATCACCTACATCGGCATGGATCTGGTGCTTGAAAAGCGCGTCGCCATCAAGGAATACTATCCGAACGGCTATGCCACGAGAAATGTCGAGATCACGAAGAACGTCACGATCACGGAACTGGACCAGGTCGATTATATCAAAGCCGGGAAAGAGCGATTTCTTGCGGAAGCCAGAACGCTGGCCCGCTTCGACGACCCCGGCATCGTCCACGTCAAGGAATTCTTCCAGGCAAATGATACGGCCTATATCATCATGGAGTATCTGGACGGCCAGGACCTCTCCAAATATCTGGCGGCACAGCCGGATAAGCGCCTGCCGGCCGACGAAGTCTTCACCCTCTTCCGTCCGGTCATGGATGCTCTGGAGAAAGTGCACGCCGAAAATACGATCCACCGCGATATCGCTCCGGACAACCTGATGCTTCTGAAGAATCACAGCCTGAAGCTGATGGATTTCGGAGCTGCCCGTGTTGTCAATTACAGCGATCCGCGGTCGATGTCGATCGTCCTGAAGTCCGGCTATGCACCGATCGAGCAGTACAGCCAGAAGGGAAATATCGGTCCGTGGACCGATATCTACGCTCTCTGTGCGACCATGTACCGCTGCATCACCGGGAAGAAACTGGACGATTCCCTTGACCGTCGATTTGAAGATACCACAGTCTGGCCGTCCGAAATGGGCATCGCCATCAGCCCGCAGCAGGAAGCCATCCTGAAGAAGGGCCTGTCCCTTGAGATCAGGGACCGCTTCCAGAATATCGGCGAGATGAAGGCCATGCTGGCACAGGCCGGTTCTGCATCCGATACAGGAAAGATCAAGAAGCCGGTAACCGCGCCAGGCGGCGCCACTGCCGGAAAACAGACAACAGGAGGGGACTCCGGTTCTTCTTCCACTCCGGCACCGGTCCCGCTGATGAAGCGGCTGCTGATCCCGGGCATCGCTGCACTTCTGGTCGTGCTCGTCATCGGCGGCATTGTCCTCAGCCGCCGGAACCGGAACCCGGAAACCGCTCCGGCCGAAACCACCGTGTCGGCACCGCTGCCGGAAACCGGATCACAGACGGACGTCGCTTCTGCAGAAACATCTTCTGCGGAAACCGCTGCCAGTGATTCAACTGACACCTCTTCCACAGAACCTGTAGCCGATGATTCATCAGACACTTCTTCTGCGGAAACTGCTGCCGGAGAAACATCCTCCCCAGAAGAAAGCGATACGGTCCACATCACTCTCATCGCACCGGATACGATGACTGCAAAAGATTTCAACAATGCGATCCCGATTCTGCAGGACAGACTGGACATTTTTGCGGATGGCAGGCCATATGAGATGGTTGTGAAGGGCGCCGAGATCGACCTGCAGCTTCCGAAGGAACAGTTCAGGGATGAAGACTACCAGACAACCCTGCGCGCTTCATTAAGCAGGGCTATGAACCTCTCCGCCTTCAGCATGGCTTCCATGCGGCAGTCCTATGCAAGCGTCACCACCGTAGACCAGATCCCCCTTCCGAAAGATGCCATCCAATCCGTAACCTACCGGAAGGGAGAACCGGGCGAATATGAAGTAGCTGACTGGTCCGGAGATGAGGAATACTACGTGATCACACTGACTTACTCCGATGACATCGCAGACCAGATTTCAGAGAAACTCGAGGCCTGGGGGGAAGAAGACTTCACGATCGGGAAGGATATCGCCAACAGTATCTTCTACTACTATCCGACCTTCGTCGGCGAGGAACCGAATACGCTGAATCTCCTGCTACGTACAGAATATGAATATGAAGTAAAGCTGGCAGCACATAATCTGTCGCATGAAAGCCTGCCGGACTCCTTCTTCTTCAATATCGACCTGAAGGATACACTGGTATGGCAGGACCCGGCGACCACACAGATCCCCGGTGCACTTCAGTGCGGCATTGATGATTTCACCGGTTCCACCATAACCCTGAAGCTGGAGACCATCTCCACAGACACCTTATCTGCCGGTCAGCTGATAGATCTGGAGACAGCAGTCAAAGAACGGATGGATGCCATCGGCATGCCTTACGCTTTCTCCGAGATTCAGAAAGAATCCGATGGATCCTTCTCAGCACATATCCGCACCGTTATGGATCATATGGGCTATCCAACGCTCAGCCTGATCACCGAAAAGTATGGCTTCAGCCTGATCGGCGGCCTGTCAGAGCGAAGCATTTACAGTTCCTCCGGCAAGATTACAACCGGGACAGAGGACGATGGGACTCCATATCTCGAGCTGGCACTTTCCGACTGGAACGCCGAATATCTGGAATCTGTCTGCATGGATGCCCTCGGCATTGAAAAGACGGATGGTCCGATGGTCGCACCGGTCAGCACGGATCCGCACTATGTATCCCTTTGTATGAATAAGAAACCAATTCTGAAGCAGCAGATCAGCAGTGTGATCTCTGACGGTGTAATCCGGTTTACGACGCCATGTATCTCTGCCGGGAAAAGCAGTGCAGAAAATAACTCCTGGATCTTCAATGTCATGGAGAAAATCTGGAATGGAACGGAACTCCCGACCTCGCTCACAGCAAGCTTTGCACAGTACCAGGCAGCTCCGGGCGGGCCGGAATCAGAAACTTATCCCGTCCAGTATGATTATGACATCTATGAAGGTCTTGAGAAAACGGTCACCTCGATCCTTCCGACCGCTACCTGCGGAATCTCTTCCTCAGATCCAGGTACCTTCTTTGTCGCGCTGCACCTGGATCTGGATCTGAATTTTGTAGAAAATGCGCTGACATACACGCAGCAGATCTACGAGGCTCTGGATTTTGACAGCAATCTGTTATCAGAAACAGACTTTGAACAGAGTCCCGCATTTAAGGACATCACATTCTATCTCATGGATGAAGATGATAATCCTTCCGACAGCACCCGGAAGGAACGGGCGAGAATATATTTCCGCAAGGAATATTCTGTAACTGCAACTGATACTCTGGGACTTGTTTATGCCAGTGGAGTATTCTATGGAGGCCGGCTTGAGCAGTATAAGGATCTGATGAAAGAAGCCGCTGCAGAGAATGAATTCCTGCTGTCCTTAGATTACCCCGAAGACCAGGACACCTATGGTTTCCATCAGAATCAGTGGGATTTCGGAGAATGATGGATCCGGACTGTTCATCGGGACTGCAATGTGGGAGGGGATTTCCATGGAGAGAAAACTCAGAAAGATTACCCAGGCAGAATATAGCGGAAGAGCCCATCAGGTCGCGAAAACCTATACAGAGACCCGGAATGGGATGGTCCACCAGTATAGTTTACACATTTTTCACTGTGATGGCTGTAATCAATACTATGAATTCCGCAGTGACATGATTCCGCGGCCATATATGGAATACGGAGGAAAACGATATTGTCCGGACTGTTGGGAAACTGCACAGCACGAACTGAAGGAAGCCTGTCCGAACTGCGGCACCGCACTCTCCGTGTACCAGCGCAGATCCTTCTTCCGGGGAAAATGCCGAGATTGCTGGCTGAAGGAAATCCGCCGTCTCCGGGAGTGCTATAAGCCCTATCAGCAGGAGTTGGCGGCTTATCTGGAGAAAAAGGGCATCTCCCTTGAGAAGCCTTTTCTCGATGGCCTCAGTGAGACCGGCAGGCCTCTGGAACAGATTGCAGAGCAGAAAGACGGACTCCTTCCACTGCGCCAGGGAGAATACGCCCTCTATCTTTTTTCTGCAAGAGATGGTGTTTTCGCCTTCCCAGACAACGGAATCGGGCTCCGCTATATCAAGCCCTCGCCGGACAGAGAATTCATGAACACATTGGAATCGATAGAATCCAATCATCAGCTTCTGGCAGCGGCGAGCGATGGGCGGAATGTCTATGTCCTCGATCAATACGGAACGATGTATACGACCGAAAAGAAATCGCCACTTGCCAAAAAACCTGTCGGCGAAAAAATAATCGATCCGCTCGCCCACTCACTGAAGATCGCAAAAGAATATTTCACAGAAGAACAGATTCAGACAATCGCGAAAAAAGTCTGTGGTTCCGGGATCTTCGAGATCGACAGCCATACCTACTATGATCCGGAGGCGCAGAAGTTCTTCCGGGTTCTGACCGATGGCAATTCCTATCATGGCTACGAGGTATCCTACGAGCAGTTGACAAAAGAGGAAGTCATGGACCGGCTGACCCGGTTCCACTTCTCCCTCTTTAATGTCAAAGAATTCTGTCAGTCCGGCCATCTGCCGAACCTTGTTCTCGCTTACTACCTGCCATGGTCAGAAGGTCCTTACACACCGCCGGACAATTTCGGATATGGTACGGAATTCATCTGATCATTCCTGAAACTGATAGACACAGACCGAAGCAGCCGGAATGGTGACATGGAACGTTCTTTTCCCATCCATGAGGACAGGAACGGCCGCACCCTCTGCCGGAACAGGAACAACCCTCGAAGGATCCGCCGCGTCATTGACGTCGTGCGGATCTTCTGCTGTCAGGACCTCACCGCAAAGATACCGCAGGCATTTGTCACTGCCGCTGCCATCGATCGGATCGGCCGCCTCCAGGGTCCCTGGCAATGTCAGTTCAACTTCCGCATCTTGGTCATAAGCTGCATTCACCAGATTCACTGTGATGATGCCGTCCTTTTCCGATGCAAATGGATAGATCTCCGGGACGGTCACTTCGGTATCCACGCAGGCTGCCTTGAATTCGCTCTCATCCGATAAGGACAGAGCCGTCGCACCACGGTGCGGCATATACATCTTCGTCACGTAATAGTTCGGTGTGCGGATGGTCTTCTCCCCGTCTGTCAACAGGATGGAATTCAGCACATTCACCGTCTGAGCTGCACAGGCCATACCAACGATGTCACAGTTGCGGTGGAAGATATCCATCGTGATCGCGGTCGTGATGGCATCGCGCATCGTGCACTGCTGCCATAGCGACGGCTGGTTGACAAAGGCCGATCCGTGCCAATTGCCCCATTCGCCGACGACCATCTTCACCTCTCTCTTCCGGTCGCCCGGGCCGAATGCCCCGCCTTCTTCCGGTGGAATCGCCGCCAGCCCTTCCTGCATCAGGGCATCCTGCTCTTTGATCACATCTTCCAGTTCCATGGCGCCGTAGATCACGCGGTACCAGTCCTCCGGACCAAAGACGGTCTCCGGCTCCATCTGCTTCATATTCCAGTTATAGAAATGCAGATCATATCCCCAGATCTGCGGCATACGGTATTCCCCAAGTGCCTTGAAGACATCCTTCGTCCAGCGCACCCGCTCGAGCGGTTTATTGCCATCCGGTCCGGAAGCAATCAGTTTCGTCGGTGTCCCTTTCATCTGCGGGTGCATCCGGCCGTCCGCATCCTCACTCATCTCCATGTGCGAGAAACGTGGCATCGCACCGGCATAGCGGCGATATTCATTGACATAGCCCTGGGCGGTATAGTTTCCGCCGCCGGCCCAGACCTCGTTGCCGATCCCCCAGTACTCCACGCCGAACGGCTCCGGCGAGCCATTCTCCGCACGTTCCTTCGAGAGATCCGTCTCTTCCTCACGGTTGCAGTATTCTGCCCAGTCCGCCATCTCTTCCGTTGTTCCGGAGAGCATGTTGATGTTGATCCATGGCTTCGCACCGATCCGCTTACAGAAGTTCATAAACTCATGCGTCCCGAACTCATTCTTCTCCGGTGCCCAGGTCGTAAAATTCGTATTCCATGTCTGCTTCCGCTCCGGTCCGACCCCGTCCCGCCAGTGATACATATCCGCATAGCAGCCACCCGGCCATCTCACGACAGGCGGCTGGATCTCCGCCAGCGCATCCACGACATCCTTGCGGATTCCGTCATAGTTCGGAATCTCCGAATCCTTGCCGACCCAGATGCCCCCATCGATACAACCCCCAAGAAACTCAATGAACTGGCTGTGCAGCTCCGGCGCGATCACACGTGGCTTCTCATCTCTTTCAAACGTAATCTTGTTCATCCTGTATCTTCTCCGTTCAGAAATTCCGTTCATTTGAAACCTCTTCTATCTTATCAGAGGAACAAATAAAGGGCAAGAACCTTTTGGCTCTCACCCTTTTTCTTCATTTTAGCGTGTGACTTCTTCCCGTACCGGGAACAGGAGATACACCAGTGCGCCAAAGCCGAGCATCAGGAATCCGATAACCGGGTAGACAACGATCAAAGCATTCGTCGTGCCGTAGATCTCAAGTACACCCTGGAAGACGGACCCGACTGCCAGTGCCGCGATTCCGGAGTTCCATGCAGCAAGCGCTGTTTTTCGCGGAAGCCGCTTCCCGGTTCCTGAGATGATGACGGATGGAATTGCACCAAGAACCAGCGGAATCATAAAGGCAAAAATCATATAGTTGGAATAGACGCCGTGGCTGAAATGCTCATAAATCACTGCAAACAGTGCCAGGAATGCGGCCGCGGCCAGATGGTACCATGCATTTTTCCTGATCATCATTTTGATTTCGTTCAGATTATCCGATGTAAACAATATCACTCACGCTCCTTTCCTTTACGCTGTTGCCGGTGGTGGTCGGATTGTTGACCAGTTCTCCGTTGAAGACCATCGTGGAGGATCCGCCGCCATCCAGGTTATATGCCGTTTCTACACCGAGCTGTTCCATGAACGCTGCCAGCTGATACAGGCTCAGCCCTTCGCTCTCATCGGTTCTTCCGTCGGATACGACAAATACATAGTGTCCTTCGTCGATCATACCGATTGCAGTTCTTGGATTGCTCGCCATCGCCTTCCCGACCTCTTCTGTCTCGGACACTGCAATCTCCCCATCCTCGATGAGGCCCGGCCCGAAGGAAAATGCCTGCCAGACGCCTTTTTCCACAAGTTCTTCAGCGGTCACTGTGGATGGATCGACCACTTCCATCCTTCCATCTGCGTAGATGCAGAGCACATCTGACGTCCCGGCCTTATCCCGGTAGACAATGCCGTTCCGGATCACGTAGCCCTTTTCCTGGGCTCCATAGTAATCACCGTTGATCGCAAGGATCGCATCATTGGCCGCCGCCATCGTCGATGTCTTCGCAGTAACATTCTTGCCGTAAGTATCATTTGCAAAGGCCGTTTTCAGATACGCGGCGGAACTGAGGGTAACATCCGCCACATAGATCGTGGTATCATAGGCGCGATACTCCGAGAGGGTGATCTGGATATTCTCGTCCTGATAGGAGTTGCCTGTTGATACCGCAGTTGCTGTGGTGGTACCTGACTGGGTGTTGGTGCTCTCTTCTGTATCTGTACCGGACTTGCTTTCGGAAGAAGACTTGGAATCCGTTGTTCCGGAGCTGTGGGATGTGTTGGAAGAGCCGGAAGAACTCTTTGACCGTCTCTTCATCGAACCACCGGAACTCCGTTTTGACTTTGCGGAAGCATTCTTCTCTGTCTGACTGTTGCTGCCGGCATCATCAACTGTCACATCTGTATTGTTCTCATCTTCATTTCCTTGATCTGTGCTTTCTTCATCTGCATGTTCTGCCGCCTGCACAGAGCTCTCAAAGAGGCTCATGTTCATCGCAGTGGCATTGGTCTGCTGAACGTCCTGAAGGACAAAAGTATCGAGTGCGATATAGGTCGTAAAGAGCGCCAGGCAGAGCGAATAACAGATTGCCCATTGATGTTTTTTCAGTTTTCTCATGCTCCTTCTCCTCCTTCTGCAATCAGGGACTGCTTTTCTGCTGTATTTCTCTTAAAAATCACTGCATGCTGGATAACATAACTGACACTGAACATCAGCACCTCCACCAGAATCTTCGCAAGAAATGCATTGGCTCCGATCCGGATCAGCCCCTCAAGCAGCAAGGTGTTGCATACCAGGATCCCCGCCGCCAGCAGGATGTACTGCAGGGCTGATTTCCCGACCGCTGTCTGGCTTTTGAAGACCATCTTCCGGTTGAGTGTGTAATTCACGGTTCCGCTGACGATCCTGGCCCCGATATTTGCAAAGACCAGCGTACCGCTGATCCCAAGCAGGATACAGTACAGCACATAATCGACCAGGAAGCTGATCAGGGAAGCTCCGGAAAACTTCAGGATCTCCTTGTAGATTCTTGCAGAATCCTTCACCGTGTCAAAGTGTGACGATGCGTTTTTTTCAAGATAGACGGTCTCGATCCAGACCTCTTTGATTGGTCTCTTCTCCTTCGCCAGCGTCAGCAGCATGTTCATCTCATATTCATAGCGCTCGCCCGGGATCGATAACAGTTCCGGGATCATCTCCCCGGCAAATGCCCGGAGCCCGGTCTGTGTGTCGTAGACCTTTGCGCCACTGGACATCCTGTAGACCAGCCGTGTGATGCTGTTGCCAAATCTGCTGCGCAGCGGGACATTTCCGGTGAAGCGCCTGCTCCCGAGGATGAGGCCTCTTTGCCCGTTCCCAGATACCTGGGAATCTGCATCTTCTGCTGCCTCTGTAACACGAAGCACATCTGCCGTCTGATGCTGCCCATCCGCATCCACCGTCACAACCGTATAGGGAAGTGCAAACTCTCTCTGAATATAGGCAAGGCCGGTCTTCAGTGCTGCACCTTTTCCCCGGTTCTCCGGATGCGTCAGAACCTTTGCAAAATATCTTGTTCGTGCGAATACTTCCCAAGTTGCATCGGAAGAACCGTCATTGACAACGATCACTTCAAAGCCTTCCTGGAACAGCTCCGCTGCCACCCGGATCAGCTTCTCATCCGGCTCATACGCCGGAATCAATGCGATTCGTTTTCCTTCTATCATCTTTTCTGTCATATTCGTCACCTCCCCTGCTTCTGGCAAGCTTTCTGCCGCCTATCTTTTGAATTCTTGTTGATCCTGAACTGTTATCTGTTGTTAAGATATTCGCAGGCCTGCGTGAAAAAAGGGGGGACAAACTGTGACATCTCTGTGAACTCTTTATACGAAAACAGCAACCGGAATGTCCGATTTGCGCAAAAATAAAGATGAGGCTGTCGCATTCGTAAATGATTCAGGAGCAATCATTACGGACGCGGCAGCCTCTTTTGATACCTGATATGATTATAAAAGCTTATTTATTTCTCTTCAGTCAACCGTTTTCCCTGCTTCGGAGTCCTGGCAGAAGACCCGATATGACTATAAAACCTGAATTTGCTTCTGATAATCATGGAACAATCTGATTTGCTGGCAAAACAACGAATTCCGATGTCATATTATCCAGATTCGTTATGACTAAATCTACTCAATTCAGGTAAGCTAGTCAACTCACCCCCAACAAGAGAAAGCCAGCATCCTCGGTGCAGCATGACTGGAATTCGAGAAATTCTTTTCAATAGTCAAGTACCCCGCATTTTCAGGAAGAATCGGTTGCATTGTACTTCCAGCTGAGGACTGCCGCCTCAGTTATGACCGTTCATCTGCGGCATCTGACCACGCAAAAAGGGAGGCGGTCCGGAATTTTCATTTCGGACCGCCTCCCTGTAGGTGAAACTTACATGTTGGCTTTATCGATTTCATGATTATTCAATCATGATCGTCTTCTTCTCAGGAACCTTCGGAGCTTCCTTCTTCGGCAGGATCAGGTGAAGAACACCATGCTCAAACGATGCCTTGATATCTTCCTCTGTCAGCTCTTCACCGACATAGAAGCTTCTGGACATAGCGCCGGAATAACGCTCCTGTCTGATCACTTTACCTTTCTTGTTCTCATCCTGATCAAGCGCCTTCTCGGCACTGACCGTCAGATAACCCTGGTTCAGTTCCAGTTTGATCTCTTCTTTCTTGAAGCCCGGGAGATCGATATCTACTTCGTAGTGATCATCATGATCACGGACATCGGTCTTCATCTGTCTCTCTGCATGTCTGCCATACAGCTTTCTTTCCGCACGGTCCAGATCTCTGAAATCCGGAAAATCAAACCAATCATCAAATAACTTCTCACCAAAGATACTCGGTACTAACATAATCTTACCTCCTTTTACTCAATAACAACGATGTGTTCTTTGAGCAACGGGACGGAGGGTTTAGATCATTGGAACAACCTGTTTGTTCTCAACTGGTCTTCTCTGTTCCTTTGTTCTTGACTATGTTATACCACAATTATTAGCACTTGTCAATAGTGAGTGCTAATAATTTTTGAACTTTTTTACTTTTATTGATGTTTCCTTCCAGAATCGAGAGGACATCCAGCCATTTTTGACCGGATTATTTTCTTGTCTCGAAAAATGCCACGGCGATGGCGCCAGGTCCTGCGTATGTTCCGATCGTTGCGCCGACTTCCGCGATCTGCAGTTCCTGCAGATGACCTTCGTAAAGATCTTTCTGATCATGGATATATTTCTGAAGCATGGTGTCATCGAATCCGGAGTACGCAAAGCAGACCGGCCGATCATAATCGATGCCAAGCTTATTTGCCCATTCCGTCAGCATGTTGTTGCCGTTGCGGGACCCCCTCGCCTTGCCGAGGATTTTCACCACACCCTCCTCGATGGTCAGGACCGGCTTCAGATTGAGCATGGTCCCTGCAAATGCAGCGGCAGAGGAAATTCTTCCGCCAAGTTTCAGATACTCAAGCGTATCAAAGATCGCAATGACATGCGCTTCCTTTTTCTCCTCCTCCATGATCGTGGCGATCTCCGCCGCGGACTTACCGGCATCCCGAAGCTCGACGGCACGTTCCACGATGATATACTCCGAAACACAGAACTGCTTCGAATCAACCACAAAAACCTTTCCCGGATAATCCTCCGCTGCGATGCAGGCACTCTGATAAGAACCAGAAACACCGGACGAGAGCGTGAACATCACCACATCATTGCCGGCCTCCACTTCTTTCCGGAAAGCTTCTCCGAAATCAAACGGTGTGATCTGGCTGGTCTTCGGGATCTCATCCGTCTCGATCAGCTTTTCATAAAACTGATAGGGAGAAAGCGTCACCCCGTCCAGGTATTCATCCTCACCAAAACGCACCAGAAGCGGGAGTACAACAATCCCCCACTTCTTTGCAACCTCCTGTGAAATATCACTCGCCGAGTCCGTCATAATCGTAACTGCCATAAGAGTTACTCTCCTTTGTATAAAAATAAATGTAGTATTCAAAGCTACTTTGCGTCGCTAAGTATACTACATTTATCAGAAAGAATCAACCTTGTTTGTTTATGGCTTTTCTGCTGGCTTTTCAGCGGGTTTGCTGCCTGGTTTTTCCATCGGTTTCTCATCCGGCTTCTCCGCCGGTGCGTCCCGCATCTCCATCAGCTCTTTCACCGGGCGGTTCCCGAGTTCCTTCATGGAATCCTCATCGCTGTCGTCTCCGCTGATTTTCTTCGCCATCTCATAACGGCCGGTGGAAATATTCATCTTCTTTGCATGTTTTCTCTCCTTCATGGAAGTGGTCACCACTTCCACTCTGTCCGGAGAACTCTCTTTTCTGCTGTGCTCCTCAACTGCACCGGAGATCCGTTCCTTCCGCTTCTCGCTGTTGCTCGCAACAGAAACAAGAATACAATCTTCATCCTCCCCGAGATAATCCTGTTCGCTCAGCAGCTCCTCCGCCTTCGACATCGCCTCATCAATCGACATTCCGCGGATCTTTTCCTGCGTCAGGGTATCCGCAATCTCTGTCGCCTCGTCATTCAGGGCAGTGACGCTGATCACCTGATCCCTGGCATTCAGCGCAAATTCAAGGGACGGATTCACATCGATCGTCACATAGGCCGCTGCGACATAGTTGACATCATAGTAACCGAAACCACCGGCGACAATCACAAAGGCAGCGGCTGCAGCAGCGATCATGCGGGAGGTCCTCTTGGTGATCCCTCTCAGAGACCTATCTGCAAGTGCAGACCTTGCACCCGTTCCCTTTTCCAGCTGGGCCGGGGTCAGTTCCAGTTCCTCTCCAACAGCATAATTCTGATTCTGGATCCAACGCTTCAGACTGCGTCCGCTTTTCCTCTTCCATGCTTTCCCCTTCTATTCAATCATTCGATCAACTATGTCAGAAAAATGGTGCCCATGACAACTTTTTGCCATCTTTTCTGCAAAAATCGACAGAAAAGATGGCAAATCAAAGTCAGCTGTTTCCGAAAAACTGTCTGTTATAACGTGCTGCAGAATCACACCTGCCGGTACGCTTCCACTGCACTTTCATAGAGATTGTTGCCTTCCGAATCAATGACAACAACGGCCGGGAAATCTTCTACCCACATCTCCCGGATTGCTTCTGTCCCGAGATCATCATAGGCGATAACCTCAGATTTTTTGATGCACTGGCTCAGCAGTGCACCTGCACCGCCGATTGCCGCGAAGTAAACAGCACCGTTTCTCTTCATGGCTTCGATGACAGCAGGGGAACGCTTCCCCTTGCCGACCATGCCAAGAAGACCCGCATCCAGCAGTTCCGGTGTATATTTATCCATCCGGCTTGCCGTTGTCGGTCCTGCAGAACCAATCACTTCACCTGGTCTTGCAGGTGTCGGTCCGAGATAATAGACAACCTGGCCTGCCAGATCAAACGGATAGCGGACAGTCTCTCCCGCATCCCGCATCTTCGCTGCCTCTTCCGTCATTCTGGCATGGGCAGCATCCCTGGCGGAATACATCACACCGGTCAGACTGACTACATCCCCTGCATGGAGGGATGCTGCAGATGCCTTTGTTAATGGCAAAGATACCTTCTTGCTTTGATTCTCTCCCATCAGATCACCCTCCTTGCATGTCGGTTGACATGACAGCAGATATTGATTGCCACCGGCATTCCGGCGATATGGGTCGGATAGGTTTCAATATTCACGGCAAGGACACTGACACGGCCGCCAAGACCTGCAGGACCGATTCCGAGCTTGTTCATCTCGGTCAGCAGTTTCTCCTCGAGATCCCGGATATACGGAATATCGGAATGCACATCCGTATCCCTGGTCAGCGCCAGCTTCGCAAGCTCCGCACATTTTTCAAAATTACCACCGACACCGATGCCGACCACCATCGGCGGGCAGGCATTCGGCCCGGCAAGCTTCACGGTTTCAATCGCCGCATCCCGGATGCCGGCAAGACCATCCGCCGGCTTCAGCATGTAGATCCGGCTCATATTCTCACTGCCAAATCCCTTCGGAGCGACCGTGATCTCAATCTGATCCCCGGGCACGAAGGAATAATGGATGACACCCGGTGTATTGTCCCCAGTATTCACCCGGTCGACCACCGGCTGGCGGACGATCGACTTCCGGAGATATCCATCTGCATAACCCTGGCGGATTCCCTCCGTGATGGCTTCTTCGATATTGCCGTCCACATGGACGTCCGTTCCGATCTTCACAAAACAGATCGCCATCCCGGTATCCTGACAGATCGCAATCTGCTTCTCCTCCGCGATCTGCATATTTTTCATGAGCTGGGAGAAGACACTCTGCCCAACCGGGCTCTCTTCTCTGGCAGCACCTTCTTCAATCCGCTTCTGCATATCCGGCGACAGCTTCATGTTCGCCTCGATACACATCTCCCGGACTGCTTCTGTAATCAGGTTCGGATCAACGATCCTCATCTTCCGCATCCTCCTCGGCACGTCTCAGAAGTTCTGAAATCTGGGATTTCTCGAGTTCCTTTTCCGCATCCGCATCTTCATCCGGATCGTCATCCTCAGCATCATCCTCTTCCGGGTCCTCATCCTCGATCAGATCCTCATCTTCCAGGTCCTCACCCAGGATCTCGTCCTCAGTGTCTTCTTCGAAATCTTCCTCCAGGATTCCTTCTTCCTCGAGTTCATCTTCGCTCAGGGCGTCTTCCAGTTCCCCTTCTAATACTTCCTCATCATGAGAAGCATCATCATTATCATATTTCTTGACCTTTGTGAGACTTGCAACCTTCGCATCCTCACCGAGGTTCATCATCTTCACACCGGAAGAAGATCTGCCGACAATCCGGACATCTTCGACCGAAGTACGGATGATGATTCCGGTGTCACTGATCATCAGAATCTCTGTATCCTCGCCGACCATCTTTGCACCGACAAGATCACCTGTCTTCTCCACCAGCTTATGACAGCTGATTCCCTTGCCGCCACGACTCTGGAGTCTGAATGCATCAATGCTGGTCCGTTTTCCAAATCCATTCTCACAGACCGTCAGGAGATATTCACCTTCCGAAGGAAGCTGCATTGCCACAACCTCATCCCCTTCAGAAAGCCGGATGCCACGCACACCCATGGAAGCACGGCCGAGCGGTCTTGCATCGGTCTCTTCAAACCGGATGGACATACCCTTCTTCGTCACGAGCAGGATATGATCATTTCCACTAGTCCGCTTCACTTCGATCAGCTCATCTCCTTCGCGGAGGCTGATCGCCACCATACCAGACTTCCGGATATTCATGAAATCAGACAGCGACGTCTTCTTCACGGTTCCGTTCTTCGTTGCCATGAAGAGATATCCTTCCGTCACACCCTTCTTCAGGGTGATCACAGCCGTCGGATGTTCGCCCGGCTGCATCTGCAGGAGGTTCACCATCGCGGTTCCGCGGGCTGTCCTGCTCGCTTCCGGAATCTTATAGACTTTCAGACGGTACACACGTCCCTGGTTCGTAAAGAACAGGATCGTGTGGTGGGTCGTCGTCATCACCATATCTTCGATGAAATCATCTTCAATGGTCTGGATTCCCTTGATTCCCTTGCCACCGCGGTTCTGGCTCTTGAAATAATCCACGGTCATCCGCTTGATATATCCCATATGGGTCATCGCCAGGACGGTCGGCTCATCCGGAATCAGATCCTCATTCGAAATATCGGAATCGTCAAATCCGATGACGGTCTTTCTGTCATCGCCGTATTTCTCGCGGATCTCCAGAATCTCCGTCCGGATCACACCAAGAAGCTTCTTCTCATTTCCAAGGATCTCCTTGTACTCTGCAATCTTCGCTTCCAGTTCATCATATTCATTCTGCAGACGCTCGCGCTCCAGACCGGTCAGTGCACGCAGACGCATATCCACGATTGCCTGTGCCTGCGCATCATCCAGTTCAAAGCGCTCCATCAGCTTTGTCTTTGCCTCCGGCGTATTCGCTGCGGCACGGATGATCGAGATCACTTCATCGATGAAATCCAGTGCCTTCAGCAGACCTTCCAGGATATGAGCACGCTCTTCTGCCTTGTTCAGATCATACTGGGTCCGGCGTCTCACAACACTCTCCTGATGCTCCAGGTAGAACCCGAGCATCTGGTGGAGATTCATGACAACCGGCTCGTTGTTGACCAGGGCCAGGTTGATGATACCGAAGGTATCCTGCATCTGCGTATGCTTGAACAGCTGGTTCAGCATGATATTCGGATTCACATCCTTACGCAGCTCGATGCAGACACGCATCCCGGCACGGCTCGACTCATCCCGAAGTTCCGTGATGCCGTCCAGCCGCTTCTCACGCACCAGCTCTGCAATCTTTTCGATCAGCTTTGCTTTGTTGACCAGATACGGAAGCTCCGTCACCACGATCCGGTTCTTGCCATTTGCCATCGGCTCAATCGTCGTCGTCGCACGGACATAGATCTTTCCGCGGCCGGTCCGGTAAGCGGATTCAATCCCAGCATGGCCGAGGATCGTTGCACCGGTCGGAAAATCCGGACCCTTCACGATCTCCATCAGCTCCTCGATGGTCGTATCCCGGTCCTCTTCCACCTTGTTGTCGATAATCTTCACGACCGCATCGATGGTCTCCCGGAGATTGTGCGGCGGGATATTTGTCGCCATTCCGACCGCGATACCGGAAGTACCATTCACCAGCAGGTTCGGGAAACGGGACGGTAGCACCGTCGGTTCCTTCTCGGTCTCATCAAAGTTCGGTATGAAATCAACCGTGTCTTTGTTAATATCTGCAAGCATCTCCATGGAGATCTTTGACAGACGCGCCTCGGTATAACGCATGGCAGCGGCACCGTCACCGTCCACGGAACCGAAGTTTCCATGGCCGTCCACCAGCGGATAATGGGTGGACCAGTCCTGTGCCAGGTTGACGAGCGCACCGTAAATAGAAGAATCTCCGTGCGGATGATATTTACCCATCGTATCACCGACGATACGAGCACACTTTCTATGCGGCTTGTCCGGACCATTGTTCAGCTCGATCATCGCATAGAGAATTCTTCTCTGAACAGGCTTCAGACCATCCCTGACATCCGGCAGCGCACGGGAGGCAATGACCGACATCGCATAGTCGATGTAGGACGTCTCCATCGTCTGCTTGAGATCAACTTCATTTACCTTGTCAAAAATATGTTCATCCATGGTCGTTCCTCTTGATGTATATATTCACAATTCAGCCACCTGGCTTTATATCACAATTCGGCCGCCTGGCTTTATATCACAATTCAGCCGCCTGGCTGCCTTCCATTCGCGAAACCCGCTGCTTTCAGCAGCTCTCCTGCCGCTATCGCGGCTGTTTCGCTTATGAAGGCGATGCCAGGCTATTACCCGCAAGTCGCTTCATGATTGCTGGAAAGTAAACTTTCCGCAATCTTTCAGCGTCTTGCGGCTGAATTGTGTATCTGAATCAGATGTCCAGGTTCCTTACGTATTTCGCATTCTTCTCGATGAATTCGCGGCGTGGTTCGACCTGGTCGCCCATCAGGGTGTTGAAGGTCAGGTCGATCTCGGATGCGCTTTCTTCATCGATGTGCACGCGCAGAAGGACGCGCTTCTCCGGATCCATGGTGGTTTCCCAGAGCTGCTCGGCGTCCATCTCGCCAAGTCCTTTGTACCGCTGGACCTTATTGTTGCCGTCACGGCCGATCTGCACCATGATCTGGTTCAGTTCGTCATCGTTATAGGCATACCAGACCTGCTTGTTCCGCTCCACCTTGTAAAGTGGCGGCTGCGCCAGATAGACATGGCCCTGCCGGATCAGCTCCGGCATGAAACGATAGAGGAAGGTCAGCATCAGCGTGGCAATATGCGCACCATCGACATCGGCATCCGTCATGATGATGATCTTGTCATAGCGAAGTTTGGAAATATCAAAGTCTTCATGGATACCAGTTCCGAACGCTGTGATCATGGACTTGATCTCTTCATTTCCAAGGATACGGTCCAGTCTTGCCTTCTCCACATTCAGGATCTTGCCACGGAGCGGCAGGATGGCCTGTGTCGCACGGTCACGCGCTGACTTTGCGGAACCACCTGCAGAATCTCCCTCAACGATGTAGATCTCACAATTCTTCGGATCCTTGTCCGAACAGTCCGCAAGCTTTCCAGGAAGACCACCGCCCTCCAGAACGCTCTTTCTTCTCGTCAGATCTCTTGCCTTTCTCGCCGCATCCCTTGCACGCTGCGCCATGACGGCCTTATCGATGATCATCTTCGCAATCGCAGGATTCTGCTCCAGGAAGATGGTCAGCTGCTCGGTCATCACGCTTTCCACCGCACCTCTTGCCTCGGAATTGCCCAGCTTCTGCTTGGTCTGTCCCTCAAACTGCGGCTCGCCGATCTTGATCGAGATGATTGCGGTCAGACCTTCTCTTAAGTCCTCACCGGAAAGACTCGGATCCGAATCCTTGACGAGCTTCATATTCTTCGCATAATCATTAAACGTCTTCGTCAGCGCATTCCTAAAACCGGTCAGATGCGTACCACCTTCCGGCGTCGTGATGTTGTTGACGAAACTGTAGCAGCCCTCGTTATAACCATTGTTATGCTGAAAAGCAACCTCTACCTGGACATCATTCTTGACACCTTCGCAGTAGATGATCTTATCATACAGTGCTTCCTGGTGCTTGTTCAGGTACTGGACATACTCCTTGATACCGCCCTCATAGTGGAAACTCTCTGTGCGCGGCTCCGGCATCTCCTCCGAGATTCTTGCATCGGTCAGGGAGATGCGCAGTCCCTTCGTGAGAAATGCCATCTCGCGAAGTCTCTGCTTCAGTGTATTGAAATCATAGACCGTCTCTTCAAAGATGGTTTCATCCGGGAGAAATGTCACGGTCGTCCCGTGACGACCAGGTTCGGAATCCCCGATCACCTTCAGATCCGAGACCACATGTCCCTTCTCATACCGCTGATGATAACGCTTGCCGTCGACATCAACGATGACTTCCAGCCAGTCTGAAAGCGCATTGACAACCGATGCACCGACACCATGCAGACCACCGGATACCTTATATCCCCCACCGCCGAATTTGCCGCCGGCATGCAGCACCGTAAAGACAACTTCCACGGCAGGCCGTCCGCTCTTGTGATTGATGCCGACCGGAATTCCACGGCCATCGTCCACGACCGTCACCGATCCGTCTGCATTCAGCGTCACTTCAATATGCGTACAGACTCCTGCAAGCGCTTCGTCGACGGAGTTATCCACAATCTCATAGACCAGATGGTGGAGTCCTCTCGCCGATGTCGAACCAATATACATTCCCGGACGTTTTCTGACCGCTTCCAGTCCCTCCAGGATCTGAATCTGATCCGCACCATACTCTGCAGTCGTCATATCATTTTCATTCGCCATTGTATCTTTCGACCGTCCCTTCCACAACTTTATATATGTTTCCGGTATCTTTCTTATATGAGACAAATTCCTCGAGCCCGGTACACGTAATCAGCGTCTGAATATCCCCGATGCTGGTCAGAAGATAATTCTGCCGGTTCCGGTCAAGCTCCGAGAAAACATCATCCAACAGTAAAACAGGATCTTCGTGCGTCTCCGCACGGAACAGATCAATCTCCGATAACTTCACGGAAAGCGCCGCCGTCCGCTGCTGCCCCTGCGAACCAAACTTCCGGATATCGATCCCGTCGATCATAAAGCGAATATCATCCCGCTGCGGCCCCACCAGGGTGGTCCGCTGGATCAGATCGATCTCACCGTGCCTTGCCAGCTTTCCGGCGAAATCTTCCGGCTTCACGTTCGGCTCGTAGACCATCTCCAGCCGCTCTTTCCCGCCGGTCAGTCTCCGGTGGACATCCGAGGCAAGAACATTCAGCTTCTCGACGAACTTCTCCCGCTCTCTGATCACTACGGTTCCAAACCGCACCAGCTGCTCATCCCACACGGAGAGCATATCCTTCGGCTGTTCCTCCGCGGCAATCTGGCGGAGCAGGTTATTTCTCTGCTGCAGCGCCTTGTTGTACTGGGTAAGATTGTGCAGGTAGATCTTGTCCACCTGGGAAATCTCCATATCCAGGAATCGTCTGCGCTCGCCGGGGCCGCTCTTGATCATGTTCAGGTCCTCCGGCGCAAAGAAGATCATATGCACCATCCCGAACAGATCCTGGGACCGTCTGACCGGAACGCCGTCGATGGCAATCCCCTTGGCCCTTCCGGCCTTCAGATGCATATCGATCTTGTGGGAAATCGTCCTGGCCTCCGTTCCGGCATCCGCATCACCCGGCGTGATCTCCTTTTCCACGATCATCCGCAGATGTGCCTCATCCTCACCGAGCCGGATCATCTCCCGGTCCTTCGCCGCCTTGTGCGACTTCGTAGTACCGGCCAGATACACAGCCTCCAGGACATTCGTCTTTCCCTGGGCATTATCCCCGAAAAGAATATTCACCGCCGGAGAAAACTCCATCTCCAGCTTCTCATAATTTCGGAAATTCATGAGAGCGAGTGAACGCACAATCATTTCGATACGACCTCAATCTCCTGTCCGCGGAAGGAAATCACATCCCCCGGTACAATCTTTCTGCCACGGCGTGTATCCACTTCCCCGTTCACCAGAACCTCACCGTCCTGGATCACCATCTTCGCATCAACACCCGAATCCACCATTCCCGCCAGCTTCATCACCTGGCCAAGCTTGATAAAATCATCACGAATTGCAACAGTTTCCATGGTGTTCCTTTCGTTAGTAATCCGAAGCGTTGAAATTTACCGGGAGAATCAAGTAGAGATAGCTGTCTTCATCATCCCGGATGAAACATGGTGCCTTCGGATTGAACAGATAGATGTTCAGTTCCTCGTTGTCGATGACACGGATGGCATCCATCAGCAGTCTCGGGTTGAAGCCGATCAGGATGTCCACGCCGCTCTTCTCGACCTCGATGTCCTCGTTCAGGGAACCGAGGGAGGTCATCGCGCGGATGTTCATCGAATCATCCTTGATATTCAGGATTACCGGTTTCTTTTCATTCTCACGGATCAGCAGCTGCGCACGGTCGATGGAATCCATCAGCTGACGGCGGTTCACCACCAGCTTGGTCTCATAATCATTCGACAGCATCTGGTCCACTTTATAATACTCGCCCTCGATCAGGCGGGAAGTCATCAGCGTCCCGTCAAACTCGAACGACACATACTTCTTGGAGAAGGAGATGTGCATCTCATCCTTCAGCTCCGCAGACAGAATCTTCGACAGTTCAGAAAGCGTCTTTCCCGGGATGACCGCAGAGAAGTTTCCATAGTCTTCATCAAGCAGGATCTTCCGGATGGAAATACGGTGTCCATCGAGAGAGATCAGACGCATTCGGTTCCCGGTCACTTCCAGAAACTCACCGGTCATCAGCTTGTTGTTGTCGCTTGCAGCAATGGAGAAGATCGTCTGCCGGATCATCTCCCGCATGGTAAACTGTGAGATCCGGATCTCAGAATCCTTCACCACCTCCGGCAGTGCAGGAAACTCATCGGTCGGTCTCCCCGCAATATCGAACTTCGACTTCTCACAGGTAATAACTGCCTGGTAATTGCTGTCCGTTGTCAGCGTGACATCTCCGTCCGGCAGTTTTCTGACGATATCCTGGAAGATCTTCGCATCAAGCGCAATGGTTCCCGGTTCCGTTACCGATCCGATCAGCATGGTCTCAATTCCCAGTTCCGTATCCGTAGCGGTCAGCCGGATCCCGACAGGGGTGGCTGTAATCGAGATACAGGTAAGAATCGGCATGGTGGACTTAACCGGAACAGCTTTCGATACAATATTGATGCTGTTCATCAGATCTGTCTGTCTGCAAATGATCTGCATGGTGGCGTGCTCCTTTCAGCATAAAGAAATATATATCAACATATTCTAGTAGTCGTAGTAGTTGGTGTGGATTTGTGGAAATGGCCCGAAAACCGCACGGAACCTCATTTTCACGACTGGATAACCCTGTGGATGGCAGCTTCCGGTTCAGAAGTTCATCCACACCCGGAAAGTGGGTTCATTCGAGCTTTTTCCGGAGAATCGCGATCCGATCGGTCAGTTCCGTACGCCCGTTCGAACGTTCGAGCGCCAGATCCGCTTCCACTTTGTCGATACCGTGGATAACTGTGGAATGGTCTCTGCCGCCCAGCGCGATGCCGATATCGTTCAGGGAGATATCCGTCATCTGGCGGCACAGATACATGGCAACCTGTCTCGGATAGGCGATGTTCTTGCTCTTCTTGGTGGAGAGCAGGTCTTCTGAGGTAATCCCGTACTGATCCGCCACCATCTCGATGATCCGCTCGGCACTGAGGCGGTTGCTGCGGGGAGCGATGATGTCCTTCAGGGCTTCCTCCGCAAGGGAGGTATCGATCGGGCGATGCTCAAGCTTCGAGTAGGCGACCACCTTGGTCAGCGCACCCTCCAGCTCCCGGATGTTGGAATCGATATTTGTGGCGATGTAGTCCAGAACACTCTCATCGACCCGGTAGCCGTCGAGCTCTTCTTTCTTCTGCAGAATCGCCATCCTGGTCTCGTAATCCGGCTGCTGGATATCAACGGTCAGTCCCCATTCGAATCGGGAGCGGAGCCGCTCCTCCAGCGTTGTAAAGTCCTTCGGCGGCTTATCTGCGGAGATGACGATCTGTCTTCCGGAGGAGTGCAGGTCATTGAACGTATTGAAGAACTCCGCCTGGGTGGAATCCTTTCCGATGATGAACTGGATATCATCGATCAGCAGGACATCCACACTCCGGTACTTCTTGCGGAATTCCGTCTGCACGGTGGAATTGTCACGGCCGACACGGATGCTCTCAATCACTTCGTTCGTAAAGTTCTCACTGGTCACATAGAGGACCTTGGCGGAAGGATTGTGGTCGATGATGTGATGCGCGATGGAGTGCATCAGGTGGGTCTTGCCCAGTCCCACGCCCCCGTAGATAAACAGCGGGTTGTATGCCTGGGCCGGCATCTCCGCGACAGCCAGCGCCGCCGCGTGCGCGAACTTGTTGTTCGCACCGACGACGAACGTGTCAAATGTATAGCGGCTGATCAGATTGGCCTCTTCGAGCCGCTTCTGGTTCTTATCCGTCTCCTTCTTCTGCTCATCAAAGGATGTCTTCTCATCCGGCGTGATGAACTTCAGCTCATAGACCTTCCCGGTGACCTCCTCGATGGCACTGCGGATCAGCACCCCGTACCGGTTCTGGATAAAGCTTCCGTTGTAGGAAACCAGTTCTGCATCGTCGATCAGCAGCGTGACAGTATTCTCTGTCTCAGCATATACCTTCAACGGCATGAGAAAAGTCCGGAATGTAACCCGGCTGATATCAAATTCTGTCTGCAGGATCTCCATGATCTGATCCCAATGCTCTGCCACTACACCAACCATAATCAGTCACCTTTATCTTTGCGTATTTTTGTCTCAGAAATGTCTGAAAAGCCATACAAATTGAACACCATTATTATAGGAAGAAACTCATACGAATCCAGACAGAAACCTGTTTCTATTGTACCGCAAAACAGCATAAAATACAATCAGATTTTGCCTTTCGGGGACAATTCACTCATCCACAGAACATGCACAGCCGGTCAACAGGAAGTGAACAGCATACGAACAGCGTATCCACACGAAAAACAGCGTTCCACAGGCTATACACACTCCATCCACGACTTATCCACAAGTTATCCACAAAAAAGTGGATAACTGCTGTAGAATAAATCAATAACAGCTGTAGAAAATCCTTATTCTACAAGAAAAAAGTAGTTTTCTACTTGATTTTTCATGACCATCCTTATATAATAAGGGTCGATACTGCTGAGAAAAAGGAGGTGTACTCACGTGAGCAAGAGTAAGATGACTTACCAGCCGAAGAAGAGACAGAGATCCAAAGTCCACGGCTTCCGTAAGAGAATGAAGACGGCAGATGGAAGAAGAGTGTTAGCAAGAAGAAGAGCTAAAGGTAGAAAGAAGTTATCTGCATAAGTCAGTTACAATAAGGACACTGGTGACTTATCCAGTGTCCGTTTGTTTATGCGGAAAGATGTGCTATGCTATCGAATTCATTAAAGAACACGGAACAGTTTCAGACAGTTTACCGGGAAGGGAAGTCTCTCGCGAATCGCTATCTGGTGATGTATCTGTATGAGAATCATACAGACGGGAATCGGGTAGGTATTTCCGTAAGCAAGAAAGTGGGAAACAGTGTGATGCGTCACAGAATCACACGGCTCATCAGAGAAAGCTATCGTCTGATCGAAGAGAGGCTTGAGACAGGATTCGACATTGTAGTCGTTGCAAGAGGGAAAGCAGCTGATTTTCCAAAAGGGAAAGGTTATGAAGAGATTCGGGAGGCCTTCCTGAATCTGGCGAAAAGACATCACATTTACAGGGACAGCTGAAATTGAAAAGAGTATTGATTGGCCTGATCAGGTTTTACAGGAGATACATCTCTCCTTATAAGGGCGGACCGGTGTGCAGGTATTATCCGACCTGTTCAAGGTATGCCATTCAGGCCATCGAAAAGTATGGAGCCTTCAAGGGCTCTTATCTTGCTGTCAGGCGTTTGCTGCGCTGCCATCCCTTTGCAAAAGGAGGCGTGGACCTGGTACCATAACGGGAGGAAACAGATTTGACGCTCGGTATTTTTGCACTCACACAGTATCAGGGAGCGATCATCGGACCATTTGCCAAACTGCTTGGCTACGTGATCAATGCCCTGTACGTCGCATTTTCAGCGATCGGCATCCAGAATGTCGCACTGTGTATCGTCGTATTTACGATTATCATGAGGGCTCTGATGATTCCAATGAACTGGAAACAGCAGAAGTCCACAAAACTGATGAGCCGGATGAATCCGGAGCTTCAGGCAATCAATGAGAAATATAAGAACAGGAAAGATCAGGAATCCCAGCTGAAGATGCAGCGGGAAATCCAGGCAGTCTATGATAAGTACGGATCCAATCCGCTCTCCGGCTGTCTGCCGCTCCTGATTACATTCCCGATCATGATCGGTCTGTACCGCGTGATCCAGTTCTTTCCTGCTTATATTCCAAGTATCAAAGCCATCTATGAAGAGGCTGCTGTGGCGCTGCAGTCACAGTCCGGTTATGTTGAATTTTTACAGCAGTTTGCAAGTGCTGTGACGAGGGTTGTCACGACCGAAGACGGTGGTATGACCACCAACGCGATCATTGACGTCCTCGATACTTTTAATGCAGATAAGTGGAATCAGCTGGTTGCGGCATATCCTGCAATTTCAGGAACCCTCGAGAGCGTTGCGTCAAGAACAGGCAGTATCAACAGCGTTCTCGGACTGTTCCAGATCACGGATATCCCGACCTTCACCAGCATCAGTGTCCTGATTCCGATTCTTGCAGGTGCCCTGCAGTGGTACAACGGGCACCAGATGAGCAAGGCGAATAATAACGGCGCTGAGAATGCAGGGAACAACCAGGCTTCTCAGATGACCAAGAGCATGAACACCGTCATGCCACTGATGACTGTCTTCTTCTGCTTCTCCTTTAACATTGGTATCGGTCTCTACTGGATCATGGGCAGTGTCTGCTCCATCGTACAGCAGTGGGTATTCGATGCGAAGCTGAAGACCCTGGACATCGATGAGATGATCCGGAAGAACCAGGAGAAAGTCGCAAGAAAGAAAGCGAAAAGAGGCGAGCCGCAGACAGCACAGATGCGTGATCTCGCACAGACCAAGACAAAGCAGATCGACAAGAACAAATTCGATAACACCTATGTTTCGAAGAATCCAGCTGTCGGTGCTTACAGCCGTGATACCTTGAAGAAGAACGAAGAATTCAAGGACGCCTACGCAAAGAAGATCGGCCAGTCGAATGGAACCAAGACACTTGGGGAAGCCATGGACGAGGCACAGGCCAGAGAAGATGCACTGGCTGAAAAGAAGAAGCTCGCTGAAGAGAATCGCGAGGAAGTCAAGGAGCGTGTAGGCGCAGCTGCAAAGAAAGGGTATAAGGCTTCTGATTATACCAGGACAAACAGCAATTACAAACAGAGTGAAATTGCTGCGATTGCGAATATGTTGAAAAAGGATCGCGAGAATGAATAACGAATGGATAGAGATCACTGCGAAGTCTGTTGATGAAGCAGTGACAGAAGCGATTGTAAAGCTTGAGACAACGACCGACCGGATTGAATACGAAGTCATCGAGAAAGAGACCAACGGCATCCTCGGATTATTTGCAAAGCCTGCAAAGATCCGCGTACGGCTCAAAGAGACCAGCGTGGAAGAAGCAGCAGAGACCTTCCTGAGAGATGTCCTTGCAGCGATGCAGATCACGGCAACCTATGACATTTCGTATAACGAAGTAGAATCTTCCCTGGATATCGACATCGAGGGAGAGGACATGGGCATCCTGATCGGCAAGCGCGGCCAGACACTGGATTCACTGCAGTACCTGGTAAGCCTCGTTGTGAACAAGGAAAGCGAAGAGTATATCAAGGTCAAGGTTGATACCGAGAATTACAGAGCACGCCGCAAGGAGACGCTCGAGAATCTCGCCAAGAATATTTCTTCGAAAGTCAGGAGAACCAGAAGAGCGGTGATCCTGGAACCGATGAATTCTTTCGAAAGAAGAATTATCCACTCAGCGCTGCAGGGTGATCCGTATGTCGAGACACACAGCGAAGGCGATGAGCCATATCGGAAAGTAGTTGTGACACCGAAGAAAGATGCTCCGTCCGACGACCGGAAGAAGAATTATAACGGCCGCGGTCGGAATGGCAGAAGAAATAACAGAGGTGGTTACCGGAAGAACAATACCTCCGGTGAGGAATAAAGAATAGGATGACAGCCGGAGACAGATTGTCTTCGGCTGTTCTTTTTTTGAGGAATGTGATGAGTGATACAATAGCTGCGATTTCGACAGCGCCGGGCAGCGGCGGGATCGGGATTATCCGGATCAGCGGCGAAGAAGCCTGGCAGATTGCAGGGAAGATGCTGCATCTTTCGGAGAAAGTTCTTTCTTCGATTCCCTCTCATACGATCCGCTACGGTCATGTCTATGATGGGGACACGCTTCTCGATGAGGTGCTGGTTTCCTTTATGCGGGGACCGCGCACCTATACGCGGGAGGATGTCGTCGAGGTCAACTGCCACGGCGGCAGTCTCGTGACAAAGAAGGTGCTCTCTTCTGCCCTCGCCTGCGGCGCAAGACTCGCCGAGCCTGGCGAATTTACCAGGAGGGCATTCCTCTCCGGGAGGATCGATCTCAGCCAGGCAGAAGCGGTCATGGATGTGATCCGCGCAGAAGGTGGATATGCGCTGAAGTCTGCAGAGCGGCAGCTGTCCGGTACGATTCTCTCAGGCCTTCGTCCGGTAGAGGATCAGATTCTTCTCGATGTCGCGGCGATCGAAGCGGCACTGGATGATCCGGAACACCTGTCCCTGGATGGGAAAAAGGATGAGATCCGTCAACATGTCGAACAGGAAAAGAAGACGTTGATCCACATCCTGGCACATGCGAAAGATGGACAGCTGATCCGGGAAGGTGTGAAGACCGTCATTCTCGGGAAGCCGAATGTCGGGAAGTCTTCGTTCTTGAATCTGCTCTCCGGCCGGGAGGTGGCGATCGTCACAGACATTCCGGGGACGACGAGAGATGCGCTCGAGGAGACGATCCTGCTCGGGGATATGACGCTCCGGATCGTGGATACCGCGGGCATCCGGGAGACCGAAAACCAGATCGAACAGATCGGTATCCGGAAGGCCAGAGAACATGCAGAAGATGCAGATCTGCTGCTGGTCATGTTCGATGCTTCGAAAGAACTCGATGCGGAAGATCTGGAACTGCTGCATGCAGCAGAGGATAAGACAGCGATTGTCATCTTCAACAAGACCGACCTCTCCTCTTCTGTTCCGGCGATTGAGACGAAGCTGCCGGTGGTGACGATGTCGATGGTAGAAGGAAGCGGTCTTGAGGAACTGACGCATGAGATCGAAAAACTGTTTTTCGGCGGGAAGATTGATTTTGCGCAGGAGATTTTCCTGGCAAATATCCGTCAGGAGGATGCGCTGAAGCGGGCGGTTGAATCGCTGGATCATGTGCTCGAGAGTCTGGATATCGATGTCTCTGAGGAGTTCCTGACGATCGATCTGATGGATGCCTACAATGCGCTCGGCGAGATAACAGGGGATACAACAAGCGAAGATCTGGTCAACAAGATCTTCAGTGAATTTTGCATGGGAAAATAAACAGCTATGAGTTATACCTATGAGAGTTATGATGTGATTGTGGTCGGTGCCGGACACGCAGGATGCGAGGCGGTACTGGCAGCGGCGCGGCTGGGTCATAAGACGCTGATGTTTACGGTCAGTGTGGACAGCATTGCGCTGATGCCCTGCAATCCGAATATCGGCGGAACTTCCAAAGGCCACCTGGTTCGCGAGATCGATGCACTCGGCGGTGAGATGGGAAAGAATATCGACCGGACCTTCATTCAGTCGAAAATGCTGAATGCTTCGAAAGGCCCGGCTGTGCACTCTCTTCGTGCGCAGGCAGATAAGCAGGCATATTCCAGAGAGATGCGGAAGGTGCTCGAGGCAGAACCGAACGTGGTGATCAAACAGGGAGAAGTCGCAGAGATTCTGGTGTCAGAGGATGAGACAGCGGAAGGAGGAATTCCTGCTATCACAGGAATTATGACAACGTCAAAAGCAATCTATCCTGCGAAATGTGTGATTCTCTGTACCGGAACTTACCTTCGTGCACGCTGCATCTATGGAGATGTGGAGCAGTTTACCGGTCCAAATGGTCTGATGGCTGCAAATGCCCTGACGGCTTCTCTTCTCTCTCTTGGGATCCGTCTACGCCGGTTCAAGACCGGGACACCTGCAAGAATCGATGGCAATTCCATTGACTTCTCAAAGCTGACACCGCAGTATGGCGACGAGACGATTGTACCGTTCTCCTTTACAAACAAGGCGGAAGATCTCGAGAGAGATCAGGTTCCATGTTACCTGACCTACACGAATGAAACAACCCATCAGATCATCCGGGAGAATATTGATCGGTCTCCGCTGTATTCCGGGAAGATCCAGGGGACTGGTCCGCGTTACTGTCCATCGATTGAGGATAAGGTGATGCGGTTCGCCGATAAGGATCGCCATCAGGTCTTCCTGGAACCGGAAGGGCTTTATACCAATGAAATATATGTCGATGGAATGTCTTCTTCCATGCCGGAAGATGTGCAGATCCGGATGTACCGTTCGGTACCGGGTCTCGAGCATGCCAATATCGTGCGGAATGCTTATGCCATTGAGTATGACTGTATTGATGCGACGCAGCTGAAGGAAAGCCTCGAATTCCAGAACATTTCTGGTCTCTTTGCAGCCGGACAGTTTAATGGAAGTTCGGGCTATGAAGAAGCCGGTGCACAGGGACTGATTGCCGGAATCAATGCGGCACTGAAGATCGAGAACCGGGATCCATTGATCCTCTCCCGCTCCGATGGCTATATCGGTGTTCTGATCGATGATCTCGTGACAAAGGAGACGATGGAACCTTATCGGATGATGACATCCCGTGCAGAGTACAGATTACTGTTGAGACAGGATAATGCCGATCTTCGTCTGACGAAGTATGGTTATGAAGTTGGTCTGATCCCGGAAGAACGCTACCAGGCAGTTGAAGAAAAAAGACGGCTGATCAAAGAAGAGGAAGACCGTCTTGAAGAAGTGAAAGTCGGTGGCTCTGCTGCGATTCAGTCGTTCCTTGAAAAGTATGGCAGTCCTCTGTTGAAAACAGCTGTCTGTCTGGCAGATCTGATCCGAAGACCGGAACTCACTTATGATCAGCTTGCTGAGATTGATCCGGACCGCCCTCTTCTTGATGATGATGTGCGGGAACAGATCAATATCAACATCAAATATAAGGGTTATCTGGAGCGGGAATTCCGTCAGGTCGAACAGTTCCAGAAACTTGAAAGCCGGAAGATTCCTACTGGTATTGATTTTGAATCAATCGCAAATATCCGGAAAGAGGCGAGACAGAAATTGGCGCATATCAAACCGGAGACCGTTGGACAGGCTTCCAGAATCTCGGGTGTCTCTCCTGCAGATATCTCAGTCTTAATCGTTTACTTGCAGCAATACGCAAGAGATCAGGAAAGGAACCAGAAGAATGGATGAACAAAGAGTTGCATTTTTACGTTCTGCATTAAACGAGATCGGCCTTTCCCCATCAGATCTTCAGATCAGCCAGCTGATGACCTACTACGAATTCGTTGTTGAGAAGAACAAGGTGATGAATCTCACTGCGATTACGGAATTCGAGGAATTTGTACAGAAACACTTTGTGGATTCTCTTTCGATCTGCAAATATGTTGATTTGAATCAGCCTCTTTCATTACTCGATGTTGGAACCGGTGCAGGATTCCCCGGAATTCCGTTGAAAATCATGTTTCCGGAACTTCAGATCACCCTTCTCGATTCTTTGCAGAAACGGATTCGGTTCCTCCTGGATGTGATCTTCGAACTGAAACTGGAAGACATCGAAGCCATTCACGGCCGTGCCGAAGAATTAAAGAGCAAAGGCAATTACTTCGAACAGTTTGATTATGTGGTTTCAAGAGCAGTTGCTTCACTGCCGACACTCGCAGAATACTGCATTCCATATGTAAAGGTGAACGGATACTTCATCGCCTATAAAGCAAACGCAGATGAAGAAATCGAACAGGCCGGGAATGCACTTCGTATCTTAGGGGGAAAGATCGAATCTGTAAAAGAATTCGAACTTCCTGATACTGATTACCATCGGTCACTGGTCATGATCAGGAAAGTTAAGAATACCGATTCCAAATATCCACGGGCTGGTGGAAAACCTGTATCGAAGCCTTTATAATGAATCTAGGTAACTGAACAGTTACGAATCTAGAATCAAAGGACATGTTTCACGTGAAACATGTCTTTTTTGTTTCTTTTTTTGAGTGGGGTTGCAGACTTTCAATGTTTCACGTGAAACATTGTAGGTTAGCTAAAGGCGATATGTTTCACGTGAAACGTACTAAATCGAAACAAGCCTGAAGTTTCACGTGAAACATCGAAATTTTATAATTTTGTGGGTGAAATAGCTCTCGATATATGGTAGAATGAGTCATACATATTACCTCGATGAAGTAAGCACAAGAAACAAGGAGGCTTCTATAAGATAGAATGGGTAGAATTATAGCGATTGCAAACCAAAAAGGCGGCGTCGGTAAGACGACAACCGTGATCAATCTGGCCGCTTGTCTGGCAGAGAAAAGCAAAAAGGTCCTTGTGATTGATATTGATCCGCAGGGAAATACGTCCAGTGGCCTTGGTATTGATAAAAACAATGCCGAAAATACAATCTATGAGCTTTTGATCGGTGAGGCAGAGATCCATGATTGTATTATTCAGCATGATATTAAGAATTTATCCATTATTCCGGCAAATATGAACCTCGCCGGAGCTGAAATCGAGCTGATTCAGCTGGAGAATAATAATGAAATCCTGAAGAACAGTCTGAAAGCTGTTGATCAGGAGTTTGATTTTGTTCTGATGGATTGTCCACCATCTCTCAGTGTGTTGACAATGAACGCGATGACGGCTGCAAACACCATTATTGTGCCGCTGCAGTGTGAATACTATGCGCTGGAAGGACTGACACAGCTCATGCACACGATCGAACTGGTACAGGATCGTCTCAATCCGGAATTGAAGATCGAAGGTGTGCTGTTCACCATGTGTGACGTCAGAACGAATCTTTCGATCCAGGTTGTGGAGAATGTTCAGCAGACCTTGAAGCAGAGAATTTATCATACGGTCATTCCGAGAAATGTACGGTTAGCAGAAGCACCGAGCCATGGCCTGCCGATCACCTTATATGATCGGTCTTCGTCCGGTGCAGATGCTTATCGCAAATTTGCAGAAGAAGTCATCGCATATCCGAAGATCAAAGCATTCAAAGTTGACAAGAACGGGAAAGATGCTGCATCAATCCTGTCCAGGATATTCAGTAAGTCAAAATAAAGGACTGAAGAAACGCAATTTTGTCTGATTGCATAAGAACGACAGAACCAAACCAGAATAGTACTAGAAAGCAAGACAAAGAAGATCAAAACTGACGAATAGAGATATTTACGCACAGCGTACGTGTGTCAGAGTACGGAGGAATAAAGAATGGCAGTGAAAAAAGGTTTAGGGAGAGGTCTGGACTCCATGATTCCGGAGCCGAAGACCAAAGACGAACAGAAAAAAGAAAAGACTGCAAAAACAACAGAAAAGAAAGAAACTGCTGCAAATGCAGAGCCGAAGGTCATAGAGAAAGTCGTTGTCAAGACGGAAATCGTGCCGGATCCATCCGGAAAACCGGTTGAACTCGATATCCGGACGATCGATGCGAACCGGAACCAGCCGAGAACGAACTTTGATGAGGAATCTCTGGATGAGCTTTCAGAATCGATCCGGATGTACGGTGTGATTCAGCCGATTCTCGTCATCAAGCGTGGAAAGAGATATGAGATCATCGCCGGCGAGCGGAGATTCCGTGCGGCAAAGCTCGCAGGACTGGAAACCATTCCGGCGATTGTCAGGGAGTATTCTGACCAGGAGATCACGGAGATCGCCCTGATCGAGAACCTGCAGCGCGAGGACCTGAATCCGATCGAAGAAGCGAAAGCGTATGCACAGCTGATCGAGACATACAACCTGAAACAGGAAGAAGTGGCGGAGAAGGTTTCGAAGAGCCGCAGTGCTGTGACGAATGCTCTCAGGCTTCTGAAACTTGAGGAAAGTGTGCAGAAAAAGGTGGAATTTGGCGTGATTTCTGCCGGTCATGCACGTGCCCTGGCCGCTATTGAGGATAAAGAGGTTCAGAGAGAAGTTGCCGATCAGATTATCGACCGTGGTCTGTCCGTGCGTGAGACCGAGAAAGTGATCGGTTATCTCCTGCATCCGGTGGAAGAAGATAAAAAAGATCCGGTCCAGGCAGAGGACAAATCCGTTGTTTATCGAACACTTGAAGAAACGCTGAAAACGATTCTGGGAAGCAAGGTTGTCATCAAGCCGAAGAAAAACGGCAAAGGAAAGATCGAGATTGATTACTATTCCATCGATGAACTTGACCGGATCTCCGATATGCTGAAGAGGTTGAAGGTATGACGATGGATCAGATACTTATCAGTGCATTTCAAATCAGCAATTTTTATATGAACAGTGATTCACTGCTCTATACCCTCGCGGGAATTGTCTGTCTGCTGTGCCTGATCAATGTTATTCTGATCATTCAGATGGGCAATCTGCGCACAAGAATACGGAATTTCTTTAAGGGCAGTGAAAATATATCCCTCGAGGAAGAACTGAAATCCCGTTTCGCCGCTGTCGAAAAGGTGCGCGGCGAACAGATCCGACAGGCAGACCAGATCCATGAGATCCTGGATATCCTCGAGACAACCTACCAGAAGTCCGCAGTGTACCGGTATGATGCGTTCGATGACGTGGCCGGGAAGCGCAGTTTCGTCCTGGTTCTTCTTGATAAATATGACAGCGGATTTCTGATCAATGCGATCCACGCGAGCAGCGGGGACTGCCACACTTATCTGAAGGAAATCCACCGCGGGAAGACTTCCCTGGCGCTTTCCGAGGAAGAACGGGAAGCCTTGAAGGAAGCCAGGAACCAGAGGAACTACCTGCTTGAAGAGCTTGGGGATATTGAGGAACTCACGATGCCGGGGCAGATGAGATTCAACATGGATGCGGTCAAAGAGGCGGCTGTCAAAGAAGATCAGGAAATCAAGATGCAGGATCTGATCATCGAAGATCAAGAGGCAAAGAAGGAGCCGGAGGAGATGGAACAGCTGAGTCTCGATGCATTTCTGAAAATGCCGGCAAAAGAAACGAGCGAGATGAAAGAGGCCAGCGAGGATATGGCGACCGAGGAGAAAAAGGAAGAGGAGGAGCCAGAAGGATGAAACAGATTCAACTTGTCAAAGGAGATAAGAAGTTCTACTCCGAGGCAATCTCTGTTCTGAATCAGTATGCGTACCTTATGAAGAATCCGCAATTACGGCTTCAAAACAATTTCAAAAAACTGCAGGGGTATATGATCTTCTGTGGGATTGTGCTTGCAGTGCTGGTCGTGATGACCATTGCCTGGGGCGCGAGTGCCCTGATGATCACGGCGCTGGTTCTTCTGAGTGTTGTGATCCTGCTGAGCTTTGCACTATGGTTCAAGCTTGACCGGGTCCGCAGAATGTATCTGGCCGATAAGCGGCCGTCCATTCTCGAACTCGACGAGAACGGCGTGACCATGAAGCGTGAGAATTCCGATTCCGTCCAGATGTCCTGGAACAACGTCGCATTTATCCGGGTATTCAACGAATGCGTGTGCTTCTTCGCAAAAGAAGGAAGCGGATTTGTCATCTGCGTCAACAAGATTCACAAGGATGAGATCTTCGCCTACCTGCAGGAACATCAGATTCACGTACAGGGTATCGAGTAAAAATGCTCAAAAGGATTCCGGGAAGAACGGATTGGATTAGAAGAAATGTTAAATTTGTAACAAACCGGATGTGATTCTCATCATAACGACCAAAAAGGTAATCCCCAGAGGAAAAAGATTGTTAGTTCTGTGGATTGAAGATATCGTCAAATCTATGTATGATATCATCCTTTTGGGGGTAGTAAAGAAAAGGAGGACCACATTATGTTTGAAACATTCAATAATCGCGAGGTTGTGAACAATCTTGGCAAGGTGCAGGATACGAGAAAAGCCGACAGAAAGATGCTGCAGGATCACACAGATATCCTGAAGGCCTGGATCAGTGTAAATCCGGACAGAGTGCATCTGATTCATATGTTTGGCGGCGGATTCCGCATCAGCCGGAATACAGAGCAGAATTACGCTGCTTAATAGAAAAGAACTGAAGAAGGCCAATCGGGCGGTGTCTGGGAAATCAGACACTGCCCCTTTTTTTCGGTGACAAGCAATTCCCGCTTTGCTATAATGAAAGATGTTCGGAAGGAACAGAGAAACAGGAGAAATACAGGAGCATAGAGGATTATGAAAAATAACAATGCGGCAAGGTGGGCGGTGATTGTCCTTGCCCTTGCAGTTGTTCTGGAAAGCGCTTTCCTGGGCATCCACTTTTACAGAGAACATGCCGGTACCGCCGGCGCCACAGCAGACCCCGCACCGGCAGCCACCAGTGCATCCGAGACGGATGACATGGACTTCGCCTACGACCTGGAACTGTCGGAGCAGTTTCCGGAAGCGCTGGAGAATGGAGAGATCCAGGTCTGGTTCCAGCCGATCATCGATCCTGCGACCGGAGAGGTCTGCGGTACGGAGGCGCTATCCCGCTGGATCCGGGGTGAGGAGTTTATCTCCCCGTCCGTCTTTGTCATGACGCTTGAGGCGACCGGACAGGTTGTGGACCTCGACAGGCACGTCTTTGAAACGGTCTGTCAGCTGCAGAAGAAGCGCCTGGCAGGCGGAGAGCGGATCTTCCCGATCTCGGTGAATCTGTCACCCATCTCTGCCATGCAGGAGGACGCTGCCGAAACATATGCAGCCATCTTTCAGGAAGCAGGCATCCCGGACGGCTGCGTGCGGGTGGAAGTGACGGAGAGTCTTGAGATGGACGGCGAGACACTCGCGGCGGTCGTCGAAGCATTTCACGGGAAAGGCTTCCCGGTCGAGATCGATGACTTCGGGGCCGGATATGCTTCCTATGCAAACCTTGTCGGTACGGACTATGATGTTTTGAAGATCGACAAGAGTCTGACAGATGGCATCGGCAGTCCGGATGGGGAACTTGTGCTGGATTCTCTGATCACGCTGGCGCATTCCCTTGAGATGGAAGTCATCGCCGAGGGTGTGGAGACAGAGAACCAGGTCGCATATCTGCGTGAGAACGGCTGCGATGCGATCCAGGGCTACTACTATTCAAAACCACTTCCGCCAGATGATTACGCGGCATTTCTTGACGAGAGGAAGTAGGAAAAGGATCTGCCCCTGCACATTTCTTACTTGCCCTTCCCGTCCGTATCGGGTACAATAGAGGGAGTGAATATCACATCATGTCACTTCAAAGTAAAGGAGAGAAGCCATGGCATTTTTAACAGTGAACTTTATTTCCAAGAGCCTGATGAGAACCGTTCCGGTGAACGTCATTCTGCCCTGCGATAAGTTGGTATTTCCGGGGATGCCGGAACCGGAAGTGAAGCCGTTCAAGACATTGATCCTGCTGCACGGAATCCTCGGCAACTACACGGACTGGGTCAACGGTACTCGCATCCAGCGCTGGGCTGAGGCGAAGAACCTCTGCGTCGTGATGCCGTCCGGCGACAATGCTTTCTACGTAGACAACGAACTGAGTGCAAACTACTACGGCAAGTTTATCGGCGAAGAACTTCCGGCGATGATGCGGAAGATGTTCCACCTGTCCGATAAGAGAGAAGATATGTTCATCGCCGGCCTTTCCATGGGTGGTTTCGGTGCCCTGAGAAACGGCCTCCGCTACAACGATACCTTCGGGGCAATCGCAACCCTCTCCGGTGCATTTATCTTAAGAGAGCCGGATCCGGATAAGGACGATGAAGAGATCGGCCGGATGGGTATCGAGAAGTTCTGCTTCGGTACGATGAAAGAAGGCTGGTATTCCGAGAAGAATCCGCAGTTCATCGCAAAGCAGCTGGCTGACAGAAAGGCAGCGGGCGAGGACGTGAACTTCCCGAAGATCTACATGTGCTGCGGCACCGAGGACGGACTGCTCGGCGCAAACCACACCGTCCGCGATGACCTCATCAGCAAGGGCTTCGACGTCACCTACGAAGAAGGCCCTGGCGGACATGAGTGGAACTTCTGGGACACCTATATCGAGAAGATCCTGAACTGGCTGCCGCTCGATGCGGACGCTGCAGGCATCAACTCCGGCAACGTCGGCAAGCCGGCTGACTGATGGCTGGATGATTCAAGGAGGGAATCCTCCCTCCTGCCATAAGAAATAAGAGATGTACAGAGCTCCTACACCGGTTTCCGGTCAGGAGCTCTTTTGTATGCAGAAATCTGGTTGCAGAGAACTGGAAGAAACAGTAAAATATAAGCGGGGGATTTGTTCATTCGAGGAGGTATGGAGATGGCGATTGTTGGAGGGTTTATGGTACCGCATCCGCCGATGATTGTACCGGCGGTCGGCAAGGGAAGTGAGCAGCAGATTGCAGCGACAACAGCTGCCTATACGCAGGTGGCGGAGGAGATCGCACGCCTGAAGCCGGAGACGATCATCATCTCCAGCCCGCATGCGGTCATGTACCGGGATTATTTTCATATCTCTCCCGGCAGCGGGGCGACAGGCTCTTTCACATCGTTCAGGGCTCCGGAAGTCCGGTTCCGGGAACACTACGACGAGGAACTGGTGGATGTGATCTGCAGGATCGCAGAGGAAGAGCAGTTCCCTGCGGGAACAGAGGGAGAGCGGGATCCCTCCCTGGACCACGGCGTCATGGTTCCGCTGTGGTTTATCAGGCAGTACTACCAGAATTTCCAGATCGTCCGGATCGGTCTGTCCGGACTCCCGCTTGCGGATCACTATGCTCTGGGACAGATCATCCGGAGGGCAGTCGCTGAGACCGGCCGGCGTGTGGTCTTTGTCGCAAGCGGGGATCTCTCCCACAAACTGCAGACCTACGGCCCTTATGGCTTTGCGGAAGAGGGACTGCAGTATGATGCCAGAATTATGGATGTCTGCGGCCGGGGAGCATTTGAAGAACTGCTGGATTTCGAAGAAGATTTTCTGGACCGGGCAGCGGAGTGCGGACACCGCTCCTTCGTGATCATGGCAGGAGCCTTTGACGGCGTGCACGTGAAGGCGACAGCCTTGTCCCACGAGGATGTGACAGGAGTCGGCTACGGGATCTGCACCTTTTACCCGGAGAGTGAGGCGGACCAGGAGAATGAGATTGATCCGGAGAGGGAGGCAGAAAGAGAGCAGGATCCGGCAGTTGCGGATCCGTATGTCAGTCTGGCGCGGGCATCTGTCGAGAGCTACGTCAGAGACCGTCAGGTTCTCCGGCTGGAAGAACTCCTGTCTGAACTGCCGGAAGAGATGCTGAGCCGGCGCGCCGGGGCATTTGTCTCGATCCATGAACATGGAGAACTGCGGGGCTGTATCGGGACGATCGCCCCAACCACAGATTCCCTTGCGGAGGAGATCATCCAGAATGCGATCAGTGCTTCCACCAGGGATCCCCGCTTCTATCCGATCCGGCCCGAAGAACTGGCAGACCTCGAAATCAGTGTGGATGTCCTCGGAGAGCCGGAGCAGATTTCCTCCATGGCGGAGCTCGATGTGAAGCGCTACGGCGTCATCGTGAGCCACGGCAGAAAACGAGGCCTCCTGCTGCCGGATCTTGAGGGCGTAGACACGGTGGAATACCAGGTTGCGATCGCCAGGCAGAAGGCAGGAATCCGCGAAGGAGAACCGATCACGCTGGAGCGCTTCGAAGTGGTGCGGCACGAGTAAGGCAGCTACAGCAGTTCCTGTCAGCTGATCACCTGATACCGCAGCCGTACATAGGAGTCCTGCAATGTGCTGGCTTCAACGAGGCGCAGAACACCCAATTGGGACAGTTCCTCCTGCGACAGCAGTGAGCGTCCGTCGATCAGTGTAGATGTGTCTTTGCCGCCGATCAGCACAGGCGCGACAACGATATCCACGAAATCAAACAGTTTCTCCCGGAGGAACAGACCATTCACCGTACCGCCGGACTGAATGGTAAGCCGCTCGCAGCCGAAGCGTTCCTTCAGCTGAACAAGTGCGTCTGCGAGCGCCAGCTTTTCCTGGAAGATGATATGTAGGTTATCCTCATGGACGCCAAAAGCCGGATGGTCCTTGTTTGTTGTGATCAGGACAAACTGGTCGGATCTGGCACAAAAGTACCGGACGCCATGTTCATTCAGATGATGATTGTCGAGCAGGACGAAGGAGACGGGAGTCTTTGCAGGCATTTCTTTTATATTCGCTCCCATTTTCTCCTGCACACGTCCCGTATTGAAGGACCAGAGATCGGTTGTCTGCTCGATCTCGTAATACTGGTGCAGGCCCTCTTTCAGCCCGGGGATCTGCGGGAAATCCCGATCCACATCCAGTTCATCTGTCGCGCCGGTGC
This sequence comes from uncultured Lachnospiraceae bacterium, assembly GCA_902783375.1. GTDB lineage: Bacteria > Bacillota > Clostridia > Lachnospirales > Lachnospiraceae > Catonella. The sequence goes on along the minus strand of CACZQN010000019.1, from coordinate 623 downwards.
TGATTTTCCCATCTACGGATACCAGCATATAAAGTGTTGTGACTGGTCTGCGCATATACCTGGTCCTCCCCCTTGTATGAGCTGTGAAATGCTTCCAGCACCATTGTAGTGAACGATAGGTCACTTGTCAAGGGGCAAGATAATATTCATCTGCCACGGCACTCTGCCAACCGGTTGATGAATAGTCCTGATTATCACGGTTGGGCAGATATTATGACTGTGAATTTGCACCTTACTTGCACCCTTTAGTAGCCAATCAATCCGGATTCCAAACACTACAAAGATATCAAGCAATAATAATTTATGAAAAATCCTGCCAAAAACAAAGCAGGATTTTTGTTTTTAGGGTTGTGTTTATGTTGAAAAAAGTATATACTATTTTCAACAAAGGAGAAATATATGAGCAGACCTAAATTAACCGAATTGGTATTGCAAAGACTTGAATATTATGAGGACGGAACTGTGTTTGGAATGTCAGATTTTGCGGATATAACAGATTCTAAAACACTTCACATGATATTAAAACGCCTGACGGAAGAAGGTAAGGTTGCCAAGGTGCTGCGCGGTGTATATATGAAACCGAGGTACAGTAAATTGCTTGGTGAAAACATACCGCCCAGAAT
>CACZQN010000018.1 GCA_902783375.1 uncultured Lachnospiraceae bacterium | reverse complement strand
TTGCCTCGATGACGATACCACGGGCAGAACGGTTCGGATTTGCCTTATATTCGTTCACATCTGCTGTGAGCAGGACCATCTCAAGCAGGGTATCGATACCCTCGCCGGTACGTGCAGATACCGGAACGAAGATGGTCGAGCCGCCCCATTCTTCCGGAACAAGATCATAGTTGGTCAGTTCCTGCTTGACGCGCTCGATGTTGGCAGCTTCCTTATCAATCTTGTTGATGGCGACGATGATTTCGACACCGGCTGCCTTTGCATGGTTGATGGCTTCCACGGTCTGTGGCATGACGCCGTCGTCCGCAGCGACAACAAGAATCGCGATATCGGTCGACTGTGCACCACGCATACGCATGGCGGTAAATGCCTCATGACCCGGTGTATCGAGGAAGGTGATCTTTCTGCCGTCGATCTCGACAACGGAAGCACCGATTCTCTGGGTAATACCACCGGCTTCGCGGGAAGTGACATTCGTTTCACGGATTGCATCGAGCAGCGAAGTTTTACCATGGTCGACGTGACCCATGACGCAGACGACCGGAGGCCGCTTCTCCATGAGTGCCTCATCTTCTTCGTCTTCCTTCAGAAGTTCAGCAACCAGGTCAACCTTTTCCTCGTGCTCACAGATATATTCATATTCCATCGCGATCTCTTCCGCTTCTTCAAACGGAATCTCCTGGTTGATGGAATACATCTTGCCCTCTAACAGCAGCTTCTTAACGATCTGCGCCGGCTGGATCTTCATCTTATCCGCGAGATCCTTAATGGTGATGGAATCCGGCAGGATCAGCGTCTTGATTGCATCCGGATCTTCCTCCACCTTCACAGGTGCTTCCGGCTTGATGAAAGCACCCTTCCGGTTCGGATCTTTCTTCTTGCGGTAGGAAACATTGTCATCATCGCCAAGCGTGCTCATCGCCTTGTTGCGGTCGAACTTCTTGCCGAGATTCTTCTCCTGGCGCTCCCGTTCCTTCAGCCGTTCTCTTTCTCTTTCCTTCTCACGGTCTCTTCCGCCGGTACTCTTGGTGTTGATTCTGGTATCGGCAGCAGGTGCAGCACTCTGTCTGCGGTCATTGCCGAAGCTGCCTCTTCCGGCAGCATTGCCGCCGCGGCCGTCCTTTGCAGCACCCTGATTCCTTGCCGGACCCTGGCCCTGAACCGTCGTTCCCTGGCGGTTCCGGTTCCCTGCTCCGGTATTCCCGTTCGCCGGTCTGCGTCCATCCTGGCGCGCATCCTGACGTCCTTCCTGACCGGCGCGGTCTCTTCCGTCCTGACCCTGACCCGGTCTGCCGTTCCGGCTTCCCTGTGTGCGGTCTCTGTTCTCTCCGCGGGCAGTACGGTTGGTATTTCTGCCGCCCTGTTCATTCTGATTGGCAGAATTCTTCGCAGCGGAAGCAGCAGCCTGTCTGGCCTTCTTCTGTGCATAGGCACGGGCAGCTTCTTCCGGTGTCATCACCTTTTCCGGTGCTTTCTCAGCAGGCTTTTCAGCTGCTTTTTCAACCGGCTTTTCCTCCGGAGTCTTCTCTGCCTTCTCCGGAGCAGCCTTCTCCTGCGGAACAGCGGTCTCAGCAGGTGCGGCCGGTGCAGTTTCCGGTGCCTTTACCGGAGCTTCTGCCACAGGTGCCTGTTCCTTGACTTCCGGTGCTTCCGGCACGACCTTGACGGTCTCCGGTACAGCTGTTGTCATCTCTGTCTCAACAGCCTCCGGCTTCACTGTGGTTCTGGTGACCTTCTGCTCCGATGGTTTCCGGATCTGTGAACGCACCTCATTCAGCGCATCAGACATGGCTGTCGAGAAACCGGCTTTCGCTGCACGCTCGGCAGCTTCCCGCTCAGCACGTTCCCGCACTTCCTTCGGTCTTCCGTCAAACGTCTGCGGAATCGGCTTTTTTCCTGCCTTTTCAACCGGCTTTTTCTGCGGTACAGGCTTTTTCGCCGCCGGCTGCTTCTTCACAAGGGTTTCCGGGGCAAACTTCTCCCGGACAAGACGTTCCTGGTTCTCGTCAATCGTACTCAGATGATTCCGAACGTCAAATCCCTGTTCCCGAAGAAATACGACGACTTCCTTACTTGTTTTGTTGATGGATTTTGCAAGATCTGAAACCTGCACCTTCGACATACTGTTCGCCTTTCTGTATACCAAATCCAGTTATCTTTCGATATACACGATATTTGTTCAGGACCGACATCTTATAGACCGCCGCTGCGCGGCTAATCGTTGCTGCGCAACTCTTGTCTATAAGCGTCGGCCGGCAGGCCGGTAAGAATTCGACTGAAAGCGGTACTGAAAGCAAGCTTTCTGCCGCTTTCCAGTCGAATTCTTGTCGGTCCTGAACAAAATTAACTGTTTTGAATCATATTCGCAAAGCCGTCATCAAGAACGGCTATCACAACTCTTTCCTGCATTCCGACAGCTCCTGCGAGCTGTTCCTTGCCTGCGTCCGTGATCACATACGGGACATGACGGTAATTGCAGGCATCTATAAATTCTTTTTTTGTATTCTCAGAAGCATCCGCAGCAATCAGGACAAGACGTGCCTTCCTGCGCTTGAGCGCCTCTGCACAGGAATAGGACCCGCAGGCCACTTTTCCGGCCTTTCTCGCAAGACTGAGTGCCTGAAGCAACGTACTCATTCTGTCACCGTCCTCCCGCTGTCCGCGGCATCGAGTTCCTGAAGAATCCGGTCATATACCTCCTGCGGGACAGCCATCTTGAACGCCCGGTCGAGTCCTTTGGTCCGGACAAGAGCAGCCCGGCACGATGGCTTATCGCAGAGATAGGTCCCTCTTCCGTTCTTCCGTCCGGTCGGATCGACGGCAATCTCTCCCTCCGGTGACCGGACGATACGGGTGAGATTCCGCTTGTCATTACTCTCACGGCAGATCACACATTGCCGCTTCGGTACTCTTTTCGCAACACCTGCCACAGCTATCCTCCCCGGGATCAATCCTCGAGAACCTGAGACTCACTTCTGATATCGATCTTATAGCCGGTCAGCTTCGCTGCAAGTCTCGCGTTCTGTCCTTCTTTTCCGATGGCCAGGGACAGCTGGTTATCTGCAACAATAATCCGTGCGCTCTTTTCATCCTCGTCGACTTCCACGCTGATGGCCTTTGCCGGGCTGAGTGCGTTCATGATCAGTTCTCTCGGGTCATCGCTGTAGACAATGATATCGATCTTCTCGCCGCGGAGCTCTTCCACGATGGCACCGACACGGTCACCGTTCACACCGACGCATGCGCCGACCGGATCGACGTCCGGATGATTGGAACGGACAGCGATCTTGGTTCTGGAGCCCGGCTCTCTGGCGATGCTCATGATCTCGACGGTTCCGTCCTTGATCTCGGCAACTTCTGATTCGAAGAGGCGCTTGACCAGATCCGGATGGGTTCTGGATACCGTGATCCGCGGACCCTTCGGCATATCCCGGACTTCAAGCACGTAGAGCTTGATCCGCTCGGTTCTCTGGAAATGCTCTGTCGGCACCTGCTCGCTCTTCATCAGCATGGCATCGACCTTTCCAAGGTTGATGCTGATGTCGCGGCCGTTGTAGCGCTGGACGATACCGGTCACAATATCATGCTCCTTCGCATAATACTGCTGGAAGAGAACCTTGCGCTCTTCCTCACGGATTCGCTGCACCACAACCTGCTTTGCCTTCTGCGCCGCAATTCTGCCGAAGTTCTTCGGGGTGACCACTTCCGCGATGATATCCCCGATTTCCGCCTTCGGATACCGGACATATGCCTCGTCGAGGCTGATCTGGGTCGAAGGATCTTCTACGGTTTCTACGACGATCTTGTCCTGGAACACATCAATTTTACCGGTTTCGCGGTTGATGTTTACCCGGATATTGTCCGAATTCTTAAACTCATCCTTACAGGCCGTAAGGAGCGAATTCTCGACAGCCTCCAGAATGATATCCTTGCTGATATCATCTTCTTTCTCAATCTGGTCGAGTGCGCGGATCAGTTCAGCGCCGCTGTCTAAAGGCTCTTGTTTCTTCATTACGAAGTTCCTCCGTTTTTCGTGAATCCTCAAAAATCAAATGCCAGCCGGATCAGGGAGATCTGGCTTCGCAGAATCTTCATCTCTGTCTCACCCGTGCGAATGGTCACCGAATCATGGTCATAGGCAAGCAGTTCGCCGGTAAATTCTCTTTGCTTATTCAGTGGCTGGTACAGATGGATCTCCACATCCTTTCCGATGCTTCTCTGGTAATCCTTTTCTTTCTTCAGCGGTCTCCCGAGACCAGGGGAACTGATCTCCAGAATGTAGGAATCCGGAATGAAATCTTCCTCATCCAGCAGATCGCTGAGCTCTCTGCTGACCATCTCGCAGTCATCGACGGTGAATCCGCCTTCCTTGTCGATATAAGCACGCAGGAACCAGTTGGATCCCTCCCGTACATATTCCACATCAACCAGTTCAAAATGGTTTCTCTCGATGATCGGCATCAGGAGTGCTTCCGTCCGCTTCTCATATTCCTCTTTCTTCGTCATGGCCTCTCCTTCTACAGCGATCAGACTTCCGGATACCCACAAAAAAGGTGGACCTCCATGGCCCACCGAATAAACAAATCAACTACAACATAAGAGAGATTACCACATTTTGCATGGCTTGTCAAATCGAATCTGCGAAAAATCGCAGAAAATCGCGGATTTTCGCCCCTATCCCGAAAACTTTTTCTTGTATTCCCGGCCGAAATCAGATAAACTGTTAGCCGTAGCAGCCTACAAAAGAAAGGAGAACCATGTCTGTCTATTTTATCGACTACGAGAATGTCCATGAAAGCGGGCTCAAGGGAATCGCAAAACTGACTGAAAATGATGTCGTCTTTCTTTTTTACAGCAATGCTGCTCAGAGTATCTCCATCGATACCATGCTGTTTCTGCGGGAAGCCAAGGCAAGGATTGAGTACCTGAAGGTGAATGGCTCCGGAAAGAACTATCTGGATTTTCAGCTTGCAACCGTTCTGGGTGTGCAGGCCTATCAGAATCCGGACAAGGACTTTGTCATCATCAGCAATGATAACGGCTATCGTTCGCTGATCGATTTCTGGGAAGGAAGACCTGCGGACGGAACGATCATTCACTGCCGTACACAGAAGTCCATCGGGGATCGTCCTGCTTCTGCGACACGCGGACAGGTGGTAGCCGGTGTCAAGAAAGAACTGGTGAGACCGGCTGCGCCGGCTGCCGTTCCTTCTGCAGATACCACAAAGGATACTACTGCTCCGGAACCGGCTGTGGAAGTTCCTGCAGAACCTGCCGAGACTGTTGAGACAGTTCCGGCTGCGGTCACTCCTGAAGCGCCTGCTGCTGAGGTAAAGGAAGTTTCCGAGGCACCTGCTGTTCCGGAGATTCTTGAAGACATTCCGGCAGCGCCGAAGAAGCGGACACACCGCGGCGGAAGAAAGCGGAAGAACACAGAACCGGCTGAAGCTGCTGCTCCGCAGGTGAGTGCACCTGCAGCAGAAGAAAAGCCGGCAGAAAAAGAAGCGGAGAAGCCAGAAGAGATCGCCGAGCCGGCAGTCCCTGATGTCAAAGAGGCTTCTGCTCTTCCTGCGGTGCAGGAAAAGAAGGTGACCAGCCTGATCCCGAAGCCACAGTTCACCATGCAGGTGAAAGAAGTGAAGTCTGTTGTTCAGCCGGTGAAAAGCGAAGCTGCAGAATCTTCTCCGCGTTCTCTCAGAGATTTCGGGATGAAGAATCTTTCTGACTCCGCCAAAAAACGCATCCGCCAGGCGATCAAAGGCGAATTTGAATTAAAGCCACAGGAATATCTGTCCCTGTACAAGAATATTCTCAAGGCTACGTCCGATGCGGACCTGAAAGGACGTCTTGTCAATGTTCTCGGAAAAGAGAACGGTTATGCCAGTTTTGAAAAAATCGATTCCATCTATCAGGAACTGCTCTCCCAGGTTTCTCACTGATCCGGAAGGGCGCCCTGAAACGCTTTCATGACAAAAGAGGGGTTTGTTAACCCCTCTTTCTCTCTTCCATTTTTCAATACATCCGGATCAGGCCGATGACCTTTCCGACAATCTCGACATTATCCAGAATAATCGGATCCATGAAATCATTCTCCGGCTGCAGTCTGTAGTAGCCGTCTTCCTTGTAGAACGTCTTCACCGTAACGGAATCTTCCACCAGTGCAACAACGATCTCCCCGTTGCTTGCCGTCTTACATCTTCTGACGATGATCTTATCTCCGCTGTAAATACCGACATTCACCATACTGTCGCCCTTAACGATCAGCATGAAGCACTCATCAGACGGCAGATAGTCGGCCGGAAGCGGGAAATACTCCGCGATGTTCTCCACTGCCAGCAGCGGCTGGCCGGCTGCAACGGAACCGATCACCGGAATGCTGACAAGATCTCTTCTGGCAAGATTAAACTCGTCGTCCACAATCTCGATGGACCGCGGCTTCATCGGATCACGGCGGATGTAACCGTTCGCTTCGAGCGTCTCCAGGTGGGAATGCACTGAAGAAGTGGACCTCAGATGAACCGCATCGCAGATCTCCCGTACTGAGGGCGGATACCCCTTTGACAAAATCTGAGACTTCATATATTCGAGGATCTCTCTCTGCTTCTCGCTGATCTTTCCGTATGCCATAAATGCAACCTCCTGTCGAAAGGCCTCTGCAAGTCCGATTTATCGTACTTGCGGCCTGCTATACTGTCCTTATGAATCCAGTATAACAATTCCCTGCCACATTGTCAAACAAATGTTCGGGAAATTTTCAAATTTCTATTGACATACGAACGCACGTTCTGTATAATGTGGTCACAAACAGATGTTCGGCAGATGCCAGGAGGTATATCATGAAAGAACATTCGATGCACAGAGTATTCACCGGAAGATATTCCGTAAAGAAGATTCTCCTTTTTATCCTGTTCGTACTGCTTCTCCTTTTCGGAGGCTTCCATATGATTGTGACGGCGAAGGCAGAGTCCGTGAGACCGTCCGGCACACAGTACTATGACTGCTATATGATCAAAGGCGGCGACACGCTCTGGGAGATCGCTGAGTCGCACACCCATTCCGCATATCCGACCACCGCAGCCTATGTCCGCGCGATTATGGACTGCAACGGTCTTGCGTCCGACCAGATCCATGCCGGGATGAACCTGATCATCCCCTATACAGAGTAACAGAGCATCTTTCTTACTGGAACATGCAGAAGAGCCGGCGGTATTCCGCCGGCTCTTCTGTTCCTGAAGCACTTCCTGTGCATTCTTTCTGTTCCGTTCCGCTTACTGCAGGAATTCTTCTGCCGTGTGGAACTCACCGTCCTGCCAGATCTTCTCCAGATGGTAGAAATCTCTGTCCTTGACCGAGAAGATGTGGATCACGACATCAACATAGTCCATCAGGACCCAGGATTCGCCGCCTGCACCCTCGATCCGCTTCTCGTGCACGCCCTCTTTGGCAAGGGCTTCCTCGACGGCATCCGTCAGTGCATCCATCTGCTGGTGGTTGTTCGCGCTGACCAGCACAAAGTAATCCGCAATCGGGGTGAGCTCACTGATTTTGATGACGCAGATATCTTCACCCTTATGTGCATCCAGTGCTTTTACGGCGGTCTTTACAATATCGATTGCATTCATAGTCATTCCTTCTTCTTTGCTTTAGGCATCTTCGCTTTCTTGCTGTAATAAACGAAGGTTTCTGTGGTTGCCGGGTCAATCGCGGCACTCTTCTCTTTCAGATATTCCAGCGTTCCCTGTGCTTCCATGAATACCGCTGTATCCAGATCTGTAAATGCAGTTCTCCGGATCATATTGAAGTTCGGAAGATCTTTCCGTGTCGGCTCGATGTAGTCCGCCACAAAGATAATCTTCTCAAGCAGGCTCATCTCCGGCCGTCCCGTGGTATGGTAGCGGATTGCCGAGAGCACTTCCCGGTCCGTCACGCCGTAGATGGTATTGGCCAGATGCGCACCGACCTTCGCGTGCAGCAGATCCGGCTTCTTCTCCTCGTTCTTTGTCACGGCGATCTGATTCTTCCTGCAGATCTTTAACAGCTCCTCATCCGAGAGATACTTGGCACAGTCGTGCAGAATGCCTGCGAGCCGTGCTTTCTTCTCATCTGCACCGTGTACAAATGCAAGGCAGGCCGCAGTATCGGCCACGCCGAGCGAATGCCGGTACCGCTTGAACGGAAGAACATCCCGCATCTCCTTCTCGAGCTTCAGCAGGTTCTTCTGAGAGAGAATCTCATCCATCTCTTTCCCGGACTCCTGGTACAGCCGGTGTTCCCGGATATACTGGTAGACTTCCGGAAGGATGTGCAGCCGCTCCGGATCCCGCTCGCCCTCAAGAACAGACGCCCGGATCATCGAGGAGGAAACCGGATAGAGATCCATCTTCACCTCATGGAATACCGATCCCGGGAATGTTTTCATCAGTTCCTCTGCATGGGCCCGATAGATGGCTGCATCGGAAGACCTCGCAATATAGAGGATCTCCGCATACTGGTAGATGATCTCCGGGTGCACCCAGTTCTGCATATGCATCAGGGAATCGCCGCCAATGATAAAGAACCACTGGACATCCGGATACTCCTGGTGAAGCTGCGTCAGGGTATCACTGGTATAGGTCATCCCGGTTCTGCGCAGTTCATAGTCCGATGCAACAAGGCCGTCAAAAGACCGCACCGCCAGTTTCACCATGGCGAGCCGGTCTCCGGCGGTCGTCAGGCTTTCGTTGAACTTATGCGGCGGTTCCCGGTCCGGCATCATCCAGACTTCATCGAGAGCATACTGCTCTTTCGCTGCCAGCGCCATTGCCAGATGTGCCTTGTGGATCGGATCAAAGGTCCCGCCGAGGATTCCGATCTTCTTCATGGCAGGATGATCTTTTGATGGTCCAGAGATCTGCGGTACAGGACAATTCTCTTTCCGATCACCTGGACAACTTCCGAATGGGTACGCTCGGAAAGAATCTCTGCCAGTTCTCTCGGATCATCCAGACAATTCTTCAGGACGGCAATCTTGATCAGTTCCCTGCTGGCAAGAACTTCATTGATCGCCTCTGTAAACTCCGGTGTGATGCTGGCTTTCCCGACATGGAATACCGGTTCCAGCTGCATTGCCAGACTCTTCAGATAAGCACGCTGCTTACTGGTCATGTGACAGTTACCTCTCATTTATAGTAATCAAACAGATAATCGGCGACGTGGACCTGATCGCCCTCCTCGATTCCAAGTGCTTCAAGTTCGTCGATAATGCCCTGGTCGCGCAGGAACTTCTGGAAGAAGGCAAATCCCTTTTCATCATCGAGATTCGTGTATCCGAGAATCTTCTCAATCCTCGAACCGACGATCTCATATTCGTGCGGAGCCAGCATCCGGACATCCAGGCGGACTTCTTCATCAGCAAGATCCTCCGTTGAGAATTCACTTGCAAATGTGGTTGTCTCCTGTGGCGCTTTTTCTAAGAGATCAGCGATTGCCCAGATCAGTTTATCGAGGCCGGCACCGGAAACACCGGATATCGGATAGACCGGGATTCCGTCCTCCTTAAAGGACTCGCGGATGAGATCCAGGATCACATCGCCCTCGTCCTCATAGAAAAGATCAGTTTTATTTGCCGCAATAATCTGCGGTTTCTTCGCAAGTTCCGGATCGTAGCGGAACAGTTCTTCGTTGATCTTCCGGATATCGTCGATCGGATCTCTTCCCTCTGTGCCGGCAGCATCCACAACATGGACCAGGACCTTTGTCCGTTCCACATGGCGGAGGAAATCATGGCCAAGGCCGACTCCCTCGGATGCACCTTCGATCAGACCCGGAATATCCGCAATGACAAAACCTCTGCCGCCGCCAAGATCCACGACACCGAGGTTTGGCTCCAGCGTTGTAAAATGATAGTTGGCAATCTTCGGTTTTGCGTTCGTGACTCTCGAGAGAAGGGTCGACTTCCCGACATTCGGAAAACCGATCAGACCGACGTCCGCGATCATCTTCAGTTCCAGAATGACATCCAGCTCGATCGCCTTGCCGCCCGGCTGTGCGTAAGTCGGCACCTGCATCGTCGGTGTGGCGTAATTCATATTCCCTTTGCCGCCACGTCCGCCCTTCAGGATCACCTGGCGGGTGTTGTCCCCGGAGAGATCGGTGATGACCTTCCCGGTCGCGGCATCCTTCACCACTGTCCCTTCCGGCACTTTCAGGATGATATCTTCTCCGTCAGCACCGTGACAGCGCTTCGAACCGCCTTCTTCTCCGTCTTTTGCATAATAATGATGTCTGTGGCGGTACTCGTACAGGGTATTCATGCTGCGGTCGACTTCGAAGATGACATCTCCGCCACGGCCGCCGTCACCGCCATCAGGGCCGCCTGCTGCAACAAACAGTTCCCTGCGGAAACTGACATGGCCGTTGCCGCCCTTTCCTGAACGCAGCGTTATTCTTGCATGATCTGCAAACATAAAACCTCCCTGCTGATACATACGAAGAGACCCCGAATCGTACGCGCTTATGATTCGGGGTCTTCAGTCTTACTCTTCGGAAGCGACCGGATAAACAGAAACCTGCTTCTTATCTCTTCCAAGTCTCTCAAACTTTACTCTTCCGTCTACTTTTGCATAGAGCGTATCATCTCTGCCGAGTCCGACGTTGAGACCCGGATGAATGTGTGTTCCACGCTGTCTGTAGAGGATGTTGCCTGCAAGAACAAACTGTCCGTCTGCTCTCTTGGCACCAAGTCTTTTCGCCTCAGAATCTCTGCCGTTCTTGGTAGAACCAACTCCCTTTTTATGGGCGAACAACTGAAGGTTCATCTGAATCATGACTCTCTACCTCCTGTCTTTTTAATCATCAAATACTCGTTCCCGTACTCTGCTTCAATTGCGGTCAGTCCCAGAAGCAATGTGTCCATCAGCAGTCTTGCATCGTGTGTCGGCGAATCCGGCAGTTCGATCACGAACTCCGCCTCTTCCGCATCCTGTTCCAGGATAAAATGATCCTCTGTAAACTGTTCCAGTGCATTCACCGTATTCACGGCAAGAACCGAAACCGCTGCACAGACGATATCTTTCCCCGGATCATCAAACAATGCGTGACCGGAAAGGACCACTCTTGTTACGGCACCATCCGGTGCCCTGGATACATCAACCGTAATCATCGTCAGGCATTGATCTTATTGATCTTTACTTCGGTATAAGCCTGTCTGTGGCCATTCTTCTTGTGATAGCCGGACTTTCTCTTATACTTGTAGACAACGACCTTCTTGCCCTTGCCCTGTGCAGTAATCTCAGCAGAAACAGTTGCTCCGGAAACAACAGGGTTTCCTACGACGAGCGAATCATTACAAACTGCAAGAACCTGGTCAAATACAACCTCATCTGCAGCTGCGCCCGGGAGCTTCTCGACTCTGATGACATCGCCCTCGGCCACTTTGTACTGCTTACCGCCTGTTGCAATAATTGCGTACATATGGCACCTCCTTATATCTTTACTCGCCCGCTGTGGTGGCACGCAGATGTCCGGATGGGACAAATGCGCACACTTTGACCTCGCAGTGCGGCACACTCAGTTACTATAGCATATATTTTTTCCGGATGTCAAGAAGAAAATGCATTTCCCGCCATAATTTCATGCAGCGGTTTGCCGGAGCGGTGGCGGGTTACTTCCATCAGGCCAAGTCCCGTCATATCAACGACCAGGGCACGCTCGGTATCCCGTTTCAGCGCTTCCCGCATGACCGCAATCAGGCGCTCCTCTTCTTCTTTTCCGGCCATATCAAGAAAATCGATGATGATCATGCCGGACAGGTTCCGGAGCCGCAGCTGTCTTGCGATCTCCTGTGCTGCTTCCAGGTTCACCTGCAGGAACGTCTCACTCCGCTCCGAATGCTTCTTGATGGCCTTGCCGGTATTGACATCGATGGAAATCAGCGCTTCGGTCGGTTCGATGACGATCGACGCACCGCTCTTCAGCCATACCTGCTTTTTCAGGGCCCGCTCAAAAGACGAGCCGATGCTGTACAGTGCAGACAGGGACAGCATCTCATTTTCATAAAGAGACAGCTTCGGGAGGTCTTCCGGCTGTGCCCGCTTCAGATAGGAAGAAAGCTCCCTGTAGACTTCCGGAAGATCCGTCTGGATCTGGTCAATCGGGACATGACTTTCCCGGATGCAGGAAATATAGGAAGGAAGCTCCTGATAGAGCCGCTCGTACTGGACGCCATGGGCAGCAAGCGTACGGATCCGGACAATCTCAGCAAATAAATCGTCTAAAGAGTTCTTCAGCTGTTCCTCCGGGATGCCGGAAGCGGCAGAACGAATGATCAGGCCGCAGCCGCTCTTCTCCGCGAATTCCCGTCCGATCATCAGCAGGCGTTCCCGCTCGGCAGAAGCAACGGAGATTCTCGACGAAATATGAACCTGCGATTCAAAAGGCTTCAGGACCGCATAGCGGTTCACCAGAGACAGATTCGTGGTCAGGGTATAGGACTTCGTCTTCGTCGGCTCTTTCTCGACCTGGACGAGGATCAGTTCTCCCTGGACCGGATACGCTCCGCCCTTATGCAGATCCGAGATGTAGGCCATCCCGTCTGTCAGCGGCAGATAGCCCGTGATTCCCGGGAAAATGTCCACAAAACAGGCCTTGATATTCGGAACGATATTCGAGACACGGCCGATGATGATATCGCCGGTATGGAATGAAATCTGGTCTGTCTCCTCCGCCGATACATGGAACTCTTCAATTTCAAAGTCTTCCGCGACCGCAGTCACGATGTGTTTTTTCTGTTCAGTTATAATAATCTGTGCCATCGCTTGCCTCACCAGGTCCGGATCAGATTGTCGTTTTCACGGATACAGCGGATACCGGACAGAAGATTCCGGTACGCCTGGCTGCCTGCTGCCGGCACTTCGATGACGGTCTGCGGCGGCAGGAAGAAAGATGCTGCAATCTGCGGCACTTCTGTTGCAGTGAACCGCAGCGTGCCGAGGTGATAGCAGTCCCGGAATGCGTTATACGTGATTCTGGTCAGGGTCTTCGGCAGGACGACGGTGGTCAGATTGCCGCTGCCCGCCAGTGCAGCGTCGTTGATCGATGTGATGCCTTCCGGGATCTCGATCGATTTCAGATTCGAACATCCGGACAGCACGTAGGCCGGCAGTTTTTCGACAGTGCCCGGGATCCGGATGGATGACAGTTTTCTACAGTTTGCAAATGTGCGCTTCCCGAGATCTTCCACCGTCTCCGGCAGCGTGATAGAGCTGAATCCACAGCCTTCAAAGGCACTGTCTTCGATGATGCGGACATTGCTGCCCCAGGTAATCTTCCGGAGGCTGCCGCATCCGAGAAAAGCGGATCTGCCGATCTTCTGAACAGACTCCGGCAGGATGACGTTCTGAAGGTTGATGAGTCCGGCTCCGAAGTAGTCCGGGATCTCCTTCCAGCCTTCCGGGATCACGACTTTTTTGATCTTCTGGAAGACCGTCTGTCCTTTCTGAACATCCGCGGTCCAGCCGGTTACCGGAATGCCGCCAAGATCTGCCGGTGCATAGAAACTGCCGTAGCGGGTCAGCGCCGGAACCGCAACAGCGACCGAATCTTCCCCGATGCGGTAAGCGGTCCGTCTGCACCACAGGTTGTGGTCCGCATCCGGATTGATCTCGCTGATCAGCACCGTCTCCGGATAGGTCTCCAGTTCCCCGCCCGGTTCCTGCTCCGATTCCTCATCGGTCACCGGCTGATAGTAGTACCAGACACCGGACAGATAATAGACAAGCATCGTGCTCTCAGTCCCGTCTTCCGTACTGCCGTTCACCATCAGGGCCGGAATACCGGTCTGGCGAAGCCAGATTTCCATCAGACGGAGATCCTCCGGTTCCGACCGGAGAATCCGCCGGAGCGCACCGGTCTTCGTCGAGGTACCCTCAACCAGGGCAGCGCGTGCTTCTTCCGCCGGCACGGTCTCTTCTTCCGGGAAATCCGCCGGATCTAGTTCCAGATAATGTTCTTTATCCGCCTTCACACTCTTCTGCAGGACCTGGTTCAGCCAGACCAGATCTGTTCTCTGTTCTGCCTCTTCTGTTTCTGCAGCCTTTACGCCTCCTGCACACAGGAGAACGGTGAGCATGAGACTGACCATCATAACAAGCTTTTTCAATGAATGCCTCCTTACTGACATCTGCGGTACAGATATGCTCTTCCCTCTTTTCCAATCCGCTCGACCAGGGACAGCTGCATCAGCAGTGCGATGCCGGTGCCTGCCGCACGGTCACTGACTTTAGCTGCCTTCCGGAACTGGGCTGCTGTAAATACATCATCCAGTGAATCCGGGATCAGCTGCCGGTAATCATCAGCCGACGAGAAGGATACGACGTCATACAGTGCTGTGGGAATCCGCTCGGCCCTGTGGGATCCGCGCTTCCGGTCCCGGCTCCATCCGTCGAGAAAACGGTATTCTTCGAGGTCGATCAGAAAGAGGGAAACCCGCAGATTCGGATGTCCGAGATAGGTCCGGATCCGGTATAATTCACGGAACGCATCATAGACCGTTCCTTTTTTCGATACTTTTCTCGGCTTTGAGACTTCACCCGTCTCCGGGTCAATCCACATCAGCGTCTTGCTGTGCGGGATGGGATGGACCACTTCGACAGGATATTCCGGCAGAAAGACGTCCAGTTTCCGGTTCAGTACCTGGAAATTCGCCGTCTGGATCTCCGTGATTCCTTTCCCGTCAAAGATGTCACAGATGTAGCCGAGCAGAGGGACTTCCTGATGAGAAGGATCCGGATCCAGATATCGCTTCAGGACCGCATGGACCGATTTCTCGGACAGCGTCCCGATCCCCGAAGAAAGGACTTCAGCCATCTGTATGTCCCTTGCTGCCTCTTCAAAAGATCTGTCCATCCGTATACGCTCCTTCTTCATCCCCTGGACCGACCGCATATAGACCGCCGCTTCGCGGCTATTCGTTGCTTCGCAACTCCTATCTATATGCGTCGGCCGATCCGGCCGGTAAGAATTCGACAGAAAACGGCTATGAAAGCAAGCTTTCAGCCGCTTTTCTGTCGAATTCTTGTCGGTCCTGAACAGTATCCATCATAATCAGCGGCAGGAAAAAAGTCAAGAATCGCCTCTTGCACTTTAGAGTTCAAATGTATATACTTTCAAAGAAGATTTCAAAATATGACGAAACAAGTTCAGGAGGTATCTATCAGATGTGGTGTCCGAATTGTAAGACAGAGTACCGCGATGGTGTGACAGTCTGCTCGGACTGCGGCGCAGAACTGGTCCCTGCACTCCCGGTGGAATTTGAAGATCTCGTCCGCGTCGCTGCCGTTGCAGATGAAACAGAGGCGAATCTCCTTGCAGATTTTCTGGAGTCAGAAGGCATTACCGGACTGGAACTGGTCGAGGCTGAGGAAGAGATCGAAGGCGAAATGACCACCGTCATCCAGATCGACGTTCCTGCGAACCAGGAAAAGAAAGCGCTGCAGCTGGCAACGGTTTTCCTCAGCGGGGAAGCTGCCAAGGAAGCGCAGAAAGAATTCCAGGAAATGACCGATGAGGAAAAGGCGGAGAAGCTGAAAGAAAGCCATGACAGGCAGGAGGCGAAAAAGAACATCCATGTCTATGAAAGTGCAACCGAGAAATACAAAGACAATCTGTCCAGCGGACAGACCTTTACGATCTTCGGCTGTCTCGGACTGGTCTTTCTCGGACTGAACCTGGCCGGCATCCTGCACATCTTCCACGAGCCGTTCCAGTATATCATCGCAGGACTGATGTTCGTTGCATTTATCGGCTTCGGCCTGCTCTCCTTCAAGAAGGCAAAGCAGTACAAAGAAGCCATCTCTGCAGAAGCGGATCTTGGCGATGCGGTTAAGAACTGGCTCGCTGAAAACATCACCGCTGAAAAGATCGCCTCTTTCACAGAAGAGGACCCGGATGCCCCGGAAGAGGCAAAAGAGATCCTCATCATCGGGAAAATCCATGATGAACTGATGGCTGCCTTCCCGGATCTTGACAGCAACTACGCCGACCAGCTTGTCGATACATTCTACGAGGAGACGCAGAACAAATAAAGTACGGATTCCAATGATTCCGGCAGGATATGCAAAACAGGACAGAGACGATGCTCTGTCCTGTTTTATATTGCCCCCGCCGGATCAGAGATCAAACAATGCCTTGATCTCATCCGCAGTCAGCTTGTTGATAAAGAGCTCGCCGGCCTGGATGACCGAGTCTGCGAGGTCTTTTTTCTTTTCCTGCAGTTTATAAATCTTTTCTTCGATGGTTCCCTTGGTGATCAGCTTCAGGACCGTGACATTGTTGGTCTGGCCGATCCGGTAGACACGGTCGGTCGCCTGCTCTTCCACTGCCGGATTCCACCACGGATCGAAGTGGATGACCATATCGGCGCCGGTGAGGTTCAGGCCGGTTCCGCCTGCCTTCAGAGAGATCAGATAGATACTGCCTTCTCCCTCATTGAAGCGTTTGACATCCTCGCCACGCTGTACCAGCGGCGTATTGCCATCGAGATAGAAATAAGAATACCCGACCTGGCGGATCTCCGTCTCGATGAGCTGCAGCATGGACGTAAACTGCGAGAAGATCAGCACCCGGTGCCCGTTCGCAATCGAATTCTTCAGCACGTGCATCAGGAGGATCATCTTCCCGGAACCACCGGTGTAATGATCCAGGAAGGTCGCCGGATGACAGCAGATCTGCCGCAGTCTCGTCAGCGATGCAAGGATCATCATCCTGCTTCCGTCGAAGCCCTTCTTTTCGATCTCCGAACCGATCTCCTGCTTCATATTGGCCAGATAAGCCAGGTAGATCTCCTTCTGCTCATCGGTCATATCGGAGACGATCTTCTGCTCCGTCTTCTCCGGCAGTTCCTTCAGCACATCTTTCTTCATTCTGCGGAGAATGAACGGCTTGATGTGGAAATTCAGCTGTGTCAGTGCATCGGTATCGTCCATCCGCATGATCGGTTTCTCATAGGAAGCGACAAATCTGGCGTGAGAGTACAGATACCCCGGCATCAGGAAATCAAAGATCGACCAGAGCTCGGACAGATTGTTCTCTATCGGTGTACCCGTCAGTGCAAAGCGGTGCTCCCCGTGCAGGGACTTCACGGCTCTGGCATTCTGGCTGTTCGGGTTCTTGATGAACTGTGCTTCATCGAGGAAAACCGTATCAAACGGAATCTGCCGGATCAGTTCGATGTCACGCCGCAGGATCGGATACGAAACCAGAACGATGTTGTAGTCCTGGCAGTTCTGAATCCGCTCTTTCCGCTCTGCAGGCGTTCCGAGAATCATGGTGCTGGTCAGTCCCGGTGAGAAATTCTCGATCTCATCGGCCCAGTTATAGACCAGGGAGGACGGACACACGACCAGCGACACTGCATCCGGCTTCTGGTTGACCAGATTCTGGATGTAGGCGATGGACTGCAGCGTCTTTCCGAGACCCATATCGTCCGCAAGAATACCCGAGAGACGATATTTCGCCAGGGAGCGCATCCACTGGAAGCCGATCTTCTGGTAATCCCGCAAGTCAGCCCGGATCTCGGCCGGCACCTTCACATCTTCTACCTTCGGATTCTGGATCTCATCCATCAGTTCCCGGAAGGAAGGATCCTGTTCGATGTTGTAGGCACCACCCTCGATGGCCTGATTCAGGTAAAAGGCGTAATCCAGCGAAGTCAGGAACTTTCCGTCCTCGATATGGCTGCCGGAATCGCCGATCCGGTCAAGCAGTCCCGTCAGCTTGTCCACATCGCCGCCGGTCAGGTCGAGGAAGCTTCCGTTCTTCAGACGGAAATACTTCTTTCTGACGGTCAGGGAGCGGAACAGATCTGCCAGTTCTTCATCCGAGATCTCCTGGAATTCGAAATCCACCTCTAACAGGTTATTTTCACTCTGGACATGGACACTGGTCTTCGCCAGTTTCGGCTGTGTAATACGGATATTCTTAAACGCATCTGAATAGAACAGGGAATAGCTCTCCTGCAGCGCAGTCAGATCCATTTTCAGGAATTCGTAGATCAGCTGTTCGTCGCGCAGGTAAAAATACCCCTCTTCCCGCATAAACCCGAGGCTCTCGAGTTCCTCCACCGCGGCAGACTCTTTGCTCGTCTGGCGGACGATGATTGCCTTTCCGGAAGGCAGCTCCCGGAACGGATTGAACGAATATTCTCCGTACACCGTGATCAGCTCAACCCGGATGTTGTTGTTCTGGTAATCAAAATACATCTGGATCTGCACATCATCGGTGATATAGTACTTCTGCAGTGCTTTCGGGATCGTCATGGAGAAGGTCTCATGGATTCGCGGCAGAACCGACTGCAGGAAACGGATCTTCTCTTCTCCGGAGAACACCAGCGTGCCGTCGCCGTCTTCCGCCATGCTTCTGTAGAACGGAAGGAAGTGTCTCGCAAACTGCTTGTCCGGCTGGTAGATGGCATCTCCGTAACAGAACAGGCCGCCGCGTTCATCCAGCGGCCGGATCCGCTCTTCATCCCAGGACAGGGTAATCGCATCCTCTTCCTCGGACTGGTTGAGATACAGATTGATCTCCGGCTTTCTGGTAAGGAAGACGACATCGCGCACTTCCTCATCGCCCATCGCAAAGCCGAAACTGCCCCGGATCTGTTTCAGGACACGGATCATCATCGTCTCATCCAGGTACATCTCCGCCCTGTTAAAGATCGAGAGACCGGTTGTCCCCGCCATTTCCTGGACGTCTTCGATGGAAAGCAGCAGATCGAGCAGCCCCTTTGCATCCTTGTCAAAGTGGCTCTCCCCCGCAAAATAGCGGAAAGACTTCCCGAGCTGGATATTCTCGCCATCGCGGTAATCCACAAGGAATTTCCGCAGGTTCTGGATCTTATAGAGCTTCGAGGACCCAGCCTGGAAGGTAAAGATCGCCTTTTCGTCCCCATCCTTCCGGAATGCCTTCGGAATCCGGAGTGTGGTTCTCAGGTGGAACGTCTCTCCGTGTTCCGGAAGGAATTCCATCTTGTCAAAATAATCGATAATCTGCCGGATCTTCTTCTGCTCCGGCGACAGTCCCGCATTCTGCGCGCTTCGTTCCTTATAATCTTCGATAAACAGCAGCACCGCGATGACATGTTTGCATGCACCGGCATATTTGATGCTTGCAGGGCAATTGCAGTGGTAAGAGACGTTTCCGTCCTTCCCGAACTCCACGTCGACGGTATAGTCGTTCTTACCCTGAACGACAGCGTGATAATGCTCCCGCCCAGGCGTTCTGCCGATATTTTTTATTGCTTTGTTCTGATAGTATCTGAGTCCGCGGCTGTAGATGGTATCATCGGTCGCCAGCGAACGAATTTCTGCTCTGGTCAGTTTTACCAAAATCCGATCACCTCACTGATGTTTCTGTGAATTGTCGTATCAAGTTACTTATCTGTTCCGGACGGATGCCGGACAGGTTTATTTGTTTTTCCAGGTTGATGGATAAAACAGCAAAAGCAGCGGGAACAGTTCGAGCCTTCCTGCGAGCATATCAAAAATGAAAACCGATTTGCTCAGGCCATTGAAGAAATGGAAATTCCCTGCCGGACCGACCTTTCCCATGCCCGGCCCGATGTTGTTGAGTGTCGCAATGACCGCCGTCAGGCCCGTCTCAAAATCCGTTCCCGGATCCAGCAGGACCAGCAGGACCGAACCGATCAGAATCATGACATAGACCATCAGGAAATTGTTGACGCTGCGCAGGACACTGTGGTCGACCACTTTCCCGTCGACCTTCAGTTTCCGCACGCTGCGCGGATGAATCAATGTCGAAAACTCCTTGCCGACTGATTTGAAATACAGCATGACTCTCGAAACCTTGACACCGCCGCCCGTGCTGCCCGCGCAGGCCCCGATGACCATTCCGAGGATCAGGAGTCCTCTCGAAAATGCAGGCCAGAAGGTGAAATCCTGCGTCCCGAATCCGGTCGTCGTCATGACCGTCGCGACATTGAATGCAGCATGATGGAATACCTGATAAAGCGATTCCGCACCGCCGCTGATCAGATAGCGGTTGCAGGTGATCCCGGCAGTCAGCAGGAAAAAGATCGCAAAATACCAGCGTACTTCCGAGATCTGGAAGGCATCTCTATAGTGCTTCTTCAGAATCAGGAAATACATGTTGAAATTCACGCCGAACGCCATCATGAAGATCGTGATCAGGGACTGCTGCAGCGTCGTATAATTGCCGCAGCTTTCATTGACG
Source organism: uncultured Lachnospiraceae bacterium (assembly GCA_902783375.1). Taxonomy (GTDB): domain Bacteria; phylum Bacillota; class Clostridia; order Lachnospirales; family Lachnospiraceae; genus Catonella. Next base: position 56,355 of record CACZQN010000018.1, on the reverse strand, counting down.
ACGCCGAATCCACCTGTCCCGGCTGTTCCCATCGAGATACAGATCGCATCAAAGACCGGCATCCCGGCGATCAGCAGGAACACAAACTCCAGGACCGTCATCGCCAGGTAGATCTCATACAGATACGCTGCTGTCTTCTTGACATTCGGAACCAGTTTCCCGACAGATGGTCCCGGGCTCTCCGCCTTCATCAGGTGCAGATCTGCACCGCCGAACAGCGGAAGCATCGACAGGATAAAGACCAGGACACCCATCCCGCCGATCCAGTGGGAGAAACTCCGCCAGATCAGGATGGACCGCGGCAGTCCGGTGACTGCCTCCAGGATGCTCGAACCGGTTGTCGTAAATCCCGAGACGATCTCAAACAGGGCATCCAGATAACTGTCAAAATACTTGGAAAGTGCAAGCGGCACCGCACCGATCAGACTGATGACGATCCAGGTCGCTGCACAGATCACATAGCCCTCGCGGGCAAAAAAACGTTTATTCTTCGGCTTCAGCCGGGTGACGAGGAATCCGAGGACGGCAGAAATGATTCCTGTCAGGAAGAACAGCCATGCTTCCTGCTCATGATAGATGGCGCCGGTCAGCGCCGGAACCATCAGAAAGCCGCCAAGGAAGGTCACAACCCAGCCAAGAATAAAGATGACCAGTGAAAAATTCAATCCTCTATCCTCCGCATCATGGCTTCAGGATATCATCAATACCGTTCAGACCTTTATGGGTCGTCACGACGACAACATCATCACCGACTTCAAACATATCATCGCCGGAAGGCGTGATGGTTTTCCCGTTGCGGTAAATACTGCAGATCAGGAGGTTATCGATCCGCTTCATGTCCTTGAGCGGGATCCCGATCGCCTTCGCATTGCTGTCAATGATAAATTCCAGTGCTTCTACCCTGCCGCCCATCAGACGGTACAGTGTCTCCACATTGCTCCCGTAGGAATTCTGCATGGACCGCACATAGCGGAGAATGTATTCCGCCGTGATGTTCTTCGGGCTGATAATGGACCCGAGATTCATCTCTTCGATGACCTCGGCAAATTCGATCTTATTGATCTTGGTGATGGTCTTTGCGGAGGAAACATGGTGCGTATAAAGAGAAAGCAGAATATTTTCCTCATCGATTCCTGTCAGCGCCACCAGTGCATCACAGTCCGCGATGCCTTCTTCTTCCAGCAGCCCCTTATCGGACGCGTCGCCGCAGATGATGGTGGCCTTCGGCAGCATCTCTGCAAGTTCCGAACAACGCTCCTCATCAATCTCGATGATCTTGACCGATACACCGGCCTGGGTGAGCTGATTGGTCAGATAGTAGCTGATCGTGCCGCCGCCCGCAAGCAGGACGTGGCGGATGGACGGTGCATGAATGCCGATCTTCTTGAAGAACTGATAAGACTCCTCGATCGGAATGATCAGGGAAATCATATCGCCTGCCGCCAGCCGGAACATACCGGAAGGAATGATGACCTCATCCCCGCGCTGCACGATACAGACGAGGCTTCGTCTGCTCAGTTTATGCTGGTAGTCGATCAGGGTCATGCCGTTCAGTACGGAATCTTCCGGAATCCGCACACTGACCATATTGATATGCCCCTTGGCAAAGGTATCCACTTCGAGTGCTGACGGATAGTGAATCAGGCGCGTGATCTCCGACGCGGCCGTGTTCTCTGGATTGATTGCCAGAGACAGTCCCAGTTCTTCTTTGATAAACGAGATCTCCTGATAATATTCCGGATCCCGGACACGGGCGATGGTCTGGCAGCCGCCGGCCTTTCTCGCGATCAGGCAGCTGAGCAGATTGATCTCATCCTGATCGGTTACGGCGATCAGCAGATCGGCTTCCTCAACGCCTGCTTCCATCAGGGTCTGGTAACTGGTACCGCTCCCGAGGATGGCCTGGATGTCCAGAGAGGAAATCGCTTCCGTCAGTTTGCTCTGGCTCTTATCAATGACCGTGATGGTATGGTTTTCTTCGCCAAGCTGGGAGGCCAGGGTATAGCCGACCTTTCCACAGCCAACGATGATGATGTTCATGCAGTTCCTCCATGTCGCGAAAGACGGCAGTCCGCCCTCACGCGACGACTCCTATATAATAAAATCCACAGTTTTCAACCAGTCTGACCGGAAGATAGCTGCCGATCAGTTCCTCCGGGTTCTTTCCTTCCGGTGCAGGGAAATGCACCAGGGTGTTGTAGGTCAACCGCCCGGTCACGCCTTCTGCCCGGTCCGGATCAACTTCTTCCACCAGGACCTCCTGGACGCTGCCGGTCAGATCTCCCAGATCTTTTCTCGCAGCTTCCTGTACGGTCTCCATCAGGCGGGCAAACCGCTCTTTCACGACGGCTTCCGGCACCTGGTCCGGCATTGTTGCAGCCGGGGTTCCCGTGCGCTTCGAGTATTCAAACATATAGGCACCGTTGAATCCGGCTTTCCTGACCACATCCAGCGTATCGAGAAAATCTTCTTCGGTCTCACCCGGGAAACCGACGATAATATCCGTGGTGATGGCTGCATCCGGAATCTTCTCCCGGATCCGGCGCACCAGATCCAGATAGGATTCTTTCGTATAATGCCGGTTCATCCGGCGGATGATCTCCGTACTTCCCGACTGCAGCGGCAGATGGATGTGGTGACAGATCTTATCGGATGCGGCGATCACGTCAATCAGTTCATCCGGGAAATCCTTCGGATGCGGTGTCATGAACCGGATCCGGTGTATCCCGTCGATTTTTTCGATCTCCTGCAGCAGGCCGTAGAAGGTAACCCCCTCAAACTGCTTCCCGTAGGAATTGACATTCTGTCCCAGCAGCATGATCTCCGTCACGCCGAGGGACGCGAGCTTCCGGATCTCCGAAAGAATATCTTCCGGTCTTCTGCTCCGTTCCCTTCCGCGGACATACGGAACGATGCAGTATGTGCAGAAATTATCACACCCATAGGTGATGTCGACGCTCGCCTTGAACGGATATTTCCGCTCGTCCGGCAGTTCCTCAACGATGAGGTCCGCGTCTGCAGCGATATCGATCAGCATCTCATGGCGCACACGGTATTTTCCGTTCTTCTTCACCGGATGCATCAGCTGCCATTTCCTGCCGCTGTACATCAGAAAAAGCAGTTCCGCCAGCTTGTAGATGTTGTGCGTGCCGAAGACCAGATCCACGAATCCGTAGCTCTTTTTCAGTGTCTCCACCACGTGCGGTTCCTGCATCATGCAGCCGCAGAGAACGACCACCATCTCGGGATTGCGTTCTTTCTGCTTCTTCAGATAGCCCAGATGCCCATACACCCGTTCATCCGCATTCTCGCGGACGGTGCAGGTGTTGATCAGTACGAGATCCGGGTGCTTTCCGTTTTCTTCTGTAAATCCGGATGCCAGAAGAATACCGGCCATCTTTTCGGAATCCCGGAAATTCATCTGGCAGCCAAAGGTCTCAACCTGATACGTCAGCACCGTATCTCCCGCCTCTGCTCTGGCGCCGACCATCCGGTGCAGCTGTTCCATAAAGTAATACTGCCGTTCCGGTTCCGCCGCCGGTGCTGCAAGAAATACCTGCCTTGCATCATCTTCTAAATGTAGGGAATCAATTTCCATGTTCACTCCAAGTTGCATACTCGTCAGTCGGGCCGTACCTGGCCGTTCCCGAGAATGATATATTTCTCACAGGTCAGGGCCTCAAGGCCCATCGGTCCGCGGGCATGCATCTTCTGGGTGCTGATGCCGATCTCTGCGCCGAGGCCGAATTCTCCGCCGTCCGTAAACCGGGTCGATGCGTTGACATAGACAGCTGCCGCATCCACACGGGCCAGGAAGGTGTTCGCATGTGAATAGTTTTCCGTGATAATGGCTTCCGAATGCCTGGTCCCATACCGGTTAATATGCCGGATGGCTGTATCGAGATCCGGAACGATTTTCAGGGAAATGATCCGGTCCAGGTATTCCGTTCCCCAGTCCTCTTCCGTTGCCGGCATCAGCGCCGGTACGATGGCTCTTGCAGCTTCATCGGCACGGATTTCGATGTGATACGGTGCAAGCGCATCCGCGATCATCGGCACAGCCTCTTCTGCCACCTTTTCATGGACCAGAAGAGACTCGCAGGCATTGCAGACACCGAGCCGCTGTGTCTTGGCATTCACAATGATCCGGACCGCCATCGGCAGATCCGCAGCCTCATCGACATAGACGTGGCAGTTTCCGACACCGGTCTCGATAACCGGAACGGTTGCTTCCGTCACGACACGCTGGATCAGACCCGCACCGCCGCGCGGGATCGCCAGATCCACATATTTTTTCATCTGGATCAGTTCCCGGACGCTGTCATGGGATGTGTCATCCACATACTGGACGATATCCTTCGACGTGCCGGCTTCTTCCGCCGCGTCCCGGAGAATCTCGGTGATCTTCCGGCAGGAACAGAGTGCATCGCTGCCGCCGCGGAGAATCACCGCATTGCCGGACTTCACACAGAGTCCGAAGGCATCGGAAGTCACATTGGGTCTCGCCTCATAAATGATGGCGATGACGCCCATCGGCACTCTTCTCTTTCCGATCATCAGTCCGTTCGGTCTGGTCGTCATCCCGGAAACCTGGCCGATCGGATCCGCCAGTGCTGCGATATCAAGCAGGCCCTTCGCCATGGCAGCAATCCGCTCCTCCGTCAGTTTCAGACGGTCAAGCAGGCCCTCCGACATACCCTTCGCCAGCGCCTTCTCATAGTCCACTGCATTCTCCTGAAGAATTTCCCCGCTTCTTCTGACGAGTGCTTCAGCACCGCTCCGGAGAATGGCATTCCGTTCGTCGGTGCTCAGTATTCCAAGGACTGCAGCGGCTTCTCTTGCCGCCATCCCGATTCGTTCTCTATCCATGTTGCTCCTCCCTGATCTGATTTCGTCTGTCAGCACGGCAGATAATGCCGGATCATCTGCTCCGCGCACTTCATCCCGTCCACCGCGGCAGAGGTAATGCCGCCCGCATATCCGGCTCCTTCTCCGCAGGGATAAACCCCGCCGATGGGAGACTCGAGTGTTTCTGCATTCCGGAGAATCCGGACCGGCGAAGATGTACGGGTTTCCACACCCGAAAATACTGCCTCCGGATCATCATATCCGTGGATCTTCTTTCCAAAGCCCTTCATTCCTTCCAGAAGGCTGTCATAGACAACTCCCGGCAGAATGGATGCGACATCGGCAAATACCGTCTCACCCTTGGTCTGGGAATGAATTTTCCCATAGCCGGTACTGACCTGTCTCCGTGCAAAATCGCCATAGAGCTGCACCGGGATCTTCCCGCCGCCGATCCTGAAGCAGGCCTGCTCGAGCTTTTTCTGAAAGTTCATCCCGTCAAACAGATCTGTTCCGAAGTCCTCGGGCGTGACCGTGACCACCAGCGCACTGTTCGCGTTTTCACCGCTTCTGCCGTGATAGCTCATGCCGTTGACAACCGTCCCGTCAGCCTCCGAGGATGCATTCACCACATAGCCGCCCGGGCACATGCAGAAGGAATAGACGCCATGCCCGTTCGTACAGTGATAAGTCAGTTTATACGCAGCTGCCGGAAGCTGATCCGCCGCCTGCCCGTACTGAGCCCGGTTGATCGTCTCCTGCAGATGCTCCACCCGGACGCCGACGGCAAATGCCTTCGGCTCCATCGGGAACCCGCAGGCATCGAGCATCCGGAAAGTATCTCTTGCCGAATGGCCGATCGCAAGGATCAGGACCTCACAGGGAATCTTCTCGGTCCTGCCGGCCGCAAGATCCAGGACTTCGATGCCCCGCACCCGGCCTTCCGCCGTCTCGATCTTTTCCATCCGTGTCTCAAAGCGGAACACACCGCCCAGCCGGATGATCTCCAGGCGCAGATTCTTCACGACCTCCCGAAGGAGATCCGTTCCGATGTGGGGCTGAAAAGAGGTCAGGATTTCCGGATCTGCTCCCATCTCCACAAAGGTTTTCAGAATGAACGGGATCCGCCCTTCCCGGTCTTTGATCATGGTCGCCAGTTTCCCGTCGGAAAATGTCCCTGCACCGCCTTCGCCGAACTGAACGTTCGTCTTCTCTGAGCGCACACCGCTCTCCCAGAACGCATGCACCGCCGATGTTCTGGTATCCACATCGGACCCGCGCTCCAGAACCAGCGGCTGATAGCCGCTTTTGGCAAGCAGATAGGCTGCAAAGAGTCCTGCAGGACCAGAGCCGACGACAACCGGCGGATGCAGAAGCTTCGCCGCATCAACGGCCTGCTCATCCGCAGGGATCTGGTAATTCATTTCCTGATAAAAACCGATATCCTGATGATCCCGCATCCCTTTCCGGATCAGTGAAGAAAAAGAATCCGGAATCTCCACCATCGCGGAAACCGTATAATGGACGTTATCCTTTTTTCTGGCATCCACTGCCTGATGCAGAAGCCGCAGTTCTTTGATTTCTTTCTTCGGAATCCGCAGTTTCTTCGCCACTGCCCCAAGAAACATCTCCCGGTCATATGCCAGCGGAAGCCGGATCTGCGATACCTGTAGCTTCATACGGTCTGGTCTTCCTTTCTATGAACGATGCCCTCTGCCGCTGCGTGCGCACTGGCCCATGCCCAGTGCAGGTTATAGCCGCCGCAGGTTCCGTCAACATCGAGAATCTCTCCTGCAAAATACAGGCCGGGGATCTTCCGGCTCATCATCTGTTCATCCACTTCGGTCAGCAGCACACCACCGGCCGTTGTCTGTGCGTACGGGAAGTCCCGGAGCCCCGTGACCGGAACGATGAGGAATTTCAGCATCTGTACAAACTGCCGCAGATGATCCTCCTGCAGCTCTGCCACCGGAAGTTCCGCCAGACGCGAGAATGCCTCCTGTTTCAGAAGATACCGGATCAGTCCGTCCGGCAGATAGCCGTCAAAGAAATGCTTTCCCTTTTTATAGGCCAGTTTTTCTTTTCTGCGGCGGAGCATGTGCAGCAGCTCATCCGGCGTTGCATCCGGCATCAGATCGATCACAACCGGGACAGAGGACTTTCCTTCCAGTGCCTCCCCGACAAAGCGGGAAAGCTGCATGGCCGGGATCCCGCTGACCCCGTACTCTGTAAACTGCAGTTCTCCCCGTTCGCTATGACCGGAGACCGGAAGCGCGATGCGTCCCTGCATCCGGATTCCTGCGAGCTCCCGCAGTCCGTCAGACAGGCAGGAAGAATCTGCAATGAGCGCAGTCAGCGCCGGAACTGCCGGTTTCATGGCAATGCCCATCTGTACGAGAATATCCGATACCGAACCATCCGATCCCGTCTCCGGACAGGCCTTCCCGCCGGCGGCAACAAGGACCTGTTTTGCCGTGTAGCAGTAAGGCGCCACATCCGGCAGATTCTTCTTTTTTGCCCGCTTTTCCCGGTGATCCGCCAGATCTTTAACCGGTGCGGGAATGGTCTCGACGGAGAAATGATCCTCTTCCGGGCGGATATCCCGGACGAAGATCTCCCGCCGCATCCGGACCCCCAGATGCGCCAGCTCTTCTTCCATCATCTGTGCGAAGTTCTTCGCGGAATGCGATCGCGGATAGAAGCCGTCCCGCCGGATTTCCGGTTCGATGCCGATCCCGGAGAACCAGTCGACGACTGCTGCGGTATCAAAGCGGCTGATCAAGGCATAGGCGAGCGCCGGATCATCACTCCGGTAACAGGAAGGATCCTGCACCAGGTTCGTATAGTTGCACTGTCCGTTGCCGGTCATGGCCAGTTTCCTGCCGTAGGCAGCATTCCGCTCCAGAATCTCCACCGTCAGGCCGGCGCGGGCAGCTTCAATGGCAGCAAACATACCTGCCGCACCGCCGCCGATCACAATCAAATCCGTCATGAACCTACTCTCATTCTCCGGTAAAGGTCACGGAGGAAGCATTGCTTGACGGGAAGACCGCATAATAGGTCTTTCCGACATTGACCTGCACTTCCTCGGTGAAACTGCTGTCATAGTAGAATACGGTTCTGTCCGTTCCGCCATCCTTCTTCCAGTAGACCGGAATTGCCATCTCCTTCGTTACATACCAGCCGGTTCCGTTCGAATACAGGAGGTCCATGGTCTGGTAGCCGTTCCGGTCGATGTTGTATTCATTCACAAACTGAATGAATACATTCGTAAACTTCAGCTGTTCGCCGGTCGACCGGTCCACATGGACGGAGCCGAACGCTGTTCTGGTGTAGGTTCCGTCATTCTTATCATAGGTCAGATACGGTTTCGTATAGTAAGAGAACGGCAGATCGATCCGTGCAGCCTGGACCGCCTTCTCTCCCTCCGGCACGACGACGTCCTTGTAAGAGAAATTGAAGTGCGGGCCTACTTTATCGGCCAGCTCGGTCCGGTATCCCTTGTACTTCATCCCGTTGGCAATACCCGTCCCGCTGGCAAATGCATTGTGCGGTGCGTTGATTTTGTAGTCTCTGTAAAAGACAACGGAACCCTCTGCGGAAAGGCCGGACAGATCATCCGTCCCCATCTTCTTCATCTCATTGGTCGCATAGATGGTCTGGCCGAAGTGGACATAGATGGCGTCATATTCCTCAGAGAAATCCACATAGTAGTGTCTTGCACTGCGGCAGGAACCGACTCTGTCAGAGGTAATGTCATCAAAGACGCCCATCAGTCTGGTGATGCCGCCCTCCGCCAGAATCTCATAGATGATGCCGGCTTCTGATGTTCCGGACTGAGGATAAGCGTACTCGATGTTGTTCAGCATGACGGTATACGGTCTCATCCGGTCATACTTCTCATCGATCCAGTCGCCGGTCAGAAGACTTCTGACCATGCCCTCTCTGGTCTCTTCTGCTTCCTCTTCCGGAATGGCGGAAGAAACAACCGATGAGCTGATCGGTTCCTCCGGTATCTCAGAAGAAACGACAGAGGAAGAAATGACGGAGGACTCCTCTGGAATCACTTCTGAACTCTCTTCCTTTGCAATGGATGACGAGGAAGAGACCGGAATGGCAGATGATGAGGCTGCCTTCTCCTTCCCCTTCTTTCCACATGCTCCTGCAAAGAGCAATGCAGGAACCAGTGCCAAAATCATGATCCGTGCCGCAATTTTTCTGTTCATGTTTCTGATACACTCCTCTTAATCTGTGATATCCCGCGTAATTCCCAGTTTTTCCAGGATTTCGTTCTGCTTTTTCTCCATGATCAGACGTTCATCATCTTCCATATGGTCGTACCCGAGCAGATGCAGCATGCTGTGGGCAACGAGAAAGGCCAGTTCCCGCTTCTCGCTGTGGCCGTAGGCTGCCGCCTGTTCCCTGACCTTGTCGACGGAAATCATCATATCACCGAGCAGCAGTTCTCCGCTCTCCGGGTGGAAACAGTCCGAAGCATATTCCTCCGCATAGGAGTAATCAGACGGCTCCGGATACTCGACCATCGGAAAGGAAAGGACGTCGGTCGGCCGGTCGATGCCGCGCATGCTGCTGTTGATCTCCTGGATCTCTTCGTCGCCGGTCAGGACCACATTCACCTCTGCTTCGTAGGGACATTCCTCGTAATCCAGTGCTGCGATGACCACATCCCGGATCAGCGCGTCGGTATCGAATGCAAATTCCGCTTCTTTTTCATGTTCAATCTGTATCGTCATTTCCGCTGGTTCCTCTTCTGATCCCGCCGTTCTTCCCGCAGATAGGCTGCTCTGTCCTTCCTTCTTGCGGCTGCAGCGGCTTCTTTCTTGTCGTATGCGTCATAAGCCATGACGATCTTCTGGACCAGCGGGTGTCTGACGACATCGCGGCTGGTCAGCTCCGAGAATCCGATATCATCAATTCCCTTCAGCACCTTCAGGGCTTCATCCAGACCGGACATGGTGTCGCCCGGCAGGTCCTTCTGGGTCAGATCTCCGGTGATCACCACCTTGGAACCAAAGCCGATTCTGGTCAGGAACATCTTCATCTGCGCCGGCGTGGTATTCTGCGCCTCGTCCAGGATGATAAATGCATTGTCAAGGGTCCGGCCGCGCATATAGGCGAGCGGTGCCACCTCAATCAATCCCTTTTCCGCATTATTATGATAGGTCTCAGCCCCCATGATCTGGTTCAGTGCATCATAAAGGGGACGCAGATACGGATCGACCTTGCTCTGCAGATCGCCGGGAAGGAAGCCCAGCTTTTCACCTGCTTCGATCGCCGGTCTGGTCAGGATGATCCGCTCCACCTGGTTCTCCTTAAAGGCCTGGATCGCCATCGCCATCGCCAGGTAGGTCTTTCCGGTTCCGGCCGGTCCGATGCCGAACACGATCATCTTGTCCCTGATATTCCGCACATAAGCCTGCTGTCCAAGCGTCTTCGGCTTGATCGGCTTTCCCGTGGCGGTGTGGGCGATGACCTGCCGGTCCATCTCCACGAGTGGTGCAGATGGTGGTTCTGCTGATTCATTCGGAACCTGGTCCGCAGCATCCTTTGCCAGCGAGATCGCATAATCGATCTTCTGATCATCGATTGTCACGCCTTTTTCCGAAAGAGCGATCAGCTGGGTCAGCAGATGATTCGCCTGATTGATCCCCTTCTCTGTCCCGACAATCCGGGTGCTGCCGTCCCTGGCAATCAGCGAGATGTCAAAGGCCGACTCGATCTTCTTCAGATGCCGGTCGAAGGGGCCGAAAATATTGGTTGCGTGCCCTGACGGAATGGATACCGTCATTTCCGTTATTCCTGCCAAATTCATCCTCCATGTAAACAAGAACGCCGTCCTGGTTTCGTTACATCTTTATCTGGATCATTATAACATAAGTAAGCACTTCAAGGAAGAGTTTTTTTCACCTTTCACATAAAAAAGAAAAAGGCTGCCGGAGCAGCCTCTTATCTTTTTCTTACTTATACTTCCGCTTTCTAGCAGCCTCAGACTTTTTCTTACGTCTGACAGACGGCTTCTCATAATGCTCTCTCTTGCGGATCTCCTGCTGAATACCCGCCTTCGCACAGTTTCTCTTAAACCGGCGCAGAGCACTGTCAAGGCTCTCGTTTTCCTTAACAATAACTGTAGACATTGAATAACACCTCCCCTCCGCTTTCGGATGGGCTATTTTCATAGCACATCTTATATAATATTACGAAAAAGGCCAGTTGTCAATCCCCTAATTCCTGTCCGGACACGTCTTGTTCCGGTTCACGGTCCGTCACTTACAGGTCGACAATCGAGTCGATCGAGTGCCGGAGCAGGAAACTGTAAGCTTCCAGCAGTTCCGCCACATTGGCATTCTCCTCATCGCTCCGGATCCACTCGATGATGATCTCCACGGTGATCAGCGTATAGTACTTGGTGATCAGCGCATCATTCAGGCCGGCAGGAAGCCGGATCGACTGGTTCCTGTGCGCATGGATGTAGGCATACAGGATCTCATAGACCTTCTCGTTGAGGACTTCCACAAAGCTGTTCTGTCCCGTGATATCCAGAATCTTCCGGTAGTATTTCCGGTCCTCGCCGATCTTTGTGAACAGCTCCATGGCGGCCTTGCCGAACTTCCCGTCTTCCACCATCTCGCGGACCGGTTTCGCGACCTGCTCCTCAAAGAGCCATTCGATGACCTCGTATTTATCCTGAAAATAGTGATAGAAGGTCGGACGGATCACGCCGGCGCTGTCCGTAATCATCCGGACTGTAATTTTGTCGAAAGGTTTTTCCTGGACAAGATCGCGGAAGCTCTCGGCCAGAAGCGCTTTCGTTAATTCTCTCTTTTCCATCGTTCACCTTCCCTTTCAGATCATCCCGCGAAAGCGAAGGAAACTTTCCACTGCAGCAATGACGAGCAGAATGCCGCCGATGGCATAGGCCTTGGTCCGCTGCTCGGAACCGAGCCGGTAACCGGTATAGACCCCGGTGATCACGGCACACAGCGTGATGATCAGCATGGCGATCATCTCCGTCTGCAGGCTGGTGTCAAGAATCGCAAAGCCAATGCCGGCAAAGAACGCGTCAAGACCGGTCAGGAGTGCCAGAACGATCAGGGACAGAATCTGGATGCTGTCATCCCTGGATTCAAAGAACGGTTTTCCGGCAATAGCCTTCGACAGCAGATAGACGCCGATCAGGGCAAAGATTGCCGAGGAGATGGTCTTCCAGAAGATCTCGATTCTTCCGGAGAATGCTGCGACAAACGGGATCCAGGTCACCAGATTGCCAAGCACAAGCAGACAGACCTGCGCAACGCCGAAAATCAGGCAATAGATGCCCATCCGTTTTTTCTCCACGCAGGAAATCAGAGCGCCGCGGCAGACCAGTACGGCGAATACATCCAGTGATAATCCTGCACAGATCAGGATAATCTCCGATAGATTCATAGCTGTAACCTCTTATCAATCTTCATCTATTATAAAATCAGATAAAACATAGTTGGCGAGATCCATCCCCCGTTCCGTCAGGAAGATCCGATCTCCGTCATCCAAAAGAAGCCCTTCCTCGATATGCTTCCGGATGACATCTCCGTAGATACCGGAAAGATCCTCCCCGAAGCATCGCCTGAAATCATCCTTTGCGACGCCATCCGCCATGCGGAGGCCGAGGAACAGCATCTCTTCCATCGCATCCTTCCGGTCAAGCTGCTGTTGCTCCATCTGCAGATCACCGGTATGCATGCCGTCCCAGGACAGGTAATCCTGCAAGCTGTCGGTATTCCGCCAGCGTACATCCTGCAGAAATCCGGATGCGCCGAGACCCGCGCCGATGTAGGGAATCCGTCTCCAGTAGGACGAATTGTGCACCGATTCCTTTCCGGGAAGTGCATAATTTGAGATCTCGTACCGGTGATAGCCTGCATCCGCGAGCATCTCGCCGGTCAGCAGATAGAGTGCACGGTCCAGTTCTTCGTCCGGCAGTTCCTGTTTTCCCTTCTCGGTCAGGACAGGATTGCCGAAGGAATCTTCTCCTGCCACATACATCCGGTAGAATGGTGTTCCGGGTTCCAAGATCAGGCTGTAGACGGAAAGATGCTCCGGCCGGAGTGCCAGGATCTTCCGGACACTCTCCCGGAAGCTTTCTTCACTCTGTCCGGGGATACCGGACATCAGATCAAGGCTGATATTGTCAAAACCAGCCTCTCTGGCGGCATAAAAAGCCTCTTCCGCCTCACGGAAGGTATGGATCCGCCCCAGTCTTCGCAGTTCTTCGTCATCCGCCGACTGTACGCCGATGGAGAGCCGGTTCACACCGGCGCGCTTCATGGCCGCAAACTTGTCCCGGTCCACCGTTCCGGGATTCACTTCCATGGTGATTTCGATCTGATCCCAGGAACTGACCGGCCGGAATGTCTCCCGGATATGCCCGAACAGCATGTCCATGGCAGCCGGGCGCATCAGAGACGGCGTCCCTCCGCCCACATAGACCGTACGGAGAACCGTGTCCGGATGCTCCGCTGCATGGGCAGACAGTTCCTTCATGAGGACCTGCAGATAAGACTGCCGCACATCTTCGGATGCCGGAAAAGACAGGAAATCGCAGTAGCTGCACTTTCTGACACAGAAAGGCAGATGTATATACAGACCCGTTTCCATACCCATTCCAGCTGTTCCTTTAATCTTCGCTGTCCAGTTTCAGGACACTCATGAATGCTTTCTGCGGAATCTGGACAGAGCCCACTTCACGCATCCGCTTCTTTCCTTCTTTCTGCTTCTCCAGCAGCTTCTTCTTTCTGGTGATATCACCGCCATAGCACTTGGCAAGGACATCCTTGCGCAGCGCCTTGATGGTCTCTCTTGCAATGACCTTGCTTCCGATCGCCGCCTGGATCGGGACTTCAAACAGCTGACGCGGAATCTCCGCCTTCAGCTTCTCGCACATCTTCCGTGCACGCTCATAAGCCCCTTCCTTGAAAATGATGAAGGACAGCGCATCCACGGATTCATGGTTGATCAGAATATCCAGTTTCACCAGTTCGGCGCGCTCATAGCCTTTGAATTCATAGTCAAAGGAAGCATAGCCTCTGGAGCGGGACTTCAGGGCATCGAAGAAATCGTAGATGATCTCTGCAAGCGGAAGATCATACCGGAGGATCGCCCGGGTCTCTTCCATATATTCCATGCCCTTGTAGACACCGCGGCGGTCCTGGCAGAGCTTCATAATGGATCCGACAAATTCGGTCGTGACCATGATCTCCGCTGATACCATCGGCTCTTCCATATAGTCAATCTCCGCAGGATCCGGGAGATTGGACGGATTGGTGATCTCCAGCATCGTCCCGTCCGTCTTGTAGACGCGGTAGACAACGCTCGGTGCCGTTGCGACCAGATCCAGCATATAATCACGTTCCAGCCGCTCCTGCACCACATCCAGGTGCAGCAGGCCAAGGAAGCCGCAGCGGAAACCGAATCCCAGTGCGACGGACGTTTCCGGTTCAAACTGAAGGGCCGCATCGTTCAGCTGCAGCTTCTCCAGTGCCTCCCGAAGATCTTCGTACTTGGCACCATCCGCCGGATAGAGACCGCAGTACACCATCGGCAGGACCTTTTTATAGCCCGGCAGCGCTTCGCTGCACGGCGATTCCGCATCCGTGACGGTATCTCCGACACGGGTCTCGCGGAGATCTTTCAGGCTTGCGGTAATATAGCCGACCATGCCGGCCGAAAGTTCCTCGCAGGGAATAAACTGTCCGGCACCGAAGGTACCGACCTCCACGACTTCTTCCTCCGCACCCGTGGCCATCATCCGGATCTTCGTTCCCTTGTGGACGACGCCGTCCATCATGCGGACAAAGATGATGACGCCTTTATAGGCATCATAGAGTGAATTGAAGATCAGGGCCTTCAGCGGCTCTTCTCGCTTCCCGCCCGGTGCAGGAATTTTCTCGACAATCGCTTCCAGGACATCTTCGATGTTGATGCCGTTCTTTGCGGAAATCATCGGCGCATCCATGGCCTCGATTCCGATGACATCCTCGATCTCATTCTTCGCACGCTCCGGATCTGCGCTCGGCAGATCGATCTTGTTGATGACCGGAACGATGGTCAGATCATGTTCCAGCGCCAGATACACATTTGCAAGTGTCTGCGCCTCGACACCCTGGGAGGCATCCACGACCAGGACTGCTCCTTCGCAGGCGGCAAGACTTCTGGATACTTCATAATTGAAATCGACATGCCCCGGGGTATCGATCAGATTGAACTGATATTCCTCACCGTCCTTTGCCTTGTAGATCGCACGGACAGCCTGGGAACGGATGGTGATCCCACGTTCCCGCTCCAGATCCATATTGTCAAGCACCTGGTCCTGCATCTCCCGCTTGGTGAGGGTCCCGGTCATCTCGATGATCCGGTCCGCAAGTGTGGATTTGCCGTGATCAATGTGCGCAATAATACAAAAGTTGCGGATTTTACTCTGATCCATCAGATTACTCCTTTATCAGAAGGCATTCAGGAGACCGGAGATCCCCTCGGATTCATAGATTTCCCTGTAGTAGGTCACTTCCGCATCGATCAGCTTATCGATGACTTTCATGCCAAGCAGTTCCACCGGTGCCTGATCATCCGTAAACAGATAGCTTCCTGCTTCGTACCGGTCGAGGTTTTCAAGAACGCCGTACATCATCTGTGACAGAACCGGATCTGCCGTTTCTCCTTCCAGTGCCAGGTTCTGCTCCATCCGGTCGAGAATTCCGCTGTGATTCGATGCAAACAGTTCCCGGTTCGTATTGCCCGGGACATCGATGGTATACACCTCGGAAAAGACAGCGGAGATGGTATCCTGCAGATACTGGTTGATATTCCCCTCTTCTTCTCCCCGCATGTTCATGTTGACAACCATCACGCCGTCATCCTTCAGATGGTCCCGGACCAGGGAAAAGAATTCCACGGAGGACATCTGAAACGGAATCGTGATATCCTGATAGGCATCCACCATGATGACGTCGTATTTCCGGTCGACGGCAGCCAGATAGGCGCGGCCGTCATAGGTCGCTACCGGCACACTCTCCGGAAGGTAGAAATACTGGTGCGCCAGATCGGTGATCTTCTCGTCGATCTCCACCCCTTCCACATGCATTCCGTCAAAGTACCGGCTGCACTGGGTGGCATAGGTTCCGCTTCCCATCCCGAGAATAAGGACATCCGTATCCTCCCGCTCTCTGACGCCCGCCATATAGGGTGCGGCCATCGCATAGTCATAATACATTCCGGTCAGTCCCTGCTTCTGGTAGACCGACTGTACGCCGAACAGCACATTGGTTGAGAGGATCACGCGGTTCTCATCTTCCCGGACCTGCAGATAGTTGTAGATCGATTCCCCCTCAAAGGCCAGATCCGATTCCCAGAATGCGAAGTCGGACCGATGCCCGAAGATCGCTGTGATCAGAAACAGAACCAGGGTGATGGCGAGCATCTTTTTCCCGCTTTTCTTCGACAGAAAATAAATCGCAGCGATTACAATCAACGCGCCGGAAAAGATCAGGAAGGTCATGGCCGTTCCGACAGCAGGAATCGTCACGAAGGTCGGCAGAAAGGTTCCGATGATGCTGCCGATCGTGTTGGAAGCACCAAGCGTCCCCACGGTTTTCCCGGTATCATCGAGGTTATCCGTCGCATAGCGGGCAAGCGAAGGCGTCACCGTCCCCAGCAGGAACAGCGGAAAGACAAAGATGACCATACAGGCAGCAAATGCAGCCCAGATCAGATAATTGCTGTTCACGGAAAAGATCATCACTGCCGAGATGGCCAGAATGATATACTTCCCGATGAACGGGATAAATGCAATCCATACGGCAGCGATCAGGATTCTCCGGTACAGCTTGTCCGGATTGGGATCCTTGTCGGCACTGCGTCCGCCATACACATTCCCCAGGGCCATGGCGATCATGATGGTTCCGATGATGATCGTCCAGACAATCTGGGAGGAAGAAAAATACGGAGCCAGCAGTCTGCTGGCACCCAGTTCCACAGCCATGACGGAGATTCCGGAGAAAAACTCCGTCAGATACAGGTACCATTTCCGATCCAGGATGCCTGTTTTTTCGTTCATACGGTCCTACCCCTCGCAGGGAAACGAATTCCCCTGACAGATACGAAAAGCCCCTGATCCGGCGGGCTGCCAAAGCAAAGATGCTTCAGTCTTCCTGCGGATAAAGGGGCTATCACGCAACATGGAATCGCTGTCCTTCATCTCCGGTGAGAGAAAATGAAATTCAGCATTCCGCTATGTCTCCTGCAGATCTACCGGAGCTCAAGCCATCTTGTTGACTGCCTGAGCCAGACGGGAAACCTTTCTTGCAGCTGTATTCTTATGGTAAACACCCTTCGAAGCAGCCTTCATGATGATAGACTCACATGCAACAAGACTAGCCTTTGCAGCTTCTGCTTCGCCGGCAGCCACGGCAGCAGTTACCTTCTTGACAGCGGTCTTCACCTGGGACTTGATCATACGATTTCTAAGGGTCTTCTTCTCGGTAACACGAATTCTCTTCTTCGCAGACTTGATATTAGCCAATTTACACACCTCCTATCTTCAGAGATTTTCGTTTCATGGCCATATGAATCCGGACACGGACGTCTCATACAGTCACACTTAGTTAGTCTACAACTTCAGTTTTTAATTGTCAAGGACTTTTTAAAAGCCGAAGTACGTTTTTGCGTTCTGGTAGCAGATATCCCGGATCAGTCCGGCAAGGAATTCCGGCTCATCCGGATATTCTCCGTTCTCCACCCAGGTACCGACCTTATTGCAGAGGATCCGGCGGAAATACTCATGCCGCGGGAAGGACAGGAAGCTTCTCGAGTCTGTCAGCATGCCGACAAAGGTCGAAAGAAGGCCGACATCGGAAAGGCTGGTCAGCTGCCGCTCCATACCGGTCTTGTGATCGCAGAACCACCAGGCCGAACCGGACTGCACCTTGCCGCGGATGCCCTCTTCGTTGCTCTGGTAGTTTCCTGCCATCGCAGCAAGCATATCCTGGTCCTTCGGATTCAGGCAATACAGGATCACTCTCGGCAGTTTCCCTTCGAGGTCCATCGCATCCAGAAGACCTGCGATCTGCGGTGCAAAGGCGAAATCCGCAAGCGAGTCAAATCCGGCATCCACACCGACTTTCTGAAGGAATCTCCCGGCATTGTTCCGCTGTGCCCCGATGTGCAGCTGCATCACGATGCCCGCATCTGCATAGCATTTGCCGAGTTCCGTGAGCAGGAAGCCCTGGAAGCCGGCGATCTCCTCTTTCGTCAGCGTCTCACCGCCGATTCTCTTAGCAAAGATCTTCTCTGCCGCAGCCAGATCGATGCCGGTGAAGAAATCATGTTCGATGCTGTGGTCGCTGACACGGCACCCATGCGCCAGGAAGAAAGCAAGCCGCTTCTCGAGGATCTGCAGCAATGCTGCAACACCCGTCACGGAAGCCTCTCCGGCCGCTTCTGCCAGTCTCTGAAGATAGTCCGCATAATCCGGCTTATCGATGGCAATCGCCTTATCCGGCCGGAATGATGGCAGTACGCGGAAATCCTTGATCTCTTTGGCAATGATCTCATGGTAATGAAGATCATCTGCCGGATCATCGGTCGTGCAGAGAACTTCTGCCTTCTGCATCCGCAGCAGATTCCTTGCCGAGTACGCCGGTGTCCGAAGTTTCTCATTTGCAAGATTCCAGATCTTCTCTGCCGTCTTCAGCGACAGCGGAATATGAATATCAAAGTAGCGCTGCAGTTCCAGATGGGTCCAGTGGTACAGCGGATTCCCGATCGCATGCTCCACCGTATCCGCCCAGGCAAGGAAAGCCTTGTACGGATCGTATCCCGGATCCGGATTCTCTTTCCCGGCGTTCTCCTTCACGGAAAGTCTGCCGGTGATCAGTTCCTCCGAGATGCCGTGGGCACGCATCGCCCGCCACTTATAGTGGTCTCCGCCGAGCCACACCTCTGCCAGATTCTGATAGCAGACATCGTCTACGATCTCCTTCGGATTCAGATGATTGTGGAAATCCAGGATCGGCAGATCCTTTGCTGTCTCATGATAGAGGCGGATGGCCGTCTCGTTCTGCAGCAGAAAATTCTCATCCATAAATGTTTTCATCATCATACCCCTGAATATGCAGAGAATCCGCCGTCGATCGGAATGACGACACCGGTGACAAAGCCGGACATCTTCTCATTGATCAGATACAGCAGGGTTCCGTTCAGTTCTTCTGCCTCACCGAAACGGCCCATCGGCGTTGCCGCAAGGATCTTGCCGGTTCTGGCGGTCGGGGTCCCATCTGCATTATACAGAAGGGCCTGGTTCTGCTTTGTCACAAAGAAGCCCGGTGCCAGTGCGTTGACACGGATGCCTTCTTTGGAGAAATGAACAGCGAGCCACTGGGTGAAGTTGCTGATTGCTGCTTTCGCACCGGAATATGCCGGGATCTTGGTCAGCGGTGTGAATGCATTCATCGAAGAGATATTGATGATGGTGCAGTTCTTCTTACCGATCATATCCTTGGCAAAGACCTGGGTCGGAAGCAGTGTTCCGAGGAAGTTCAGCTGGAAGACAAACTCCACGCCGCTCTTGTCGAGATCAAAGAAGCTGACGAGATCCGGATCAGCCTCGTCACCGGCTTCGAAGTACTCTTTGGTCGTCTGTGCTCTGGCATTGTTGCCGCCAGCGCCGTTGATCAGAATCTCGCACGGGCCGAGATCCGAAAGGATCTGCTGGTGTGCTGTCTCAATGCTCTCTTTATCAAGTACATTCACCTGATAAGCACAAGCTGTGCCGCCTGCTGCTCTGATCTCGGCAGCATACCCTTCTGCTGCCTCCAGGTTCAGATCCAGCAGCGCAACCTTTGCGCCCTGTTCTGCCAGTGTCTTGGAAAACATGCTGCAGAGAACGCCGCCGGCTCCGGTGACGACTGCAACTTTGCCCCGAATATCCAATGAATAATCCATCTGAAAACCTCCTCTTATTTCTTCTGTGATTTAACGATTGCTTCCCAGAGACCGTTGATGTAGGCCGCGCCGAGGGCACGGTCATACAGGCCATAGCCCGGCATGGCAACTTCGCCCCAGATCATACGGCCATGGTCCGGACGGATCGGTCCGTCGAATCCGATATCGTAGAGCGCCTTGACGATCTCATACATGTCAAATGATCCGTCGGAAGACAGATGTGCAGCTTCCTCGAAATCGGTCGGCGTGTTGAACTTCAGGTTGCGGACATGCGCAAAGTGAATTCTGCCCTTCAGGGAACGGATCATATCCGGCAGATCATTCTTGAGGTTCGTTCCATAAGAACCGGAGCAGAATGTCACACCGTTGTGCGGGTTGTCGACCATCTTGACCATGCGCAGGATATTCTCCTTGCAGGTGATGATTCTCGGCAGCCCGAAGACCGGCCATGCCGGATCATCCGGATGAATGGCCATGTTGATATCGTACTGGTCGCAGACCGGCATAATCCGGTTCAGGAAATACTCCAGGTTCGCGAACAGCTTCTCGGAATCTACATCCTTGTAGAGTTCAAACAGTTCCTTGACATGCTCCAGACGGTCCGGCTCCCAGCCCGGCATCACCGTGCCGTTCATGTCGCCGGAGATGGAAGCAAACATCTCTTCCGGTACCAGGGCATCAACTGCCTCCTGGGTATAGGCGAGAACGGTCGATCCATCCGGGCGCATTCTTGCCAGTTCCGTTCTGGTCCAGTCAAAGACCGGCATGAAATTGTAGCAGACCAGATGAATATCCTCTTCCCCGAGGTTCTTCAGGGTTTCGATATAATTGTCAATCAGTGCATCTCTGTCCGGAAGCCCCAGCTTGATGTTCTCATGAACATTGACGCTTTCGATACCGGCAACATGAAGGCCGGCTGCCTCCACTTCTTCTTTCATGGCACGGATCCGCTCTCTGCTCCAGACCTCTCCCGGCTTGGTGTCATAGAGTGTTGTGATAACACCTGTAACACCCGGGATCTGCCGGATCTGGGACAGGGTTACCGTATCAAACTTGGAACCGTACCACCGCAATGTCATTTCCATAACAGTACCTCTTTCATTTACAGTTTATGAATTACTCATTCTGATCCATCTCCCGCGCAGGAAACGGATAAGAAAAATCGTTCCTCGAAAACAAAGTTCCACACACATCGCAATCCAGACGCCGATCAGCGCATATGGCCGCACCAGCAGAAAAGAAAGCGGAATCCGCACAGCCCAGAGGCTCACCAGATTCATGATACTCGGAATCAGCGTGTCGCCGGCTCCGCGAAGAACACCGGCAGCGACGATGGAAGCCCCGTACAGTGGCTCAGCGAATGCCTCGATCCGCAGCACCCTGGCACCAAGCGCCTGAACGGCACCGTCCGGCGTCAGGAACCCGATCATCTGCGGTGCAAACAGGTACAGCAGCGTCCCGGAGCAGGCCATCAGTGCCATCCCGAACAGAAGGATGATGCCGCCCATCTGCTTCGCCGTCTCTTTCCTGCCCGCACCGATGCACTGGCCCGTGATGGTCGAGGCAGCTTCTGCGATGCCGAAGCACGGCATGTAGCAGAGACTTTCCGCTGTGACGGACAGCGAATTCGCAGCAATCGACACGGCACCGAGCGGTGCAACAATCCTGGTCGTGACAACGGAACCGCCCGATACCACCATCCGCTCGAAGGCGATCGGAAGCGCGATCCGGAATGCCTTTGTGACATCCTCCCGATGAAAAGCAGGCTTTTCGCCCTCTTCTTTTTCCAGCATCGGTGTCCGCTTCAGCAGGAACCACACCATCCCGCACATCGAGACTAGCGAGGCTATCCCGGTACCAAGCGCTGCACCGGCAACACCCAGTCCGAGCCCCGGCAGCATGATCTCCATACCGCCGATGCCAAGCGCCCTGGCAGGGAAGATAAACAGGAAATTGAAAAAGACGTCAAAGACGCACATCAGGGAATTAAAGATTCCCGGGATTTTCATATTACCCGTACACTGGAGCATCGCACCGGACAGACGAGCCATCGCCATCACCGGCAGAAAGCCGATATAAATCCGGAAATACATCGTCGCATTTGCAGCGATGCTGCCATCTCCGCCGAGCCAAAGCGGCAGCCGGCTGCTGATCAGCAGGCCGACACACACAAAGGCCAGTGAGATTCCCATGACGACATAGTAGGACTGGTGCAGGATCTCTCTCGCTTTGGCAAATCGCTTTGCGCCGATATACTGGGCGACCTGAATCGAGAAGCCCTGTACGATGGACATGCTCACGCCGCTGAAAAACCAGGTGGACGAAGCCACAATCCCGATTGCGGCGGACGCTTCCGCCCCAAGGCTGCCAACCATCGCCGCATCGATGTACTGCATGACAATCGATGTCAGCTGCGACATGATTGCCGGCAGCGAAAGCATGACGGACAGAAAGATCATCTGCCCCTTGGTCAGCGTTTTCCCGTCCCGGATATTTGCTAATAACTGTTCACTGCTCATCTGTATCGTATACTACTTTCGTTGTCGTACTGTGCTCATCGATCCTGCAGATATGCTTCAAGCGCTTCTGCAAGCCAGATCTCATACAGGCCTTCCCCGTTGACTTCCTGCAGGACCAGGTTCACCGCACCTGCAAACCGGGTTTCCCCCGCCGGCATGGCGATCACGTTCCCCTGTGACTGGTATTCGAACTGAAAAGGCGCCGGCGCCAGTTCTTCCGGATACCGTCTGCAGATCAGTTCACCAAAGGAAGCATCCACCGCAATCGCATCCACATTTCCCGCCAGCAGCTGATGCACCGCTTCCTTCAGCGAGGTGACCGTATGAAGCTCCGCGTCCGGCAGCTGTGCCCGGACGATATTCTCCTGGAGAGAATTCTCCTGCGCACCAACCCTCTTTCCGGCGAAATTTTCCGGGAGACTGTAGGATCTTGCATCCCCGATTGCAGCCAGGATTCTCTGGCCGCCATCATCTCCGACCCCGTAGAACGAAGACAGCAGCACGCCGTCCGTCCGGTCTTCCGTATAGGCAAATCCGCCGATCGCGAGATCCACCTCCCTTGCGGCAACGGCCTCGATCAGATCCCGGAATTCCATCGGGACGATCTGTGCACTGACCCCAAAAGAATCTGCCAGATGCTGCCCCAGCGTGATATCCGCACCGGTTACCTTCAGTTCTCCCTCTCCTTCCTTCTGATAAAAGGAACAGGGAGCAAAGTCCGGGCTGACCCCGATCCGAAGCGTTCCTGCCGCGCGGACATCATCAAGCAGTGTTCCTTCTCCTTCAAGCGCCTCATAAGGATCTGCCGGTAAATCTTCCTCTACTGTGGAGGAAGCCTGCATCTGCAGTTCCCGGATGTCCGGAATCTTCCCTTCATCCGCCAGATGGCCATAAAGAATCCGGGCGCCAAGGAAGATCAGAATCAGTCCGCCGAGAATCATGGCGCGTCTGCGGAAACGGCTTCCGAACTTCTCCCCGATTGCAACACCGGCACCAGAGATCAGGAAGGTGATGATCCCGATCATCAGGATGGCTTCCACAATCTGAACATTCAGAAAAGCAAAGGTCACACCGACTGCAAGGGCATCGATACTGGTCGCAACCGCAAGCGGAAACATGCTCCGGATGGAGAATGCGCCATCCACTTCTTCCTCTTCCCCGGACTCCCGGATCATATTGCAGCCGAGGATCACCAGCAGTGCAAATGCAATCCAGTGGTCGATCTCTTTGATGAAGCTCTGAAATCCGGTCCCAAATAAATATCCGATCAGCGGCATCAGTGCCTGAAATCCGCCGAACCACAGTCCGACCAGACACATTCTGCCGATCGTGATCTTCTTCAACGTCAGTCCCTTACAGATTGCCACAGCAAAAGCGTCCATGGCAAGACCAACTGCCAGAACAAGTAATTCCCATATTGTCATTCTTTTCGCTCCGCATCTAAAAAACATACCACGTTTAGTCTATCACGTTTCGGATTCTACCACAAGTAAATTTCTTTACAAAATGTTGATCTTAGTGTATTCTTATGCACAAGATCAGGAACATGTTCACGTGATATAGAAATGGAGACTTTTATGAAACTCTGGGGAGGACGTTTTGAAGGGGACACCGATGCCATGGCAAAGGCTTTCGGCGATTCGATTTTCTTTGATAAGGCTTTATACCGTTATGATATAGAGGGAAGCATTGCACACGCGACCATGCTCGGTGCCACCGGTATTCTCTCAGAAGCAGATACCGATGCGATCGTACAGGGACTGCGCGGAATCCTTGCCGATCTGGAAGCAGGAACCCTGACCGTCGATGAGAGCTGCGAAGATATTCACAGTTTTGTCGAGACGGTGCTGACGGAGCGGATCGGGAATCCGGGCAAGATGCTGCATACCGGCAGAAGCCGGAATGACCAGGTGGCGCTGGATATGCGCCTGTATACCAGAGCCGAGATCAGTGAGATCCGTGCTGCGCTGGCAGGTCTTCTTGAAGTGCTGCTCAACCTGATGAAAGAGCACAAAGCAACCATCATGCCGGGCTTCACCCATCTGCAGAAAGCACAGCCGGTCACCCTGGCCCATCACCTCGGCGCCTACTTTGAGATGTTCCGGCGTGACGATGAACGGCTCCGGGACTGCTGCCGCCGGATGAACTATTCTCCGCTTGGCGCAGGAGCTCTTGCCGGAACCACCTATCCGCTTGACCGCGAGATGACCGCGGAGCTGCTCGGCTTTGACGGCGCGACGGAAAACAGTATGGATTCTGTCTCTGACAGGGATTATCTGCTTGAACTGCTCTCCGATCTCTCGCTCGTCATGATGCACCTCTCCCGTTTTTCAGAGGAATTCATCCTCTGGAACAGCAACGAGTATCGGTTCATCACCATCTCCGATGCCTATTCCACCGGAAGCAGCATCATGCCCCAGAAGAAGAATCCGGACATGGCGGAGCTGATCCGCGGCAAGACCGGCCGGGTCTACGGCGCCCTGATGAGCATGCTGACCGTCATGAAAGGAATTCCGCTGGCCTACGACAAAGATATGCAGGAAGACAAGGAAGTCACCTTTGATGCCATCCGCACAGCGAAGATGTCCCTTCTGATCTTCACCAGAATGCTTGCAACGACCACCTTCCACAAGGACCGCATGTACCAGAGCACCGGCGGCGGCTTCACCAATGCGACCGATGCCGCAGACTGGCTGGTTGCGCATGGTGTTCCGTTCCGTGATGCACACGGGATCATCGGAAGACTGGTTCTGTACTGCCAGGAACAGGATAAATCGCTCAATGCGCTCACGCTCGAGGAATACAGGGCGATCGATCCGGTCTTTGATGAGACCATCTATGATGCGATCGATCTGGAAAACTGCGTGAACCGCCGTCTGACCAAGGGTGCCCCATCCGGGCCTGCCATGGAACAGCAGATTGCAGCTGCCGAGCGCTATATAAAAGAACGGGGTTGAATCCCCGTCCTTTTTTTCTGTTATATCTCAGTTGTCTGTGTTTCTGATTTTTCATCTTCCGGCTTCTGTCTCCCCGGAAGTTTTTTCATGATAGAAGCAACAATACTGCTCCGCCGCTCATTCATAAATCGTCTGACACTCGTCAGATGGTACTTCTGTCTGGCGGTAAAGCCGGAAGCCATCTCTTTGATCATCTGTTCAAATTCTTCGCTGGAGCCCAGAACAGTGTCTTTGATTTCCTGCAGATTGGCAACACCGGCGCCGACCTTGGCCATGCCGGCTTCCATACCGGCCTCCATCCTGGCATTGAAGACTGCCTCCGCCTTATCCAGCTTCTCACCGAGCTGTGTCAGAGAAGAGATCGTCATCGCCATGTCCATGCCAAACAAAAACATCAGAACCAGTGCGATCGCCTCATAGGCAATCGGCGGCACCATTCCCTCCGCAGAAGAGACAACCGGAAGAAGATACCGGACAATCACGACACCCGCAACACCGAATCCGATGGTTGCCGGAAGGCAGATCCTTCCGTTCACATTGAGCGGTGCATGGCTGTAATCCCACCATCTGGCGTGAAATTTCTTCTCCAGAATATAACTGGTTCCATATTCCAGAATCGCAGATCCCACAGCACAGATCAGGAAGATCATCCACACCGGAATCTCCTCTCCCGCGCCACGGGTCCTGAAAAACTTCCCTGCCAGATCCCCGAAGACAATCAGGACTGCCGTTGCACCGGAGCCGTAGATCGGGCACACCGGTCCATAGAGGAACCCCCTGTTCTCCCAGTGCTTCGTCTTGACCGAGCAGTAGATACACTCATAAATCCAGCCCAGAAAACTGAACAGACAGAACTCTGTAAAATATTTCGCAATGACCATGTTTCATCCTTCATTGAAATATTATTTTACTTTATACCTCAAAAAGCAATTCTTTATAGGTCGGTACCGGCCAGAAGGATTCTTCGACAATCAGTTCCAGGGCGTCGACCGGTTTCCGCAGCCGTTCCATGGCAGGTCTGACGCGGTCCTGGAAATATCTTGCCTGTTCCTTTCCCTTCGGAATATCGCCGGCGATCCGGACTTCATTCTCCAGATCAGAAAGTGCACGGTAGACTGCAGCATTCAGATCGGTTACTTTCTGCAGCAGTTCGGTCTGAACCGTCACATCTGCTGACGGAAGAACTGCCCTGACATCCCTGATGGAAGCGGCCACCGACGTCTCATAGTGCAGAACTGCCGGAATATAGAGCGTTCTGACCATATCCACCATCGTCTTTGCTTCGAGGTTGACCGTCTTCGTGAAGATCTCATAGTCGACCTCAGCTCTCGATGTGAGTTCTGCCTGACTCAGGACTTTCTCCTCGCCGAAGATCTCGATGGTTCTCGGATCAACCAGGGACGGGATGGCATCCACCATGGACCTGGTGCTCGGAAGGCCTCTTCTCTCCGCTTCCCGAAGCCAGTCATCGGAATATCCATCGCCATTGAAGATGATCCGCTGATGTTCTTTCAGCATCCGCCTGATCAGTTCATGCACTGCAGCATCGAAGTCGTCTGCCTTCTCGAGTTCATCCGCGATCTCGCGGAAGACATGCGCGACAATGGTATTCAGAATGGTATTGGCCGTAGCAATCGAAATCGAGGACGCGACCATACGGAATTCAAATTTATTCCCGGTGAACGCAAACGGGCTCGTTCTGTTCCGGTCTGTGACGTCTTTCGAGAAGACCGGCAGACTGTGAACACCGATGGACAACTTTTCCTTCTGCTTACTGGAGGTAGCCGAACCGGTCTTCAGAAGCTGGGCAACCACATCCTGCAGCTGATCCCCGAGGAAGATCGAGATCACGGCCGGCGGCGCTTCATTCGCACCCAGACGGTGATCATTGCCCGGGTTCGATGCAGACAGTCTCAGCAGGATCGGATTCTCATCCACAGCCTTGATGACTGCAGCAAGAATCAGTAGGAACTGCACATTCTCATGCGGTGTCTTGCCGGGATCGAGCAGATTTCTTCCGGTATTGGTCGTCAGGCTCCAGTTGTTGTGCTTCCCGGAACCGGAAAGGCCTGCAAACGGCTTTTCATGCAGCAGGCATTCCAGGCCATGTCTCTTGGCCACCTTGCGCATCAGTTCCATGACCAGCTGGTTGTGATCGGTCGCAATATTCGCCGTGGTATAGATCGGTGCCATCTCATGCTGTGCCGGTGCAACCTCATTGTGCTGGGTCTTGGCATAGATCCCGACCTTCCAGCATTCCTCGTTCAGTTCCTTCATGAAGGACTCGATCCGCTCCGGAATATTGCCATAGTAGTGATCGTCCATCTCCTGCCCTTTTGGCGGCATGGCACCGAACAGCGTTCTGCCTGTGAAAATCAGGTCTTCGCGCTTCATATATTTGTCATGATCGATCAGGAAATATTCCTGTTCTGGACCGACCGAGACGCTGACACTTGTCACTTCTTCATGGCCGAACAGGCGCAGAACTCTGACGGCCTGTCTGCTGATCGCCTCCATGGAGCGAAGCAGCGGTGTCTTCTTATCAAGAGCTTCTCCGGTGTAGGAACAGAACGCAGTCGGAATGCACAGTGTCACCCCTGCCGCATCTTCCCGGAGGAAGGCAGGCGAAGTACAATCCCATGCTGTATATCCTCTTGCCTCAAACGTCGCACGCAGTCCGCCGTTCGGGAAGGAAGACGCATCCGACTCACCCTTCATCAGTTCCTTTCCGGAAAAACTCAGGATCGTTTTCCCGTTACCGACCGGATTCAGGAAAGAATCATGCTTTTCAGCCGTGATCCCGGTCATCGGCTGGAACCAGTGCGTGTAGTGCGTTGCGCCACGTTCAATCGCCCACATCTTCATTGCATGCGCGACTGCTCCGGCAACCTCAGAACTCAGGTCTTCTCCAGAGTCAATTGTCTTGCGAAGTGCCTTATAAATATTGCTCGGCAGGCGCTCTGCCATCACATCATCATTAAAGACATCCTTTGCGAAATCCGACGCAAGATTGAAGGTGCTTTCTGCCATAGAAACCTCACTTTTCCTTGATTGAAACTTCCAGCTGATTGAACGGGATCTCGATTCCTCTTTCATCAAGCTGTCTCTTCAGTTCCTCGAGATAAGAAAACTTCACATCCAGATAATTGTTCTTTTCGACAAATAAGCGGACGCCGAACAGGATGGCGCTGTCTGCAAATTCCGACACATAAATCCGCATGGGGTGCTCTTCATCCCGCACCACATAGGGATTCATATTGGCCGCAGCGAAGCACGCATTCCGGACCTCCGCCGGATCGGACTGATAG
This sequence comes from uncultured Lachnospiraceae bacterium, assembly GCA_902783375.1. Classification (GTDB taxonomy): domain Bacteria; phylum Bacillota; class Clostridia; order Lachnospirales; family Lachnospiraceae; genus Catonella. The sequence goes on along the minus strand of CACZQN010000018.1, from coordinate 27,732 downwards.
GAAACGCCAAACTTGAACTCTATCTGGCGGTACAGCGAAACAGAGTTGTTGGCAATATTGGAATTCATCAGTGTTCCGTTCGGAATCACGACAAGCCGTCCGTCCCACGTCATCAGTTTCGTATAGAAGAATTCAATGGAACTGACCGTTCCTTCTTCTCCGCAGGCGGAGATGTAATCCCCTACCTTGAACGGCTTCACAATCAGAATCAGGATACCGCCTGCCAGATTGGACAAAGCTCCCTGAAAAGAGAGCCCGACCGTCACGCCGGCGGATGTCAGAAGCGCCACAAGGGATGAGGTATTGAACCCGACATAACCGGCGATCAGAATAATCAGAAGGACCTTCAGGACGATCCGCAGCAGACTGCTGACAAATGACCGCAGACTGGGGTCCAGCTTTGTTTTGTCGAAAGCATGCTGAATCAGCCTGGTGACCCAGTTGATCAGCTTACTGCCGACAAAATAGATCACCAGACTGACAATAATATATCGAACCAGCTGATAGGCATCTGCAGAGAGATTGCCTAAGACGGTCCTGGATAAAATTTCATCCATTCTTTGTTACTCCAGATACCAGGTGTCGGCATCTTCATCGGTTGTATCCGGTGTATACCGCTTCAGAATCTTCTCCATCGAAAAAGAAATGATGAGTGCCGTGATGGCCGGAACAAATACCATGAACAGACCAGACGAAGTCCAGATCAGGAAGGCAGCACCGAGTACCACGATCAGGCAGACGATGGTCGTCAGGAAATGCCGGAAGGCAAAGAACAGGCACATCCGGAACAGGTCCTTGATCTTCAGACTGAATCTGGAGAGCACCGGCCACAGGTAGATTCCGACCATCCAGAGGATGACCAGAACTGCCAGATAAAAATAGCGGAGAAGACGCAGCCAGGTTGTGGTTGCAGCGTTGACTGTAAAGTAGATATTGAAGCAAAGAATTCCTGTCAGCAGGATAAAAATCAGTCCGACCGGAATCCCCTGTTTCAGATTATCCTTAAAGCCCTTGAAGAAGGAAGCAACCGCATAACTTCTGTCCCGTCTGATATTCTTGACGACTGCATAATACAGACCAGTCAGTGCCGGCCCGATGGTAACGATCGGCAGACAGCACAGAGTGAACACCATGCTGAGAATAATACAATCGACAGCCTTTCCGATGAAACGCATGACTGGATTGTTGGGATTCAGAAGATTACCCATGACAAAAAACCTCCGTGTATCTGTTGTTACTTTTTATTATTGCGTCTGTTCAGGACCGACCTCATATAGACGGCCGGTCCCAGACAGTTTTATTTTACGATTCTTGCCTTCAGGACGCCATCAATCGTGGCAATCTTGTCCACAAGATCCTGTGTGCTGACGGAATCCAGATCAAATACAGAGTAAGCGTACTCGCCGCGGCTCTTGTTGACCATCTCGGTGATGTTGATGCCGACTGCTGCAAAGACGCCGGTGAACTGGGTCAGCATGTTCGGGATGTTGCGGTGCAGGACAGCAACACGGCCAGCCTTTGTCGGAAGACCAAAGTCGAGTGCCGGGAAATTCACGGAATTTCTGATATTACCGGTCTCCATGTACTCCTTTGCTTCCTGAACAGCCATGACGGCGCAGTTGTCCTCGGACTCCTCTGTCGAAGCGCCAAGGTGTGGGATGGCGATGACACCCTCCATACCGGCGGTCTTCGGGTTCGGGAAATCTGTTACATAGCGCTTGATCTTGCCGGCTGCAATTGCCTCTGCCAGTGCATCGTCATCAACCAGTGCATCTCTGGAGAAGTTGAGCAGTACTGCCCCATCCTTCATCATTGCAAATGTTTCCTTGTTGAACATATGCTTTGTGGAATCCAGAAGCGGCACATGGACGGTGATATAATCACACTCGCGGAAGATCTCTTCATTCGTCTTGACATGGATGATGTCTCTGGAAAGATTCCATGCATGCTCGACCGAGATGTACGGGTCACAGCCATAGACGGTCATCCCGAGACGGTTTGCTGCATTGGCAACCAGGACGCCGATCGCCCCAAGGCCGATTACGCCAAGCTTCTTACCCTGGATCTCACATCCTGCAAAATGCTTCTTTTCCTTCTCGACAACCTTCGCAATGTCTTCCTTATCCTGATTGGCACGAACCCAGTTGACACCACCGACGATGTCACGGGAAGCCAGCAGCAGTCCTGCAATCACCAGCTCCTTGACGCCGTTCGCATTCGCACCCGGTGTATTAAAGACAACGATTCCTTTTTCCGCATAATCGGTCAGCGGGATGTTGTTCACGCCCGCGCCGGCTCTTGCAACAGCATAAAGGGAATCCGGTACGGCAAGGTCGTGCATGGAAGCACTCCGTACCATCACAATGTTGGCATCATCCAGTTTATCTGTCGTTTCAAAACCCGCACCGAACTGGCTCATGCCGACTTCAGCAATCGGATTCAGGCAATGTACTTTAAACATGGTTTTATCCTCCTATATTCAGGCATTCTTTGCTTCGAAATCCTTCATGAAGGCAACCAGAGTTTCGACGCCCTCCTTCGGCATTGCGTTGTAGATGCTTGCTCTCATACCACCAACGGTACGATGACCCTTCAGGTTCTCAAGACCTGCAGCCTTGGACTCCTTGACAAACTTTGCATCCAGTTCTTCATTCCCGGTGATGAACGGAACATTCATCAGAGAACGGTCTTCCTTCCGGACAGTTCCCTTGAACAGGTTGCTCTGATCCAGGAAGTTGTACAGAAGTGCAGCCTTTTCTTCGTTGCGCTGCTTCATCACTTCAAGGCCGCCCATGTTCTTCAGCCACTTGAAGACCTTGCCGCAGATATAGATGCCATATGCAGGCGGTGTATTGTATAAGGACTTCGCATCTGCATGAATCTTATACTTCATCATGGTCGGTGTACCCGGAAGGGTATCCTCTGTGATCATATCCTCGCGGATGATGGCAATGACCGTACCGGCCGGTCCGACATTCTTCTGAACACCGCCGTACAGCATCGCATACTTGGTCACATCAACCGGCTCCGACAAGAAGCACGAAGAAATATCCGCAACCAGCGGCTTGCCCTTGGTATTCGGCAGGGTCTTGAACTTCGTTCCGTAGATCGTGTTGTTCTCGCAGATGTAGACATAGTCTGCGTTGTCATCGATCGGCAGATCCGAGCAGTCCGGAATGTAGGAAAATGTCTTGTCGGCAGAGGAAGCGATCGCTTTTGCATCCCCGTAGATCTGAGCTTCCTGATAAGCCTTCTTTGCCCACTGACCGGTGATGATATAATCAGCAACCCGATTCTTCATGAAATTCATCGGAACCATGGCAAACTGAAGAGAAGCACCTCCCTGCAGGAAAAGAACTTTGTAATTTTCCGGGATCCCCATCAAATCACGCAGATCAGCTTCTGCCTCTTCAATAATGGTCTCAAAAGCTTTGGAACGATGGCTCATCTCCATGACGGACATACCGGTTCCGCGATAATCAAGCATCTCCTCCGCAGCTTCTTTCAGAACGGATTCAGGCAGTACTGCCGGTCCTGCTGAGAAATTGTACACTCTTCCCATGTTTTTTTGTTCCTCCCTTGTACGTTTAGATAAATTGCCCTGCAGCCGCAAAATTCTCTCCGGCCGCTCCTGCTTTTTGTTTCGGTTCGTCGTCGTAATGAATAATTATACGATGTCAAGCCACAATTAGGTAACACTATAGACTATTTTTCTGGATTTTGCAACAAGCAATTTACTGAACATCAAAGGATTTCAAGTACAACGGAGTCTCCGGCGTTCAATGTGATGTTATCCGTCGGCAGGAGGATGGCTCCCTGTCGGACAACAACAGCGACATTCAGGCTGTATTCACTCTCAATCTCTGCGATGCTCCTGCCGGCATAGGGACTTCCCTCTTCGATCATCATGGTGACCTGGGTCTTCGGCTGTTCCTTATCCCGCTGTTTCATCCGGGTATACTGTTCGACGAAGCCCGCGGAAATGATACCGGTCGGGATAGCCACAGCACCGACGCCGAGGAAGGTAATGATCACGGCCATTACTCTCCCGAGAACCGTGACCGGATAGATATCCCCGTAGCCGATGGTGAAGACGGTCGCTACGCTCCACCAGAGTCCGGACAGCGCATTCTCAAACACCTCCGGCTGCGCATCATGCTCGGCACTGTACATGCAGAGGGACGCGGCGATCATCAGAACGAAGATAATGAACACAGAGGAAATAATCTGATTCTTCTTCTCCAGGAAGACCGAGGTGATCACGTGGAATGAATCATAATAGGCATTGATCCGGAACAGGTGAAAGATCCGCACGACACGAAGCATCCGGAAGACCACAAACCCGGACAGGAAAAAGAGCGGGAGGATCGTCAGCAGGTCAATGACCCCGTCAAACGAACGCAGGAACCGCAGGATCGCCTTTCTTCTTGAGAGATTCGGATAAAGCAGATCAGCCGTCCAGATCCGCAGAATATACTCCACGATAAAGATCCCCACTGTCAGGATCTCTATCATCCGCAGCAGCGGGAAATACGGCTCCAGCGCTTCAAAGGTAAGCAGAAAGAGTGACAGGATATTGGTCACAATGACAACCGAGATAAACACGTCAAAAAGCTTGCTGACAGCATCTCCTGTCTGACCAATCTGAATAATCTCAAAGACCCTTTTCCTTGTGGCCTCATCCCGTAGTTTTGCAAGCATGTATGTCCGCTCCTTCTAATCTGTATGCGCAATGGACCGAATGATCGCCGTGCCGTCTGTAACCTGAAAACGGATCTCCAGATCCCCGTAGAACATCCCGTAGACTCTCTCCGGATTCTTCTTCTGATAGGAAGGTCTCGGATCTTCGGCGAGCAGCTCCTTGATGATCGAAGCCAGATCCGGATCCAGTTCCTGCAGCAGATTCCCGGGATCCGAAACTTCCAGTGCCCGGACAACTTCCCGGTCGGCAAACCCGCTCGCCGCTTCAGGATGCGCGTCCGTATAGGGCAGATAAGGCTTAATATCATAGATTGGTGTTCCATCCATCAGATCCGCGCCGAGAACACGCAGGACCGTTCCATGCTCTTCATCGGAATCGATCCCGATGAGCCGGACGCAGGAAAGCCCGATCGGATTCGGACGGTAGGGGGAACGCGTGGCGAACACCCCCTTCGTCTCATTCCCGCCAAGCCGCGGCGGCCGGACCGTCGCGTGGAACGATTCCCGCTGTGTCTCGGAGAATCCCCAGAGAATCCACAGATGGGTGAATTCCTCAAGACCTTCCAGTGCATCCGGATTCCTGTATTCCGGTTCGAAGACAATGGTTCCGGGCAGTGTTTCCACCCTTCCGCTTTGTCTTGGTATCCCGAACTTATCCCGGAATCCGGAATGCATTCTGGCGATGACCCTGAGAGACCAGGATTCCATCAATAGTTCTCTTTCCGTACTTCAAAATAGCTCTGCGGGTGATTGCATACCGGGCAGACTTCCGGCGCAGAGGTTCCGATCACGATATGACCGCAGTTTCTGCACTCCCAGACAACGATGCCGGCCTTCTCGAAGACTTTCTTTTCTTCGATGTTTGTCAGCAGTGCGCGGAACCGCTCTTCATGTGCCTTTTCGATCGCGCCGACACCGCGGAACTGTGCTGCCAGTTCCGGAAAACCTTCTGCTTCAGCCTCATCCGCCATGCGCGCATACATATCGGTCCACTCCTGGTTCTCGCCGGCAGCTGCAGCTGCAAGATTCTCCTCTGTGGTGCCGATTCCGCCGAGTGCCTTGAACCACAGCTTTGCATGTTCCTTCTCATTCTCAGCTGTCTTCAGAAAGATCTCCGCGATCTGCTCATATCCGGCTTTCTTGGCAACAGAAGCAAAATATGTATATTTATTCCTTGCCTGTGATTCTCCTGCAAATGCTTCCAGCAGATTCTGTTCTGTCTTTGTTCCTGCATACTTATTCTCAGCCATGTTCATACCTCCATCTTTCTCATACATACACATTACCAAACAAGAAAAGAGCTGTAAAAACCGGTTGCCCGGATCTATACAGCTCCTTCTCTTTTCAGATTATTCAACAGGGAATACAATTACTTCGCATAGTCGATCGCTCTTGATTCCCGAATAACACTGACCTTGATCTGCCCCGGATATTCCAGAGAAGATTCGATCTTCTTGGAAAGGTCTCTGGCGAGCAGAACCATCTCTGAATCATTAACCTGGTCCGGAATCACCATCACGCGGATCTCCCGTCCAGCCTGAATGGCATAAGACTTTTCAACACCCTTGAATTCATTCGCAATGTCTTCAAGTTCCTTCAGACGATTCGTATAAGTCTCAAGCGTCTCTCTGCGGGCACCTGGTCTTGCAGCAGAAATTGCATCTGCAGCCTGTACCAGACATGCAATCAGAGAGGTTGCTTCCACGTCACCATGATGTGCTTCGACGGCATTGATCACCGTTGCGGATTCCTTATACTTCCGGCAGAGATCTGCGCCGATCTGTACATGGGATCCTTCCTGCTCGTGTGTCAATGCTTTTCCGATATCATGCAGCAGACCTGCACGACGTGCCAGCTTTGCATCGCATCCACACTCCATCGCAAGGAGTCCGGAAAGCTGTGCTACTTCGATCGAATGCTTTAAAGCATTCTGACCGTAACTGGTACGGAACTTCATTCTGCCGAGAAGTTTGATCAGCTCCGGATGAATACCATGGACACCAGCTTCGAGTGCGGCCGCTTCGCCTTCTTCACGGATCTGCGATTCCACTTCCTTCTGTGCCTTCTCGACCATCTCTTCGATTCTGGCCGGATGAATTCTTCCATCGACAATCAGCTTCTCAAGAGCAATTCTTGCAACTTCTCTTCTGATCGGGTCAAACCCGGAAAGAACAACCGCTTCCGGTGTATCATCGATAATCAGATCAACACCGGTCAAGGTTTCGAGCGTCCGGATATTCCGACCTTCACGGCCGATAATCCGTCCCTTCATCTCGTCACTTGGCAGCTGTACGACGGAGATCGTTGCTTCTGCAACATGGTCAGCCGCACACTTCTGAATGGCCCCGACAATAATCTCTTTGGCTTTCTTGTCGGCTTCTTCCTTCGCACGGTTCTCAAGCTCCTTGACCATGACAGCAGTTTCATGCTTGACATCATCTTCTACCGTCTTCAGGATGTACTCTTTTGCCTGTTCGGAGGTTAATCCAGAGATTCTTTCCAGTTCCTGCAATTGTTGTGCATGCAGTTCATCCACTGCCTGCTGGCGCTTCTCGAGATCTGCCTCACGGGCATTCAGCTTCGATTCACGCTTTTCAAGTGCTTCGCTCTTTCTGTCCGTCGCTTCCTCTTTGGACAGAACACGTTTTTCATACTTCTGTAATTCAGCTCTGCGTTCCTTTGTCTCACGCTCAATCTCATTCTTGTTCTTGAGCGCTTCCTCTTTTGCTTCGAGCAGTGCCTCTCGCTTCATGGATTCCGCCTGTTTGTTCGCATTACCAATGATTTCCTGGGCACGTTCTTCCGCACTTCCAACCTTTGCTTCGTAAGTCTTTATTCGATTCGCAATGGCCATCTTCCAGATCAGAGGACACAGGATCGCCGCAGTAGCAACGACAGCAATTACTGCCGTAATTATGATTTGTACCACTGGAGCACCTCCCTATGAAATTGTCACTGTGCATCTTCATATGACATCAAACATATTGTCTGAGTACCAAGTCATATGTTTCTATAACATATCTATTCTACTTTTTTTCACAGGGATTGTCAAGCATCGTTTCCAGTCTTCTTCTCGCCATCTCGGGAGAAAATCCGCGTCTGGCACAGTAGGCGATCAGCTTTCTTCTGGCAGCGTCGTCCACCTCCCGCACAGAGCGCAGTCTCTTTGCCAGCAGAAGGTCAAGTGCCGCCTCATCGCCGTCCTCTGTTTCTTCCATCAGATCCTCGATCAGGGCCTTGTCGATGCCTTTCTGCTTCAGTTCCATCTCGATCTGCCGCCTGCTCTTCGTACCCTTCTTCTGGTCGATGTACTGCGCGGCATAGCGTTCATCATCGAGATAATGAAACTTCTGCACATAACCGACGGCATCCGCAATAATATGCTCCTCAAAGCCGCTCCTCGCAAGCTTGCGCCGGAGACCTTCTTCGGTCTGGTCCGCCCGCACCAGCAGATCCATGGCTTTCCGCCTGCACCTGGGAATCAGGCATTCCTTCTCGATCAGCTGAAGTTTCGCTTCCGGCAGTTCCATCTTCTCCTCGATCCGGTATCTCCGCAGATCACCGCTGTAGAGGGTGAACGCACGCCCCGAATCAGAAGTCAGCCTGTACCGGTACTTCCCGGTCTGACGGATCTCTTCTATGTACATTAATCCTGCTTCCCTGCGGCATCGTCGTCAGGAAGCTCCCCGCCGTCGATCAGGCCATGCTTGATGCGGACCAGTCTTTCCACTTCTTCAAAGACTTCCGGATGCTCTGCCAGATAGTTCTTGGTGTTCTCACGCCCCTGGCCGATCTTCTCGTCCTTGTAGGAGAACCATGCACCGCTCTTGACGATAATATTATCCTGGACAGCGATATCGAGCACATCACCGGTGCGAGAGATCCCGGTTCCGAACATGATGTCGAACTCCGCCTCCTTGAACGGCGGTGCGATCTTGTTCTTGACGACCTTGATTCTGGTGCGGTTGCCGAGCACTTCGCCGCCCTGCTTGATGGAATCGATTCTTCTGACATCCAGACGGATGGACGCATAGAACTTCAGCGCACGGCCGCCGGTTGTCGTCTCCGGATTCCCGAACATGACGCCGATCTTCTCACGCAGCTGGTTGATGAAGACGACGATACAGCTGGTCTTGCTGACAACACTGGTCAGCTTTCTGAGTGCCTGGGACATCAGTCTCGCCTGCAGGCCGACATGGGAATCGCCCATATCGCCGTCGATCTCTGCCTTCGGAACAAGCGCAGCGACAGAGTCTACGATGATAATATCAACGGCGCCGCTTCTGACCATGGTCTCCGTGATCTCAAGCGCCTGCTCGCCGTTATCCGGCTGCGAGATATACAGGTTGTCGATATCAACGCCGATTGCCTTCGCATACAGCGGGTCAAGGGCATGCTCCGCATCGATGAAGCCCGCAATGCCGCCCCGCTTCTGGACTTCCGCAACCATGTGCAGGGCAACGGTCGTCTTACCACTGGACTCCGGTCCGTAGATCTCCACAATTCTTCCCTTCGGAATACCGCCCGGCCCGAGCGCAAGGTCAAGGGACAGACAGCCGGTCGGAACGACTTCCACGTTCATCTGCGCGTTCCCGTCTCCCAGCTTCATCACCGCGCCTTTTCCGAAATCCTTCTCAATCTGGGCGATAGCCGCTTCCAGTGCTTTTACCCGTTTCTCATCCTGCATCACGTTGTTATCCATATATCCCTCCTGAAAAATGAATATGCTTCTGGTCGAACAGATGTTCTGCGTAGTCTCATTGTACTATATCCGATATGGATTGTCAACAAGAAGAACGATGGGATTTTTCACAAAAAGAGCTGTCAGAATCTGACAGCTCTTTTTGTGTATTTTGCCGTATTGCCCCTAAAAAAAGGATCAACTCTGACGTTACTCCGCATCCTCTTCCCCGGTATCAAACAGGGCGTCCACAAAGGTATCGGCCGAGAAGCGTTCCAGGTCGTCCACCTGCTCGCCGATTCCGATGTACTTCACCGGGATGCCGAGCTCGGAAGAGATCGCGATGGCGATGCCGCCCTTCGCCGTGCCGTCCAGCTTCGTCAGGATGATACCGGTCACCGGCGCGGCCTCGGAGAACTGTTTCGCCTGGTTCAGCGCATTCTGACCGGTCGTTCCGTCCACGACCACGAGTGTCTCGATGACGGCATCCGGATATTCCCGTTCGATAACCCGGTAGATCTTGCTGAGCTCGTCCATCAGGTTCTTCTTGTTGTGCAGTCTTCCCGCGGTATCACAGATGAGGATATCGGTTCCCCTCGCCTTTGCTGCAGAAACCGCATCGTAGACAACGGCTGCCGGATCACTGCCGTTCTGACCGGCAATCAGATCCACGCCGCTTCTCTTCGCCCACTCGGAAAGCTGTTCCACAGCCGCCGCACGGAAAGTATCCGCCGCCGCAACCAGGACCTTCTTTCCCTGGTCCTTCAGTCTTCCGGCAAGTTTTCCGACGGAAGTTGTCTTTCCGACCCCGTTCACGCCGATCATCAGGATGACCGATTTCCGGTTCTCAAAATCATAGGCAGATTCATCCACCGTCATCTGTTCCTTCAGGGTCTCGATCAGAAGCTTCTTGCACGCAGAAGGCTCCTTGATCCGCTGTTCCTTCACCTTTGCCTTCAGATCTTCCAGGACCGCCGTCGTGGTATTGATGCCGAGATCCGCCATGATCAGCGTCTCTTCCAGTTCATCATAGAAATCATCATCAATACTGGAATAGCCGGAAAAGATCGAATTGACGCCGGACACAAAACTATCTCTGGTCTTGGCAAGTCCGGCCGCCAGTCTGCCGAAAAATCCTTTTTTCTCTGCCATAATCAACCTCGTTTTACGTATTTTTAACACCTGCTGTATCTGCTTTCGCAGGACATCAGGTCAGTTCGTTCTCAATCAGGTTCACCGATACCATGGTGGAAACACCCTTTTCCTGCATGGTGATACCATACAGAACATCCGCGGAATTCATGGTTCCGCGCCGGTGGGTGATCACGATAAACTGCGTATTCTTTGTCAGTCTGTGCAGATAATCTGCAAATCGGCCGACGTTGGAGTCATCGAGCGCTGCCTCGATCTCATCCAGCAGACAGAACGGCGAAGGCTTCAGGTTCTGGATGGCAAACAGCAGCGCAATGGCTGTCAGAGCCTTCTCTCCACCGGAAAGCTGCATCATATTCTGCAGCTTCTTGCCGGGCGGCTGTGCGATGATTCGGATGCCTGCTTCGAGGATATCCACATCTTCCACCAGTTCCAGCTGTCCTTTTCCACCGCCGAACAGCGCCATGAATGCCTTGTTGAATTCTTCTGCGATGCGCTTGAACTGCTCCGAGAACTGCCTGCGCATCTCCTGGTCCAGTTCTTCAATCACGCCGATCAGGGTATTCTCCGCATTGACGATATCATCGCGCTGTGTCCGCAGAACCGTGTAGCGTTCATCCAGTTCCTTGAAATCTTCAATGGCGTTGATATTTACATCGCCGAGGGCTTTGATCTGCGCCTTCTGCTCACTGATCTTCCTGCGCATGGCCGGTGCAGTCTGTTTCTCACGGTCCTGCGGCAGCAGCCGGACGGATTCCGAATAGGAAAGTCCGTATTCTTCCATCATATACTGCATCTGACTCTCGGACTGCTCTGTCACTCTGTCCCGCTGGGCTTCCAGACGGAAGATCTCCTTTTCGAGCACTGCCTTGTCAGACAGGATCGATTCTCTCTTTTCAATGATCGCACGGTGACTGGTCTGCACCGCATCTCTGTCCCGGATCTGCGTATCCCGCTCGTCCTGCATCGCGGCCGTATTTTTCAGCAGGCTGTCCGCCTGTGCCCGGATTTCATCGATCCGTCTGCGCCGTTCCGCCAGTTCTTCATCAGAACCTGCATGATCCACTTCGAGGGTACGGATCTCCTCTTCCAGTTCCGCGATCTCGCGGTCAAGACGTTCTTTGGTTTCATCCTGGAAATGAAGATTCTGTCTCTTCTCAATGATCTCCGCACGGACTGCAGCCAGTTCCTGTTCCGTACTGCTGATCCGCTCCTGTGCATCTGTCAGGGATGCATCAATTCTGGCGGTCTCGCTCCGGAGATCATCCGCCGAAGATTCAGACTGTGCGACTTTCTGCTTCAGTTTTGCAAGCTCTTCATTCGCTTCTGTCCGCGTCTTTTCAATTGCCGTCGTATCCACGGAAAGTTCCTTCCGGGACCGCTCATTCTCAGCGAGTCTGGCATTCAGGCTGTCGATCTGCGCTTCTTCTCCCTGAATTCCCGCGCGCAGGTCGGCGAGATTCCGCTCGGTCTCCACTCGCTCACGGGTCTTCTGGTTAATCTCATCCATCATCCCGGAGACGGTCTTCTGGGCATCCTTCCATTCCTTCTCCAGGTCCGCGATGGTTTTCTCGTATTCCTCCAGTTCTCTGGCTCTTCCGAGCAGATTGCTGGTATTTTTAAATGCACCGCCGGAGATCGATCCGCCCGGCGAGAGCTGCTCGCCGTCGATCGTCACGATCCGAAGGCTGTAGCGATATTTCCGGGCGATCCGGACAGCCGCATCCATATTCTCGGCGACCAGTGTCCGTCCGAGCAGATGGGACAGCATGCCGGCGAACCGCGGCTCGGTTTCAACGAGGCTTGCGGCCGTTCCGATGATCTCCGGCTCATTCAGCGCACCGCCGAAATTCCCCGGATTGTGCAGAACCATCGCGTTCAGTGGGAGAAAGGTTGCTCGGCCGAACCGGTTTTCCTTCAGCCAGTTGATGTTCCGCTTCGCGGTATCTTCATGATCAACGACGATATTCTGAATGCTGCCGCCGAGCGCAGTTTCTACAGCTGTCTCATACTTTCTGCTGACCTTGATGACATCCGCCACCACGCCGATGATGCCCGGATCATCTTTCTTCCGGTCCATCACCCGCTTGACCGCATTCCCGTAGCCTTCATAGCGCTCCGCCATGTTGCGCATCGCATTCAGATTGGATTTCGCCTGGAGGTACTGCTGCTGTTTCTGGTTATAGTCACGGTTCGCCTGCTGGTACGAATTCTGGAGTGCGGAGAGATCATGCTCGTAATCTGCGAGCGTTTCCTTCAGTTCCTCGAATCTGCCGCGCAGCTCTTCAAGATGTTTCTGATGTCCGGCCGCAAGACCCCGGATCTCATTCTCCGTCTCCTTGATCTTCAGCAGTCTCGCATTGATTTCTGCAGCACGGATCTGGTTCTGCTCAAGGGTGGACTGGTAGAAATCAATTCGTCCGGCATCTTCCGCACTTCCCTGGCCGAGTTCCTGAATCTTTCTGCCGGCCTCTTCTTTCCTGGTGCGCGCCGCATCCGCCTCGGCATTCTGCCCGGCAAGGTGCGTCTCCAGTTCCGCCTGCTTCCCGGCAAGGGCGTCGAGTTCAGCCGCGGTTTTCTCCCGGTCCTCTGTATTCTTTACCTGCTGATCCCGGTAGTTTGCAATTCTTTTTTCCAGCGAATCGATTCGTTCCTGGAACAATTCCTGATTCCGGATCCCCGCGGAAATCTGCTCTGTCAGCAGCCGGATTTCGCCGTCCGCCTTCTCCTTTTCGATCCTTGCATCTGCAATCTGCTGCGTGAGATCATCGATCCGGCCGTTGTAGGAAGCAATCTCCGCCTCCAGCCTGTCATAATCTTCACGCATCTGATCATAGGCGGTCATATTCTCCTTGAGCTGATTGTTCGAGATCTCCAGATCACTCTTCACCTTGGTCAGGATGTCCTCACTGCGGTCATACTCATCCACAAAGTAGGAGATCTCCAGTTCCCGCAGCACATCCCGGAGTGCAAGATATGCCTTAGCAGTCTCAGACTGCCGTTCGAGCGGTTTGAGCTGGCGCTCGATCTCCGTGATGATATCCTGGATTCTCGAGAGATTCTCATGCTCGGCGTTCAGGTTCTTGACAGCAGCATCCCTGCGCTTCTTATATTTCGTAATGCCGGCGGCTTCATCGAAGAGTTCGCGCCGGTCTTCCGGCTTTCCTGAAAGAATTTTATCGATCTGGCCCTGTCCGATGATCGAATAGCCTTCTTTTCCGATACCGGTGTCCAGGAACAGTTCCTGTATATCCCGCAGTCTGCAGGATGCTCCGTTGATCATGTATTCACTTTCGCCGGAGCGGTAGACTCTTCGGGATACGGTGACTTCGTCATAATCGATGGCAAGCATGTGGTCCGAATTATCCAGTGTAATCGCGACATAAGCAAAGCTCATGGGCTTGCGTACTTCGGTTCCGGAGAAAATGACATCCTCCATGCGGGCACCTCTGAGCTGCTTCGCACTTTGTTCTCCCAGAACCCAGCGGACTGCATCGGCGACGTTGCTCTTGCCGCTTCCGTTCGGCCCGACGATTCCGGTAATGCCATCTCCGAAGTTCAGCGTCATTTTATTGGCAAATGACTTGAACCCATGCATTTCAACGCTTTTCAGATACATGTTAACCTCTTAACTTCTGATCCGGATTTGAAAAAGAGGCCGGTTTCCCGGCCTCTCGTCAACTTTCACTATGCCTGCTGCATTCTGTGTATGGCCTGGTATGCAGCCACCTGCTCTGCTGCTTTCTTGCTCTGTCCGGAGCCGTGCCCATATACCACATCACCGACCCGGACATCGACTTCAAATGTCTTCCGGTGATCCGGACCGTTCTCTCCTGTCAGCACATAAGCGATCGATCCGATGTTCTTCGCCTGGACCATCTCCTGAAAAATCGTCTTGCTGTCGACAAACAGTTTCTTCCGGTCGATATCCGTCAGGACAAACCGATGGATAAACCGTTCACAGGCTTCAAGGCCGCCGTCCAGATACATCGCCCCGATCAGTGCCTCAAACGCGTCCGAGAGAACCGAATCCCGCAGTCTGCCGCCCGTCGCATCTTCGCCCTTTCCGAGCAGCAGTTCCTCGCCGAGCCCGATCTCCCGCGCACAGATAGCCAGTGTCGGTTCACAGACGATACTGGCGCGCAGTTTTGAGAGATCCCCCTCCTGTCTGTCCTTATAGTCCAGAAAAAGGAACCTGCTGACAACCAGTTCCAGCACTGCATCCCCCAGAAACTCAAGGCGCTCATTGCAGCGCGTCTTCAGCAGCTGGTTCTCATTCGCATAGGAACTGTGTGTCATCGCATCTTCCAGATAGGAACGATCTTTAAAATGATACAATATTTTATTTTCCAGGCGCTTCTGGCTCATGAAAGAAAGCCTCTGCGCCAAATGTTTCTCTTTATCAGTCATTCAGTCCCTGCAGTCTTTCAACAATATCTCCGATTGTATTGATCTCCGCAGCAACATCATCCGGAATCGAGATGGAGAACTCGTCTTCCAGACGCATCATGATCTCCACACGATCCAGGGAATCCGCCATCAGATCCTTGACAAAATCGGTTTCCGGTGTGAGTGTCTCCACATCCACATCCAGTACTTCTGCTACAATTTCAGCTACCTGATCAAACATCGCTATCCCTCCGCTTTATTCATTCTGACCGGCCGGTTCCGCTTCCTGCTTCTTTCGTCCAAGCTCTGCGCGGATCTTCTCACCGATCTTCTGTTCACAGAAAGTCCTGCACTGCAGAATAGAATTCCGTACTTCATTCGCAGTGGCACTCCCGTGTGTTTTCACAACCAGTCCGTTCAGCCCCAGCATCGGCGCACCGCCGTATGCAGTGGCATCAAAGGACTTTAGTGTCGTCTTCAGAGCCGGCTTTGCAAGAGCAGCTCCGATTTTGCTGCGGATTGTACTGGTCAGTCCCTTCTTGATTTCACTGAGCAGAACACCTGCAACCCCTTCATACAACTTCAGTATCACATTGCCGACAAACGCATCGCAGACAATCACATCCGCATCGCCGTACGGAATCTGTCTGGCCTCGATACTGCCGGTAAAATGAATATCTTCACAGGCTTTCAGCAGCGGGAAGGTCTCCTTGACAAGCGCATTACCCTTCTCTTCCTCCAGCCCGACATTCACGATCGCTACGCGGGGATTTTTCACACCCAGTACCGACTCCATGTAGATGGATCCCATTCTGGCATACTGAACCAGATGCGCACTGCGGGAATCCACATTGGCACCGCAGTCGACAAGCAGGGATACACCCTTCTGTGTCGGAATCAGGCTGCCGAGCGGGGACCGCTCCACACCCCGGATCCGACCGACGACCAGCTGACCGCCGACAAGAATCGCACCGGTACTGCCCGCAGAAACAAATGCATCTGCATTTCCCTCACGGACCATCTTCATGGCAACGACAATCGAAGAATCTTTCTTCTGGCGGATCGCGGCAACCGGCGCCTCGTCATTGGTGATCACTTCCGAGGCATGTACCACGGTGATCTTGTCACCGGTGTATCCGGAACCGGAAAGTTCTTCCCGGATCACTTTCTCATCGCCGACCAGGATCACCTGAATGTCGTCCGCTTCCTGGACCGCCATTACGGCACCCCGGATGATCTCACGGGGAGCATTGTCTCCACCCATTGCATCCAAAGCGACTCTGACCATCGTCTTACAGTCCTTTCCAGAATCTGGCCGATTCCTTGTGCTCAGAAAAAAGACTCAGCTTATACGATTCCTTTCACCGCACAAGCTGAGTCCATACTCTCTGATGAATTATTCTGCAGTTGCTGCTGTCTCTTCTGCAGCATCAACTGTATTTGCAGCTTCTTCAGCAATCTCTTCTGCAGCTTCCTCAGAATCCTTCTGGTCATCATCGGAAAGCAGAGCCTTGATGGAAAGGCTGATCTTTCTGGTTTCAGCATTAAAGTCAACGACCTTGGCAGTAACCTGCTCACCGGGCTTCAGAACATCGCTCGGCTTCTCCACATGCTCCTTGGCAATCTGGGAAACATGAAGCAGTGCGTCAACGCCCGGCTCCAGCTCGATGAATGCACCGAAATCGGTCATTCTTGCAACCTTACCGGTTACGATGTTGCCGATCGCGAACTTCTTCTCTGCATCGATCCAGGGATTCTGATCCTCAAACTTGAGAGAAAGTGCAATCTTTTCGCCCTGGATATCCTTGACAAATGCCTTGACCTCATCGCCGACCTTAAAGATCTTCTTCGGATTCTCGATGTGGCCCCAGCTCATCTCGGAGATGTGCAGCAGTCCATCTGCTCCGCCAAGATCAATGAATGCACCGAAATCGGTCACATTCTTGACAGTTCCTACTACGGTCTGGCCGACAGCAAGCTTATCAAACAGTGCCTTCTTCAGTTCTGCCTTTCTTGCAACCAGGAGCTGCTTTCTGTCACCGATGATTCTTCTTCTCTTCGGGTTGAACTCGGTGATCACGAACTCGATCTCCTGACCGGCATACTTTTCCAGATTTCTCTCATAAGTATCCGAAACAAGGCTTGCAGGAATGAATACTCTGGCTTCGTCAATAACAACAGAAAGGCCACCATTCAGAACCTGTGAAACGGTTGCTTTCAGAACTTCCTTGTTGTTGAAAGCTTCCTCGAGCTTCTTGTTGCCTCTCTCAGCAGCAAGTCTCTTGTAGGTAAGAACGACCTGTCCTTCGCCGTCATTCAGCTTCAGGACCTTCGCTTCCATCTTGTCACCTTCGTGAACAACTGTGGTAAGATTCACAGGAGTATTGGAGTACTCGTTCTTTGTGATGATTCCCTCTGCTTTGTAGCCGATATCAAGGATAATCTCATCTTCCTTTACACCGATTACAGTGCCCTCGACAACATCACCGTTGTGAATTGTCTTCAGGGATTCCTCTAACATCTGATCAAACGTCATCTCTTCAGCCATTCTGGTCTGAACCTCCTCAATAATTTTTTCTGGGGTAGAAGCCCCGGCTGTAATACCTACCACGTGGAAGGATCCAAATGAAGCCGGATCCAGGTCATCAGGTGTCTGTATATAGTAAGTATTTAAGCAGTTTTGTTTGCAGATCTCATACAACTTCTGCGTATTGGAACTCTTTTTCCCGCCAATCACAATCATTGCATCTGCAGTGCGGGAAAGGTCTTCCGCTTCTTTCTGGCGTTCACCTGTCGCATTACAGATCGTATCTACAACAGATATATCATATAACTTTTTCCCCAGAATTTCAACTATATCTTGAAATTTATTTCTTGAGAAAGTCGTCTGGGACAAAAGCTTCACTTTCCGGCCGTCCGCAAGGCCTGAGGCGGCGAATTTCTCCGCTTCCTCCGCGTCTGCGATGACCACCGTATCCCTGCCGGCACGGCTCAGGATTCCCTGCACTTCCGGGTGCTCTGCCGCCCCCGTCAGGACGACCAGATTCTCCGGATCTTCGGCGAATTCCTGCACCAGGCGGTGGATCTTTGCGACAAAGGGACAGGTGGCATCGACATAGGGCTGCCCGCTCTTCTCAAGCGACGCCGTGACATCGGCCGTCACCCCGTGGGAGCGCAGGACCACCGTCCCCTCCGGGAGCCCGGACAGTTCCCCGAGATCCTCGATGACCCGCACACCGAGACGACGAAGATCATCCACAACCGTCTCGTTGTGGATGATCTCTCCATAGGTATAGACCGGCTTCTCGCCGGCCGCCAGATCATAAACCTGGCTCACAGCCCGCCTGACGCCGAAACAGAATCCGGCATGATCGGCGACAATAACTTTCGGCATTCTTCAGTTTCCTTCCTGGTACAGGGCAAGGATTGCTTCCGTGACTTCTTCGATCGACAGATCCGAGGTATCCACTTCGTGCGCATCGTCCGCCTTTCTCAGCGGGGACTCCTCTCTGTGCATATCCTGATAATCTCTGGCACGGATATCTTCCTCCACGGCGTGCAGGTCGACCTCCTGGCCCTTCGCAGCCAGTTCTGCCATCCGTCTCTTTGCACGGACTTCCACACTGGCGGTCAGATAGACTTTCAGGTAGGCATCCGGAAGCACGGTGGTTCCGATATCTCTTCCGTCCATCACGACTGCTGTCTCTTTCGCCAGTTCCTGCTGCATGGCAACCAGCTTCCGGCGAACGCTGCCGATCGTTGCAAATGCCGAAGCGCCTGCGCTGATTTCCGGCGTGCGGATCAGACCGGAGACATTCTCCTCTCCGAGGAAGACCTGCTGCTCTCCGTCCTGATAGGCAATCCGCACCTGGACATCCGGGAGAACGCTCTCCACCTTTGCCGTCTCTTCCGGCCGGATGTTCTGACGGATCATATACAGGGCAATCGCCCGGTACATCGCCCCGGTATCGACATAGATCAGATTCAGTTCCGCAGCGACCCGTCTTGCGATCGTGCTCTTGCCGGCACCTGCAGGTCCATCAATGGCGATATTCTTCAATTTCATTCCATCAGTCCTTTTCTGCAATTGCTTCGATCTCGCACAGCGCACCGGCCGGAATAGCCTTGACAGCAAAGCATGCTCTTGCCGGTTTGCTGGTGAAATACTTCTCATAGACTGCGTTAAATACAGCAAAGTCTGCCAGGTCAGAAAGCAGGCAGGTTGTCTTGACAACCCTGTCAAGCGAGGAGCCGGCTGCTTCCAGCACAGCCTTCACGTTCTTGCAGGACTGCTCTGCCTGTCCCTCGATCCCTTCAGCCTCGATCTTGCCGCTTGCCGGATTGACCGGTATCTGGCCGGAAACAAAGACAAGGTTTCCGGTTGTCATGCCCTGGGAATACGGTCCGATTGCCTTCGGTGCATTTTCTGTAGAAATAACGTTCATGGGATATATCCTCCTTTTTGATTCGTTTGTTCTGATATTATAACCATTCACGGAATCCGGCTGCCTGCCAGATGCCCGGTCGACCAGGCGATCTGCAGATTGAACCCGCCGGTATATCCGTCAAGATCCAGTACCTCACCGGCGAAATAGAGTCCCTTCACCAGTTTTGATTCCATCGTGTGCGGATCCACTTCTTTGACCGAAACGCCGCCCTTTGTGACAACTGCCTCGGAATACCCCCTGAGCCCTGTCAGCTGCAGTTGGAAGTGCTTCAGCAGGGAGACGATCGCCTGACGGTCCTTCCCGGAAAGTGTTCCTGCTTTCTGCTCCGGGTCGATGCCGCTCATCCGGACGAATACCGGAATCAGCTTTCTTGGAAGCAGATCTGAAAGTGCGTTCTTGTATGCCTTCTGCTGATAGAGAAGCAGGTCTCCGTCAAGCCGCTCCCGCAGCTTTTCTTCTGTCAGCGCCGGCTTCAGATCGATCTCAAGGACCGTGTCCCCTTCCTCAATCGCATCGCCTGCCTTGGCAGATGCAGAAAGAATCACCGGCCCGGAGAGTCCGGTCCTCGTGAACAGCATCTCCCCGAATTCCTCATAGAGACACTTCTTTCCCCGGAGGACGCGGATCGAGATGTTCCGGAGAGACAGCCCTTCGAGTTCCTGCGCCACCGTTCCCGCAGAATTGATTCCAACAAGGCTCGGTCTTCTGTCTGTGACCTTGTGTCCCGCCTCTTCCGCAAACCGGTAGCCGTCTCCGGTCGATCCAGTGGACGGATACGACAGACCGCCGGTCGCGATGATCAGTGCATCACAGTGCAGAACAAACCCCGGATCCTGTTTCTTTCCCGTCTCCCGGGCACGGACACCGTACACCGCTCCGTCCCGGATCAGGACCTCCGTGACTTCCGTATTCAGTTTCAACCGGACGCCCTTCTCCCGCATCACTTCCGTCAGGACCTTCGTCACATCGGAAGCATGGTCCGAGACGGGAAATGCTCTTCCGCCCCGTTCCACTTTGACGGGCATCCCGTGATCGCGGAAAAACGCGATCGTATCTTCATTAGAAAAATCTGCGAAAGCCGTATACAGGAACTTCGGATTTCGCAGAATCTGCTGCATCATGGAATCCGTATCACAGGTGTTGGTAAAATTGCACCTTCCCTTCCCTGTAATATAGATCTTTTTTCCACATTTCTCATTCTTCTCAAGAACCGTTACGGCGTGTCCGTTCTCTGCTGCAGCAACCGCCGCCATCATACCGCCTGCACCGGCTCCGATCACAATCACATTACTCATTCGTCATATAAGGCGTATCCGCCGAAAACTGAAGCACATTACTGCTATAAGGCATCCCGTTCACCGTAATGTAGATCTTCTTCGCTTCTTTGATATTGTCAAACAGGCTGTAGCAGAAACAGTCGAGCGCAGCTTCCTCAAAAGGACCGCCATTCGGTCCGAACGGGAATGCCGCATCATCGGCATGCAGATCAAGCCGGATGCTCCCATCGGCCTCTGTCTCTACGGTATAGCCGGGAAGTTCGGTATATTCCTCATCAAACATCTCCACAACCGCTTCAACCAGTGCAGCCGCGGTAATCGTCTGATCCGATTCCGGCGTCACCATCACCGGCCTGGTTGTTCCCTGCTGATAATCAATCATATATAAGGAGAGCCCGGATCCGCTGTCCTCATCGGCCAGATCACTGCCGGATGAGACAGACGAAGCGGAATCCATGACCTCCGTCACCTGCGGCGCTTCTCCGTTTCCGCAGCCGCCAAGCACGAAGCCCGAGATCATCAGGCAGAGGAACATATATCGTCCGATCGTTTTCTTCATAATATGCCTTTCCGGGATACCATATCTTCACGGTATCAGAAAAATACAAGTTCTACAGGAAAAGCATAGTCATTTTCTATGTCATTCTTATGTCGTTTACATAAGAAAATCAAGCACTGTCTGCAACGAAATTGACACGGTTTGTTCGCGAACCATTGACCGGTCACCTTCAAAATGGAATTCAAAAGCCTCGCAGACTTCTCTTCCATCTGCCCCGGCGCGGGCACTGCGATAGACCCCGAGGAAGACGGTCCCGACCGGTTTGGCCGGTGTTCCGCCGAGTGGTCCTGCAATACCGGAAACCGCGACCGCAATATCCGCAGAAGCAGCCTTTGCCGCCCCTTCTGCCATGGCTTTCACGACCGGTCCGCTGACCACGCCGAAGGACCGGATCATCTCATCCGGCACTCCGAGGATTCTCTCCTTTGCCTCATTGGAATACGTGATGTAGCCCTCATTGAAGCAGGCAGAGGCTCCGGATATATCCACAATGGACGCGGCGATCATGCCGCCGGTACAGGATTCCGCGGTCGTGATCGTCAGGTTTCGCGCTGTAAGGGCCTGTACCAGTTTTTCTGCCAGAACCGTTCTATCAGACTGCATCGCCAATGACTCCTTTGTTCTTGATGAGATAGTCGATCAGGGAGACCACCGTCAGGATCAGGGCGATCCAGGTAAATACGGTGCCCAGTACCTGAAAGACCGGATGGCCGATGTTCAGGATCAGCAGCACACAGAGAATCATCTGGGAAACCGTCTTGAACTTGCCCCAGTAACTGGCTGCAATGACAACGCCCGCATTCGATGCGACGAGACGGAAACCGCTGATGATAAACTCTCTGCTGATGATCACAATCACAATCCAGGCCGGGAGTCTGTCAAGACCCACAAAGCAGATCAGGGCAGAACAGACCAGCAGTTTATCCGCAAGCGGATCCATGAATTTTCCGAAATTCGTGACAAGATTGTATTTTCTTGCGATCTTCCCGTCTAACAGATCGGTAAACGAAGCGACCAGAAAGATCACGACGGCAATGATATTGCCGGCCGGAATCCCGGGGATCAGCATCGCCGCCACGAAAAACGGAATCAAAAACACGCGAAACATCGTCAGCTTATTCGGCAGATTCATATCCTTTATTCCTCCTGCATCACGCCATAAAGATCGTAGACATCGGAAGAAAGAACCCGAACCGGCACAATATCGCCGCTCATCAGTTCTTCTTCTGATTCAAAAAACAGAAATCCATCGACGCCCGGCGCATCCCGGTAGGTCCTTCCGACATAAACGATCCTGCCCTCTCCGCCGGCTCTGCGGATCTCTTCCACCGCCTCGGAGTCCGCATCATCCGGCAGGCTTCCTTCCACCAGGACGCTCAGATTCCTTCCCACCTCATCGGCCAGGATTGCGGAACTGATCTCCTGCTGGAGGATCATGATGCTCTCTTTTCTTGCTTCTTTCAGATCATCCGGGACCTGGTTCTCCATCTTCTCCGCGACGGTTCCCTCTTCCTTTGAATACGGGAAAACGCCGACGTGATCCAGTTCCATCTGGTCCACAAAATCATACAGCTCTTTGAAATCTTCTTCCGTTTCTCCCGGGAATCCGGTGATGAAGGTGGTCCGGATCACGATGTCCGGCACCTCACTGCGGATCTTCTCGATCCGCTCCGTAATCTCCGCCCGCGTGGTTCGTCTTCCCATCGCCTGAAGAACCCTGTCGGAAGCATGCTGGATCGGCATATCCAGATAATGGCAGACCTTCGGGTGATCCCGGATGGCCTGAATGAGTTCATCAGTGATCTCTTCCGGATAACAGTACAGCAGACGGATCCAGCGGATTCCAGGAATATCGGAAAGACGCCGGAGCAGTTCCGGAAGCATCTTCTTCCCGTAGAGATCAACGCCGTAGAGCGTCGTCTCCTGGGCGACCAGGTTGATCTCCCGGACGCCGTTCTCTGCCAGTCTTGCCGCATCCGCCACCAGATCTTCCATCGGTACACTCCGGTAGTTCCCGCGCACATATGGAATGACGCAGTACGTGCAGCGCTTATTGCAGCCTTCGGCAATTTTCAGATTTGCCGAGAATTCTCCGGCAGCAATCAGTCTGCGGTTCTCCGGCAGTACCAGACGGTCCAGATCCTCATAGGCGGAAACCGGTCTCTCCGGATCACCAGCCTCCAGCTGATCGAGCATCTCGCCGATCCGGTCAAAGGCCGTCGTCCCGATGAGCGCATCGACTTCCGGCAGTTCTTCTATGATTTCCTTCCGGTACCGCTCTGCAAGGCAGCCGGCAACCAGGATATAGCGAAGCAGACCCTGCTGCTTTCTCTCTCCGAGTTCCAGAATAGTATCGATGCTTTCTTCTTTCGCATCCGAGATAAAGCAGCAGGAATTGACAACGACAGCCTCAGCCGCATCCAGATCTGTGACCAGCCGGTGTCCGCGGGATGTCAGAATCCCCATCATGACCTCTGAATCGACCAGATTCTTGTCGCAGCCGAGTGAAATAAAGTAAATGTTCATATTTCCCTGTTATTATAATTGATCAGGCAGCCCTTGCAGATGATCTCGCGTTCTTCATCCGTCAGGTCGCCGATCTGAAGCGTCAGTGTTACAGTCTCATCTCCGTGCACCGCCACGGCAGGAATCGTAGAAGCATGGCTGACAATCGCCTCGCGGATCCCCGGCACGTAGATATAATCTCCCTTCGCAAACGGCAGTTCTTCGTCTGCAAACTGGAACGGAATCATGCCCCAGTTGATGACATTGGAACGATACCGCTTGGTTGCATACTGGGTCGCAATATTCGCAAGACCACCGAGCACACGCTGACAGCTGGCAGCCTGCTCACGCGCAGAGCCGTCACCCGGCTTCACGGCATAGATTGTGCTGCCGATCTCGGTCTTCTCGATATCGAATCCTTCCACAGCCGACAGCAGGGCAACCGCCTTCCGGAAGCCTTCTTCCTCCGCTTCCGCAATCGTTCCGGCAAGTCGTGCTGCTTCCAGTGCTCTGGTCTTCTTTGCCTCTCCGACGTATGCAGGATCTTTTCTCGAAAGCGTAAATTCCGCAAGGCCCATCGGGTTCGAGCGGTAAGAGGAGGTCTCACCGGACGGGATCAGCTCATCCGTCGTCGTCACCGGGTCATGAATTTCGGAGGCAACGTAGAGAAGGATGTCGTCCGCGAGCGGCTCCATCTCCGGCCACGGCACGATATTCGGCCCGTAGACCAGTTCGGTCTCCGGCTCCGGCTTCCCGGTTCCGTCGTAGACACGGTTCTCATAGATCTTGCTGTCAAAATGATAAACCGGCTTTCCGTAGGTGACATCCAGCTCGGTTGCTGCGGTCAGAACGCCCTTGTTTGCCGCGGTTGCCGCGATGGAACGAGCGTCCATCAGTGCAACGGAAGCGATCTGGCCATTGCCCGGCTTGCTGCCTTCGCGGTTCGGGAAATTTCTCGTCGAATGACGAATCGAGAAACCACCGTTCGCCGGCACATCGCCTGCACCGAAACACGGACCGCAGAATGCAGAACGGATGATCGCGCCGGTTTCCATAAAGGTCGCAACGGCACCGTTCCGGACGAGTTCCATGAAGATCGGCTGGCTGGCCGGATAGATCGACATGGAGAACGCATCACTTCCGATATAGTTCCCCTTCAGAATGTCTGCTGCAGCCATCAGATTCTCAAATCCGCCGCCTGCACAGCCGGCAATCACTGCCTGGTCGACCTGGATTCTTCCGTTTTTCAGTTTGCTCATCAGATCCAGTCTGACACCGTCGCCGATCTGGCTCTTCGCCTTCTCTTCAACTTCGTGCAGAATATCGGCTGCATTCGCATTCAGTTCTTCGATCGTATAGACGTTGCTCGGGTGGAACGGCATAGCAATCATCGGGCGGATGGTCGACAGATCGATCTCGATCAGCCCGTCATAGCACGCGACAGCACCCGGGTGGACCGGTGCATAGGCTTCTTTTCTTCCGTGGATATCATAGTACGCAGCCACCTGGTCATCGGTCTCCCAGATCGAGGAAAGGCAGGTGGTCTCGGTTGTCATGACATCGATGCCGATCCGGTAATCGACGCTGATATTCTGAATTCCCTCGCCGACGAACTCCATGACGCGGTTCTTCACGAAGCCATTCTCAAAGACGGCGCCGACGATGGCAAGCGCCACGTCCTGCGGGCCGACGCCCGGAACCGGCGCGCCGGTAAGATGCACCGCGATCACTTCCGGCCGGTCAATATCATAGGTCTGTCTGAGCAGCTGCTTTACCAGCTCCGGTCCGCCCTCGCCGATGGCCATGGTGCCGAGTGCACCATATCTGGTATGGCTGTCCGAACCCAGGATCATCTTCCCGCCGCCGGTCAGCATCTCACGGGCATACTGGTGAATGACGGCAAGGTTTGCAGGAACATAGCTGCCGCCGAATTTCTTTGCAGCCGAAAGGCCGAAGACATGATCATCCTCATTGATCGTTCCGCCGACCGCGCAGAGTGAATTGTGACAGTTGGTCAGTGCATACGGAACCGGAAACTCCTTCAGTCCGGATGCGATTGCCGTCTGAAGAATCCCGACGAATGTGATATCATGGGAAATCAGCTGGTCAAAACGGATCTTCAGTTTGGAATCGGATCCCGACAGGTTATGTGCCCGGAGAATCTGGGCCGCCATGGTCTGATCCGCAGCGTCCTCCGGCAGGGTCTCAAACCCGAATGCCTTCAGGGCGCCGGCTTTTGCCTCCTCTTCCGCAATCATTCTGCCGTTCGTATAGTAATACTTGCCCGGTCTTAAAGTGATCATGTTTATCCTCCTCATCGATATGTGCATACTGCAGCAGGCTTTTCCGTACATGTTCCCCCTCTGCCTCGGTTTATCTTACCCTATTTCCTGAAAAATGGCAAGTTGCTCTTGATCTTCTTTTCAACTTGCGTTAGAATACCGAACCAGAAGAAAACACATCCCATCACACTGTAGTATCCAGGAGGAATGTATGAGACATTTGCTGAGTCCGCTGGACCTGACGGTTGATGAGACCAATCGTCTCCTCGACCTGGCTGACCGGATCTATGAGAACCGTTCAGTCTTTTCTGAAATTTGTCATGGAAAGAAATTAGCAACTTTATTTTATGAACCGAGTACAAGAACCCGCCTTTCCTTTGAAGCAGCAATGCTGAATCTGGGCGGGAGTGTCCTCGGTTTTTCTTCGGCCGATTCGAGCTCCGCTGCAAAGGGTGAAACCGTTGCAGATACCATCCGCGTGATCTCGTCCTACGCCGATATCTGCGCCATGCGGCACCCGAAAGAAGGCGCGCCGATGGTCGCTTCCCAGTTTTCATCCATCCCCGTCATCAATGCCGGTGACGGCGGTCACAATCACCCGACGCAGACGCTCACGGATCTCTTCACCATCCGCCGCCTGAAGGGCAGACTGACCAATTTCACCATCGGTTTCTGCGGGGACCTGAAATTCGGCAGAACCGTGCATTCCCTGATTGAAGAGCTGGTGCGCTATACCGGCATCCGCTTCATCCTGATCTCTCCGCCGGAGCTGAAGATCCCGAGCTATGTCCGCATCGAAGTGCTTGAGGCCAATGGCGCAGATTATACGGAGATCACTTCTCTCGAAGAAGCTCTTCCGCAGCTCGATCTCCTCTATATGACCCGTGTTCAGAGAGAACGGTTCTTCAACGAAGAAGACTATATCCGCCTGAAGGACACCTACATCCTCGATGAGCGGAAGCTCTCCCTTGCCAAACCCGACATGCTGATCCTGCATCCGCTTCCGCGTGTCAACGAGATCGCCGTCGAAGTCGACCAGGATCCCCGTGCTGTGTATTTCAAGCAGGCAGAACTTGGCGTCTATGTCCGCATGGCCCTGATCCTGACCCTCTTAAACATTCCTCTTCCGGAAGGAGGTACCTCATGTTAAATATCAGCGGCGTCAATACCGGTGTTGTCATCGACCACATCGAAGCAGGAACCGGCATGGAGATCTACTCCTATCTCGGTCTCGACAAATATGAAAAGAGTGTTGCCCTGATCAAGAATGCCTCCAGCACCAAGATGGGCAGAAAAGACATCATCAAGATCGAAGGTCTCCCGGACAATATGAATCTGGACCTCCTTTCCATCCTCGGCAACAACATCACCATCAACATCATCAAGGACGGAAAGATTGTGGAAAAGCGGGTCCCATCCCTGCCGGAAACCATCAAAGGTGTCTTCGTCTGCAAGAACCCGCGTTGTATTACATCTGTAGAACGCGGCCTTCCGCATATTTTCAAACTGACAAACCCGGAAAAGAAGACCTACCGCTGCATCTACTGTGAACAGGCTTATCACCGTCACGGCTGAACCAGCGGCACCTTCTCAAAGAAGAACAGCAAATGCCGGATATCCCCATCTCGCGGATATCCGGCATTTGCATATTTTCGTAACTGTTCAGGACCGACATCGTATAGACCGACGCTTCGCGTCTAATCGTTGCTTCGCAACTCTTGTCTATACGCGTCGGCCA
>CACZQN010000017.1 GCA_902783375.1 uncultured Lachnospiraceae bacterium | reverse complement strand
TGGCCGACGCGTATAGACAAGAGTTGCGAAGCAACGATTAGACGCGAAGCGTCGGTCTATACGATGTCGGTCCTGAACAGTTACGAATTATCTTAGATTAGAGCATGAAATCAGTCCCTGTATGGAGGAGTTCTATGGCTTTTCGGATCATCAGAGAAGATATCACAAAGGTACTTGCGGAGGTGATTGTGAACCCGGCAAATCCGGAGCCGCTGATCGGCGGCGGAACGGATTCGGCCATCTATGAGGCTGCCGGGAAGGAACAGCTGCTTGCAGAAAGAGAACTCATCGGCGCCATCGCACCGGGCGAGGTAGCTGTTACGCGTTCTTACGGACTCCGGAAAAACGGTGTCCGGTACATCCTTCATGCCGTCACTTCTTTTTATGAGGACGGGAAGAAGGGAGAGGATGAGATTCTCCGTTCTGCGTATCAGAAGAGTCTGCAGCAGGCGCTCAGACTGGGCTGTGCGAGCATCGCATTCCCTTTGCTTGGAACCGGCACCTACGGTTATCCGAAAGGAGAGGCGCTGGGTCTGGCAGCCAGTGTGTTCGGCGAATTCCTGATGGACCACGAGATGGAGATCCTGCTGGTCGTCTTCGGCGAGGAAGCCTTCCGCCTGTCTGAGAAACTGTTTCTGGGTGTCAGCTCGTTCATTGATAACCACTATGTGGAGCAGACGATCCGACAGGAATATGGTCATCCGTATCCATCCGCAGAACAGGATGTACGGCGCCGGAGATGGAACATGGCCCAGTCGGCCATGGCCTGCGAAGAGGCATCGGAAGACATGCAGGGCATGTGGCTGAAAGATGCACCGGGACCGGTCCCCGATTCCGCACCTAGGCCAAAGGCGAGCTATGGGAGTGCCACACCGGGCAGCGCACTTCCGAGGGAAAAACATGCTCCGAAGAAGGAAAAGAGAAGGGCAGAAAAGCTTGTGTCCGGAGCATCAGCACCCGCCGGGATGGCAAAGCGTTCGCTCGACCAGGTCATTGCGGAGGTCGACGATACTTTCCAGGAACAGCTGTTTCGGCTGATTGACCAGAAAGGGCTGGATGAGAGGGACGTCTATAAGAGGGCAAATCTCGACCGCAGGCTGTTCTCGAGAATCCGGAGCAATAAAAACTATCAGCCCAAGAAACAGACGGCGATTGCGCTCGCCCTGGCGCTCGAACTGAACCTGGATGAGACGAAAGACCTTCTGGGACGGGCGGGCTTCACTCTGTCAGGCAGCAGCAGGGCAGATCTGATTGTGCAGTATTTCATCGAGAACGGGATCTACGATGTGATAACTGTAAATATTACGCTGTTCGAGTACGGGGAGATGCAGCTCGGCGCGTGAGCAAAGTGCTGCTCATCTGCATCATCGTCCATGTTGCTATTTAATATCACAGAGGTCGCTTCTGAAAATGTCGTTTCAGAAGCGACCTTTTTCTGTCTTTCTTTCCCTATACTCTGATCAGAAGCTGAGAACAGAAGACGCCGGCGGGACCGGCAGAAAGAGAGCGGATCATGAGAAAGGGATTAACAGAACTTGTTTTTATACTGGACAGAAGCGGCTCGATGAGCGGACTGGAGAAGGATACCATCGGCGGATTCAACGCGATGCTGGCGAAGCAGAAGAAGGAGGAAGGGGAGGCAATCGTTTCCACCGTTCTCTTTGACAACAGGACAGAAGTCCTCCATGACCGGGCAGACATCGGCAGCATTCAGGAGATGACGGAGAAGGAGTACTATGTGCGCGGAACAACGGCTCTGCTCGATGCACTCGGCGGGGCGATCCACCATATCGGGAATGTGCACAAGTATGCCCGGGAAGAAGACCGCCCGGAGAAGACGTTGTTCGTCATCACGACGGATGGTATGGAGAACGCCAGCAGGTACTACAGAGCAGAGGAAGTGAGAAAGATGGTTGAGCGCCAGCAGGAGAAGTACGGCTGGGAGTTCCTGTTCCTCGGCGCGAATATCGATGCCATCGCGACAGCCGGGCGGTACGGAATTGATGCCGGACACGCGGTGGACTATTCGAGTGACCGGGAAGGAACGCAGCTGAACTATGAGGTTCTCTCGGAGACCGTCAGTATGGTGCGGCGCAGCGTGGCTGCCGGAAGAGCAGATGCTCCTATTTCGCCGGAATGGAAGCGAAAGATCGAAGAAGATAAGGAAAAAAGAGGATGGAAGTGAAGCTGTATGCATAACCTGCATTAAGGGGATAATAAGATTAACAGTGAAGTGTTGCAAAATGTATTGCATTTTGCGATATGATTTGCTATGATGAGAGAGGAACAGGATATGTATGAGGCACTCCATTTTCAGAACGAAGATTTGTTATTCGAGTGGGATGACGAAAAAAGTAGAAGCAATTTCGTAAAGCATGGTATTCGGTTTCAAACTGCAGTGAAAGCATTCTTAGATCCAAGAGCCCTGGTGAGATTGGACGAAGAACATAGTCAGGAGCAACGATATAATCTTCTTGGAAAAGTTGGGAGAGTACTCTTTGTTGTCTATGTAAAGAAGGAAGAAGCGACGATCAGGATTATTTCAGCAAGGATCGCAACAAAACTGGAGCAGGAGAGGTACGAGTATGGCGCAGAAGAGGATGAGTGAACTGAACGGGACATTGACAGAAGATGAACGTAGAGAGATCGAGGAGGCAGCGCAAAGGCAGCCTGTCTTTGATGAAGATAGCCCTGCAATGACACCTGAGATGCTGAGCCAGTTTAAGAGAGTTCATCAGGAAGAAAGAAAAAAGCAGACCGTATCGTTGAGATTGTCGCCGAGCACACTAAAAAAGGCAAAGATGTACGGGAAAGGATATACTTCCTTTTTAAGTCGGTTGCTCGACGAAGCCATCATGGATGACGATCTTGTCAGACGGTGTATCTGAAGCAGCAGATCCAGGTCATACTGCAAAGACACTTGACAAAACCGGACTGAATGAGTAAAATTTGTGTAAATGCGTCGATGGTGCAGCGGATCGGCTTGCCGGTCAGCACAGGCAGACAGTACTCGGCCAGAGAGAGAGGATCACCGGCTGAAAGTCCTCTCACGTTCCCTGATCTGCTGACATTCACACCGGAGCAGCATGATTGAAGGACAGAGATGTCTGGTAGACTATGCCGTCAGGATCCGCGTTAAGGAGAAAGAGTGCCCGGGTATGGATTGTATTCCAGGAAGATACACGGGAATCAGGGTGGTAACACGGGATTGATCCCCGCCCCTGTCGCAGGACAGGTGCGGGGTTATTTTTATGGTTAAGGAGAAAGATGATGCAGGACAAATTGAAATCCATTCTCGATGCAGCGATGGGGCAGATCACAGAAGCTGCAGACATCGAGAAACTGAACGCTGTTCGTGTCAGCATCCTCGGCAAGAAGGGTGAACTGACTGCAGTGCTGAAGGGCATGAAGGACGTAGCTCCGGAGGACAGACCGAAGATCGGCCAGATGGTGAACGATACCAGAGAAGCGATCGAGAAGGCTATCTCCGAAAAGATGGCTGCACTGAACGAAAAGATGCTTGAAGCAAAGCTTGCTGCAGAGACCATCGACGTTACACTGCCGGCCAAGAAGCAGATGATCGGACACAGACATCCGAACACCGTTGCACTTGATGAAGTGAAAAAGATCTTCGTCGGCATGGGCTACCAGGTCGTGGACGGCCCGGAAGTGGAGTACGATTATTACAACTTTGAAGCACTGAATATTCCGGCGAATCATCCGGCGAAGGATGAGCAGGATACATTCTATATCAATGATCAGATTCTTCTGAGAACCCAGACATCCTCTGTACAGGTGCATACGATGATGGAACAGAAGCCGCCGATCCGTGTGATCTCCCCGGGACGTGTGTTCCGTGCCGATGAAGTGGATGCGACGCATTCACCGTCCTTCCATCAGGTGGAAGGTCTTGTCATCGACAAGAATGTAACCTTCGCTGATCTGAAGGGAACACTTGAAGAGTTTGCAAAGAAGATGTTCGGTGAGGACACCAGAGTCAAATTCCGTCCGCATCACTTCCCGTTCACAGAGCCGTCCGCAGAGATGGACGTCTCCTGCTTCAAGTGCGGCGGCAAAGGATGCCGTTTCTGCAAGGGAGAGGGTTGGATTGAGATCCTCGGCTGCGGTATGGTACATCCGCATGTCCTTGAGATGCGGGACATCGACCCGGACGAATATCAGGGCTTCGCATTCGGAATCGGACTGGAGCGTATCGCCCTCCTGAAGTACGAAGTCGACGACATGCGCCTGTTCTACGAGAACGATACGAGATTTTTAAAACAGTTTTGATACCCGAAACAGAGCCCGCCAGCTGACGAAGGAATGCACACGCAAGCTTGCTTGAACGTGTGCATGACTGAGGAAGATGATGGGGCTGTAAGCCCCAAGCCACAGCCAGAAGCTGCGAAGCAGCGGAGGCGGCGAAGCCGACAGGCTGTGGCGTTGGCGGGCGAACAGAGTCGACGGACTGCGAAATAGATTGGAGACAAAATGAATACACCATTATCATGGATCAAAGCCCTTGTTCCTGGACTGGATGTGACAGCGAAGGAGTATTCGGATGCGATGACTCTCTCCGGGACCAAGGTGGAATATTTTGAAAATTTCGATGAGGATGTGGACAAGATCGTGATCGGCCGTGTGAAGGAGATCACGCAGCATCCGGATGCAGACAAACTGGTGATCTGCCAGGTGGAGATCGGACCGAACGGCGAGACCACCCAGATCGTGACCGGTGCACCGAACGTCTTTGAAGGTGCAGTGGTTCCTGTCGTTCTTGACGGCGGCAAGGCTGCCGGCGGACATGAGGCAGGCAGCCGCGTACCGGGCGGTGTTGAGATCAAGAGCGGGAAGCTCCGCGGCGTAGAGTCGAACGGCATGATGTGCTCGATCGAAGAACTTGGCCGTGACCGCAACTACTATCCGGAAGCACCGGAGAGCGGCCTTTACATCTTCAACGGCCTGGAAGGCTGGGAAGATCTGAAGCCGGGCGATGATGCCATCGAGGCCCTGAGCCTCCATGACAGCCTGGTGGAGTATGAGGTTACCTCGAACCGTGTGGACTGCTTCGGCATCCTTGGGATTGCAAGAGAGGCAGCAGCGACCTTCCGTCTGCCGTTCTGCCCGCCGGTTGTGAAAGAAACCGGCAATGATGAGAAGGCCTCCGACTATGTGGATGTTGAGATCAAGGCGAATGATCTCTGCAGCCGCTATGTGGCCAGAGTCCTGAAGAATGTCAAGATCGGCCCTGCTCCGCTCTGGATGCAGAGAAGACTGGCAGCGGTTGGCATCCGTCCGATCAACAACCTGGTCGACGTGACCAACTATGTCATGGTCGAATACGGCCAGCCGATGCATGCCTATGACATGTCCACCATCGCAGGCAATAAGATTGTCGTAGACCGCGCTGCGGACGGCGAGATCTTCACGACCCTGGATGGCATTGAGCATACCCTTGACCACGACGTCCTGATGATCCGCGACGGCGAGAAGGCTGTCGGTGTTGCCGGGATCATGGGCGGTGAGAATTCCATGATCAACGACGATGTGACCACCGTACTGCTTGAAGCAGCGAACTTCGATGGCACCAACATCCGCCTGACCAGCAAGAGACTGGGCTTCCGGACCGATGCTTCCGCCAAGTTCGAGAAGGGTCTTGACCCGAACAATGCGATGGATGCGATGAATCGTGCCTGCCAGCTCCTCGAGGAGATGGGAGCAGGAGAAGTTGTCGGCGGCGCAGTGGATGTCTATCCGAATGTAAAGGAACCGATTGAAGTTCCATTTGATATCGACCGCTGTAACAGACTGCTCGGTACCGAGATCACCATGGAAGAAGTCGAAGATTATTTCGGCAGACTGGAACTGGAACTTGCTCCTGATAAGAAGAGCGTGAAAGTTCCGACCTTCCGTCAGGATCTTCTCCGTATGGCAGATCTCGCGGAGGAAATGGCCAGATTCTATGGCTATGACAAGATCCCGACGACACTTCCGTCCGGCTCTGCGACTGCAGGCGGCGAGACATTTGCCATGGAGATCGAAGAAGTTGCCAGACAGACGGCAGAGCAGTTCGGTTTCTGCGAGGCGATGACCTACTCCTTCGAGAGCCCGAAGGTCTATGACAAGCTGCAGCTTGCTGCAGACGATGTCCTGCGTCAGGCGATCCGCATCTCCAATCCGCTCGGTGAGGATTTCTCCGTGATGAGAACACTTCCGGTCGGTGGTATGCTGACCAGCCTTGCGACGAACTACAACCGCAGAAATAAGGACGTCCGCCTGTTCGAACTGGCGAATGTCTACCTGCCGAAGGCACTGCCGCTCACAGAACTTCCGGACGAGCGCAGACAGTTCACACTCGGCATGTACGGCGAGGGCGATTTCTTCACGATGAAGGCTGTTGTCGAGGAGTTCCTCTACAAGGTCGGCATGCGGGATGTGGTCACCTACGATGCGAAGGCCGGAAAGACCTATCTGCATCCGGGACGCCAGGCACTGATCTGCTATGAAGGAGAGGTCCTGGGTTATCTCGGCGAAGTGCATCCGACGGTTCTGGATACCTACGGAATCGGCGACCGGGTCTATCTGGCAGTCATCGATCTGCCGAAGATCTGCGAGAAGGCGAATTTCACCGTGAAATATACCGGCATCGCGAAGTTCCCGGCAGTGACCCGTGACATGAGCCTTGTCATGAAGCATGAAGTCACCGCAGGTGAGATCGAGGCGGTGATCCGTGCAAATGGCGGTGATATCCTTGAGAATTATGAGCTGTTCGATATTTATGAAGGCGCGCAGATTCTGACGGGCATGAAGTCCATGGCCTACAGCGTCACCTTCCGGAACAAGGAAAGAACGCTTTCCGATCAGGAAGTCAACGATGTCATGGCAAAGATTCTTGACGGATTGGCAGCGATCGGTGTAACATTGAGACAGTGATCTGAAATCATAAACGGTCAATTGGGGCTGCCGGAGATTTCTTCCGGCAGCCTCTTCGTTTGCAGGAGACATGGAGGATATTTATGAATCAGGAAAAGTTTAAGTTTCCTTCCAGCGACGGCATTCATGAAACAGCGGTTTATCTGTATGCAGATGAACATGTGACACCGGTTGCAGTGATGCAGCTCTCCCACGGGATGAGTGAGTATATTGAACGATACGAATGGTTCGCATCGTATTTTACAGCGAGAGGATGGATCGTCTGCGGGAATGACCATATCGGACATGGGAATTCGGTTGATCCATCGGAGTATGGAAGATTCCACAGGGAAGATCTGCTGGGGGATCTGAAGAAAGTGAATGATATCCTGCACCAGCGTTATCCGGAGCTCCCGGTGATTCTCTATGGGCACAGCATGGGCAGTTTCTTTGCAAGATGGTATGCGGAAATGTACCCGGACACCATCAAGGCCCTGGTTCTTTCCGGTACCGGCGGCCCGATGCCGGCGGCGATTGCAGGTGCTGCACTCGCGGGAATCCTTGCGAAGACACATCCGGAAGGCTATGTTTCGATGAATCTGGTGAAGATGAGCTTCGGCGCTTACAACAACCGGATTCCGAATGCGAGAACCAATACAGACTGGCTCTCCAGAGATAACGCGGTTGTCGATGCGTATAATGCGGACCCGAAGGCTGGCTTTTATTTCACCGCCCAGGGCTACCATGAGATGCTGAAGACGCTCGTCCATGTCAATGATCCGAAGTGGGCGAAGGCGATGCCGAAGGATCTTCCGATCCTCCTGATCGCGGGAGCCGAGGATCCGGTCGGGGACTACGGGGAAGGTGTCCGGAAGGTGGCCAGAATGCTGATTGATGCCGGTGCCAAGAACGTGACCACATCGATCCGGGCCGGCGCGCGGCATGAGCTGCACAACGAGATCGACAAAGAAGACCAGATGCTGGTCGTAGCGAAGTGGCTGCATCAGCAGGGCTTCGGCTATGTGGATGCGCTGACTGAACCTGCAGCGGCGGCAGAGGGGTCTGAAGAAGGATGAGTTCTGCCAAAAAAGGAAATATGGGACGCGGCGAGTGGCTTCTGCTGCTTGCCGCGTTTATCTGGGGAATGGCTTTTGTTGCCCAGAGTATCGGCGCCCGGTATATCGGGGCGTTCACATTTCAGTGCACCAGGAACTTTCTCGGGTGCCTGCCGCTGATTCCGTTTATCCTGTTCAGGAGAAAACAGCTGCAGCCGGAAGTGCTGCTGCACAGAAGATCTGCGGTGTACCGGAAGGAACTGATCCTGGGGAGTATCGCGACCGGTGCAGCCCTGACGGTGGCTGCGGTCATGCAGCAGATGGGAATCGGGATGACAACCGTCGGGAAGTCCGGCTTTATCACGTCGCTCTACATCATCTTTGTGCCGGTGCTTGGAATCTTCATCGGGAGAAAGACGCCGGGGAAGATCTGGCTTTCGATCGGTCTTGCGACCATCGGTTTCTATCTGATGAACGTGGTTGCGAATATGGGAAAAGAAACCGGTGGAGGACCGCTGATCGGGACCGGCGAATGGCTGCTTCTGGCCTGTGCGGTCTGGTTTGCCGTGCAGATCCTGGTGATCGATCACTTTGTAAAGACGGTGGATGCGGTGGAACTGGCCTGCGGGGAATTCCTGGTTTCCGGGCTCTTAAGCCTGCTCCCGATGCTGGTGCTTGAGCGCCCGTCGATGGGGGATCTGCGAGCAGCCCTGCTTCCGATCCTGTATGCGGGGCTGATGAGCAGCGGGGTTGCCTATACCCTGCAGACAGTCGGCCAGAGAGAAGCGCGGCCGGAGAATGCATCGCTTCTGATGAGCCTGGAATCGGTGTTCTCCCTGCTCGGCGGAATCCTGATCCTGCAGCAGATTCCGGGACCATGGGAATTCGCAGGGTGCGCGCTGGTCTTCACCGGCGTGATCCTGGCGCAGAGATGAGGAAACACCATTCGCGCGCCACGCCATTCGCGCGCCACACGACATTCGCGCCAAGCACGCCATTCGTGCGCCACACGGCATTCGCGCCAAGCACGCCATTCGCGCCACGCACCGCACGCCATTCGTGCGCCACAGTTCATTCGAAAAACCCGCCTTCGGCTCTACTGCCGCTGACGCGGCTGTTTTTCTCATGAGGTGTGTCGCCGTCCCATAAAAACAGTGCTAAGAGGATCTGACAGCAAGCTGTCGATCCTCTCATCCTGTTTTTATGCGAATGGCTTTTGTTCACAAAGATGTCACAATTGTATGGTAGGATCGACAGTGGTTGCTTGTATAGTGACCACATTACTATGTAAAGAGGAAAAAAGAACGAGGAGGAAAGTGCGTTGATACAGGTAAAGGATCTCGTGAAGAGCTATGACGGACATCTTGCGGTGGACCATCTGAGCTTTTCAATCGAGCAGGGCAAGGTTCTGGGTTTCCTGGGACCGAACGGTGCCGGCAAGTCAACGGTGATGAATATCATCACGGGGTATATCTCTGCGACAGAGGGTACCGTGACGGTAGATGGGCATGATATCTTTGAGGAACCGGAAGCTGCGAAGAAAGCCATCGGTTATCTTCCGGAGATTCCGCCGGTTTATCCAGATATGACGGTCAATGAATATCTGCGGTTTGTGGCGGAGCTCAAGGGCGTCAGACACGCGGATATCGCGAACCAGATCAAGGATGTTGAGAATCTGA
The DNA here is from genome assembly GCA_902783375.1 of uncultured Lachnospiraceae bacterium. Taxonomy (GTDB): domain Bacteria; phylum Bacillota; class Clostridia; order Lachnospirales; family Lachnospiraceae; genus Catonella. The sequence continues at coordinate 14,184 of CACZQN010000017.1, read as the reverse complement.
CGAAGACAAGGGATGTGGACGGACGTCTGATCAAACACCTCTCCAAGGGTTACAGACAGAGAGTCGGCCTTGCACAGGCCCTGATCGGGAATCCGAAGGCACTCATTCTCGATGAGCCGACCGTCGGTCTTGACCCGCAGCAGATCATCGAGATGCGTCAGCTGATCAAGAACCTGAACAAGGATCATACGATCATGATCAGTTCCCACATTCTGTCGGAGATCTCCGCGATCTGTGATGAGGTCGTGATCATCAACAAGGGTCGTCTGGTTGTCGAGGATTCGCCGGAGAACCTTGCACAGCGGATGGAGAAGCAGGAGATGGTGCATCTGACCGTAAAGGGTCTGGCATCGAAGGCTGAGAGCACCATCGCTGAGGTGGAGAAGGTTGAATCCGTCGAGATCGAGAACGAGAAAGATGGTTTCACCAACCTGACGGCATACTGCGGGACCAATGATGCCCGTGAGGATATCTTCTATGCCTGTGCGAATGCAGGCCTTCCGATCTTTGATATGCATGTTTCGACCAGATCGCTGGAGGACATCTTCATCGAGCTGACCGGAAAAGACAGCAACAAGAAGAAGAGACGGATCGTCCGCAGAGGCGAGGATATCGCAAAAGCAGCTGCGGATGCAGAGAACCAGGCAGCAGATGAAACAGCACCGGAATCCGGCGATGCTGCCGGAGAAGCGGTTTCCGGAAAGGAGGAGGAGTAAGCCATGGGAGCGATTTACAGAAAAGAAATCAAGTCCTATTTCACCTCCATGATCGGATACGTGTTCATCGCATTCTTTCTGGTGGTCATCGGAATTTATTTTACAGCATACAACCTGTTCAGCGGGTATGCAAATTTTGAGTATGCGCTGCAGAGCGTAGCCTTCGTCTTCTTTATCCTCTCGCCGATCCTGACCATGCGTGTCATGGCAGAAGAGAAGAAGCAGAAGACAGACCAGCTGCTGCTGACCGCGCCGGTTTCCGTGGAACAGATCGTTCTCGGGAAATACCTTGCGGTTGCGACGGTCTACATGGTGGTCATCGCGATCTGCTGTATCTATCCGCTGATCCTTTCCCGTTTTGGAAATGTGACGCTGGCGACGGCGTACTCGACGATCCTCGGCTTCACCCTGATGGGGCTGGCTTTCCTGGCAATGGGTGTGTTCATCTCGACCTGCACCGAGAACCAGATCGTCTCGGCAGTTGTCTCCTTCGTTGTCACACTTGTTGTTTACTACATGACCTCCCTGATCAGTTTCCTGCCGACCGATAACCGCAGCGCGCTGATTATCCTGTCCGTCCTGGCACTGATCATCTGGGGCATCATGTATTTCATGATGCGGAACCTGATCGTATCCGTCATCGGCTTCCTCGTCTGCGAAGGCGCACTGGTTGCATTGTATTTCCTGCACAGAAGCTTCTTTGATGGAATCGTATCGAAGATTTTCTCCTGGCTGTCCTTTACAGACCGGTTCTCCACCTTTACCGGCGGAGCGATCGAACTGTCAGCCATCGTATATATGGTCAGCGTGATTTTCCTCTTCCTGTTCCTGTCCTGTCAGGCAATCAAGAAGAGAAGATGGCGCTAAGCTGTAACATACTGCGAAAAGGAGAAGAAAGAAAATGGAGAAACAAAAAGTAAATTCATCATTTTCCAGTAAGGTTTTCCGGAACGGAGCCTACAGCGCAGCCGTTACAGTGATTGTGATTGCCGTGCTGATTGTCGTAAACCTTCTGGTGACAAGCCTGCATGTTTCCTGGGATATCTCGGGAAGAGGTCTCTTTACCCTGTCCTCCGAGACAAAAGAGTTCCTTTCCACGCTGGAAGATGATATTGATATCTATTACCTCGGCCAGGAAGGCGCAGAGGATGAGACCATCAAGAGAATGGTGGATCTCTTCGACAAGGCAAATTCGCACATTACCGTGACACTGAAGGATCCGACCCTCTACCCGGATTTCATCAAACAGTACGTGGATACCACGACGACCAGAGTTTCTGCGAACAGCCTGATTGTCGTCAACGAGAAACTGAACCGCTCGAAGTATGTCAGCACCAACAACATGCTGAAATACACCTCGAGCTCCACGAACAGCTATGGCTATGAGCTCTCCGGTTATGACGTCGAGGGACAGGTTGCCAGCGCGATCCAGTACGTGACCAAGACCGAACTGCCGAAGATCTACACGATCACCGGCCACGGCGAGTCCGCATTTTCCTCCACGATCCAGGATTATGTCAGCAAGCAGAACATCGACAGTGAAGAACTGAACCTGATCAATGCTTCTGAAATCCCGGAGGATGCGAAGGTACTGATTCTGAACGCACCGGTCACCGACCTGAACGACATGGAACTTGAACTCCTCATCAACTACCTGCGGAACGGCGGCAAGATGATGATCTTTGCAACCTATACATCCGAGAGAATGCCGAACTTTGATGCCCTTCTTGAGGAGTATGGCATGCGTGTCGTCGACGGTATGCTCATTGAGACCAACTCATCCATGACGGTCAATGGCATTTCCTATTTCATCAGTCCGAGCACCCTGGATGCGACCATGCTCGAAGATTATGACGCTTCGAAGCCGGTTGCCCTGGCCTATGCGGTTGGTCTTGCAAATGACGTCGATGTCCGCTCGAGCGTGACCACCTTCCCGCTGCTGATGACATCGTCCGGCGCATTTTCCAAGATGGATATGTCCAGCGCAACTTTCGACAAGAGTGAAGGGGATCTGGACGGTCCGTTCTATGTCGGTATGGCAGCAACCGAGACCTACAACAACAAGATTACCGGTCTGGTGGTTTTCGGTTCCCCGGCGCTGGTCAGCGGGATCAGCATGTACGGCGGAGCGCTGGATTTCTCGGCATACTCGACACTTGGCAACGTGGATATGTTCTCCACCATGCTGAAGTGGATGATCGGTGATACGACGACCTCGTCGCTCTATATCCCGGCGAAGACCTTCACCCAGGAATACCTGATGATGTCCTCCCAGGTGCAGAATGTACTTGCACTGGCAACCATCGTGGTGATTCCGCTGATCTTCATCGTCATCGGTGTGATCGTCTTCATCCGCAGGAGACGCCTGTAAGGACGGGGGATGCGTGATATGAAGAAAAAAACAAGAAATCTGCTGATCGGTGTGGTACTGCTGGTGGTGGTGATCGCCGCGTACTTCATCGTTCAGGCTGTCAATAACAAGAAGGCGGAAGAAGCAGCGAACGCCGACGCACAGAGTGCGGCCGGACAGACCGCCGGCGCAGAGGCAGATCCGAATGCGATCGCCAGCACCGATGTGACGAAGTTCACCTATACCAATCCGGAACTGAGCCTTTCCTTCGTGAAGGAAGACGGAACCTGGTACCGCACGGATGACCATGAGTTCCCGGTCTACCAGGGCAGTGTCGGTGCCATGGTCAGCACCGTGGCCAGCCAGAGCACGGCCAATGTCGTCATGGAAAATGCCAGTGCGGAGGATCTCGCCCGCTTTGGCCTCGATGCACCGCTGTTCAAGGCGGCCATTGAGACAGAAGACGGAAGACGCCGCGGCATTCTGGTCGGGGATGTAGATCCGACCGGTGCAAGTGCATATTACTGCATGGATGATGCAGGGGATGCCCCGACCATCTATCTTGGCGCCGCAGCCCTGACGACCCAGTTCGAGTATAAAGAGCAGGATCTGATCGATCGTGTCTACCCGCCGACCATCACGGCTGAGTATGTGACGGAACTGCACACCGTCCATGGCGATCAGGAGGTGTACATCGTCAATGAGCCGGACAATGACCTGGACCTCTTAGGCTATAACACCTGGGTGATGGAGAAGGGCTTCGAGAGCCGCATGCTTGCCAATACCGACCGGATGAATGCACAGCTTCCGAATTACGCATCGCTGGTGCTGAACGGCTGCTTTGACTACAAGGTGACCGATGAAGAGAAGCCGCAATACGGCCTTGACAATCCGACAGCGACCATGTCGATCTCGTTCTATGCGGATGAGTCAACCTACTCAGCAGCGCAGGAGGATCCGGATAATTTCAAGCCGACCAGCTTCGGCCTGACCTTCGGAAGCCAGGATGAGAATGGCAATTACTACTGCATGGTTGACGGATCGACCGGACTCTATACGATGGACGCGGCGACCGTGGAGCAGATCTCTTTCCTGGATCCGTATGATTATGTCATGCGTCTGCAGGCGCTGACAAATATCAAGGATATCGACTCCATGGACATCACCTTCGGGGATGAATTCCATACGATGTCGATCACACGCGAATTTGTCAAGCCGGAGGAAGATGATCTGACAAAGGATCAGGAACTCGGCGACTTCGCCCTGTCGAAGCAGAACGAGGAGGAAGAAGAACTCGAAGAGGTCGATACCTTCTTCATCGATGGAAGGGAAGTTGACAAGAAGCCGTTCACAGCCATCTATACCAGCATCATCGGTCTGACGGCAGAAGGAAGACTGGATCCGGAGATCGTCGCAGCGGCATCGGAAGAGCCGGTTTTCACCTGTATCTTCCACCTGACCGAGGGACGTCCGGACAAGGTCCTGAATGTCTATGAATACAACGACAAGTATTACCGTATGGAAGTGGACGGCGTCAGCCTGTTCCGCGTTGCGGCAAGAAGCGTTGAGGACTGCATGAAGGGGTATGATCAGTAAGATCCCGATCGGAAGATCTGCAAAAAGACAGAACAGCAGGGGCTGCAGTGCCAGAATGAGAATTCTGGTGCTGCAGTCCCTTTTTGTTGTTGCCGTGCTCGCCTGGGTATGGTAAAATTTGTATAACGATAGTTGCCCTGAACAGTTACAGTTTTACGACACAGAGGAATGCGCGATGAAATTATTCCACAGAAAAGAACAGAAGTTTCCGGCGTTTCCCTATGATCCGGCGAAGCATAAGGCAATCCTGCACTGCAGTATCTGCAACGGAGAGCAGGTGGCGGGGTTCCGGGATCTTGAGACGGGAGAATTCACGGAGATCACGTTCATAGCAGATGAGAAAGAGCTCGAGGAATTCAGAAAGTTCTACCATGTAAAAAATCTGATCAAGGAATACTGATTACACAGCTATGGAGAACAGGAATATGACCAGGCTGATTGTAGACGACCGGACAGGAGGTGCAGGATGAGAATGAGAAAAGTGGTTCTGTGGACGGCACTCATGGCGCTTACGGCGCTATTTCTGGCGGGATGTACTTCCGCGAAGAAGACGGTGAATTCGAATGCTTCGCACGAGCATCCTTCGACGGCAGCCGGCAATCTGGCTGATTCGAAGGATGATCTGATGGAAGAGGGCGAGGAGGAATCAGAGGCGAGCTATACGCCGCGGGAGATCGCACCGGATAAAGATGGGGTGATCCGGGTCGATACCGTTGAAGATCTGCTCGATGCAATCCGCCCGGATGTCTATATCGAGATTCAGCCGGGATATTACAATATGACCGATTATATCGCGGAACTCCGGACGAAGAAGATCTATGACTCCTGGCAGGAAGCGCATCCCTATGTCTCCCTCGTCGATGTCTATGATGGCGTCGGGGTTGTCATCCATGATGTGGAGAACATCTCGATCGAGGGCGGAGCGAAGGAGGGCATCACAACAGAGCTGGTGGTCGATCCGCGCTATGCGACAGTGCTGACCTTTGAGAATTGTAATTACCTGAGGCTTTATGATCTTACACTTGGGCACACCAATGGAGGTGAATGCTCGGGAAATGTGCTGGATTTCACGAGCTGCGGTCCGATCTTCATGTCCGGCATGGATCTTTATGGCTGTGGGGAGATCGGCATTGAGACAGATGACTGCTGGGGCACGATCGAAGTCAACGACAGCATCATCCGTGACTGCAGCCTCGGACCGTTCGCATTTGATAACGGGAATGAGAGCATCCAGCTCAACTTCTGTTCGCTGATCGGGTCTGAATACGGCGGCTTCTATGTGCCGGATGGGGAGCCTGTCCTGCAGTTCTTTGGCTGTGTGTTCGGCAGGGCAGAGAGTGAGGTCTGGTATGGAAGTGATCAGATCATCACTGAGTCCTGCTCCTGGGATCCGGACGTGGTCGGAGAGACCTATGAGGAGCCGGAGGCGGATGCCTGGGCAGATGGCGAGGATGTATTTGATCCGAGCATCCTGCAGAAGGTGGCCTTTGCACCGGAAGATATCGCCTATACCATCTGGTATGGGTATCTGGCAAAGAATGCGGAAACCGACCAGACACTCTATTATCCATATCGGGACGAAGAGCTCGGAGAGTATCTGTACATGCAGCTTTCCATCAGCGGGAATGGAACGGCCTGGTTTAACGATGGTGTTCAGAATTATGATCTGAAGTGGATCATGGAAGGTGAAGAGACGGCAAAGTTCTGGAGTGATTCGATTGCATTCACCCTGACAGCCTATATGCCGGATGTCGAGTATGAGGAAGACTATGAAACAGGTGTCACCTGGGTCAGATTGCAGATGGAGGACTGGGAACTCTGGTTCTACTGACAGACAAGAAGAAAAGCGCTGCGGATTACCGCAGCGCTTCTAAATTATCACGGTCCGTGACGACCAGGAGATTCTCTGCGGAAGAGAGCTTTGTGTCCGGATCGAGATTGATCCAGCGACCATCCGTCTGCTTGGCGGCCACCACGTTGATGTTGTGCTTCCGGCGGAGATTCAGTTCCTTCAGGCTCTTGCCGACCCAGTAGTCTTTCGGGCGGATCTCAGCCATGCACAGATGTTCATCGACATCAAAGACGTCGAGAACGGTGCTCGAGGTCAGGACGCGGGCGGAACGGATGCCGCTTTCTTCCTCCGGGTCGATGACCCGGTCGGCGCCGACCTTCTTCAGAACCTGGGTCATCTTCGTGGAAGAGGATTTCGCGACGATGTAGGGAACCCCCTCTTCTCTGGCAGTCAGGACGGTCAGGATACTGGCTGCAAGATTGGAAGAAGTCGCAACGATGACCACATCCATATGTTCAAGGCCAAGGGCCTTCAGTTCATCTTCATTTTCCAGATCCGCCACAACGGCGGCAGTGACTTTATCGGCAAATTCCTGGATCAGGCTTGCATTCTTGTCCGCGACAAGGACATCGACGCCCTTTTCATAGAGCGCCAGCGCAAGACTCTTTCCGTATTTTCCAAGACCTAAAACAGCAAATGACTGATTCATAGAGTACCTCCGGGATGATTAATGCCATCAGCCGACGTGATAATTCCCTTCCGGGAAGGAGATCCGGTTGGTGTGCGGGACAGCTTTGACAAAGAAGAGCGCCATGGAGATCGGACCGATTCTGCCGAGATACATGCAGAGGACGATCAGCAGACGGCCTGTGACATGCAGCTGCGGTGTCAGACCGCGGGTCAGGCCGACCGTAGCCAGTGCGCTGATGACCTCGAACAGTGCATCTCTCAGGCCAACCGGTTCAAAGACCATCAGCAGGAGTGTCATGAGCATACAGACGATGAAACTGACGCCGGTGATGGCCGAGGCCTTCCGCATGAGCTCTTCACTGATTTTTCTTTTGAAAAGAACAATTTCATCCTTCCCCTGGATATAGGAGAGGACATTCAGCATCATCAGGAAAAATGTCACGGTTTTGATGCCGCCTGCCGTTCCGATCGGGGATCCGCCGATGAACATCAGCAGATAGGAGACCAGCAGGGATGTATCACGGAAATTCCCCTGCGGCGGAACCGTAAAGCCTGCAGTCCGGAGTGTGACGGACTGGAAGAGGCTGCCGAGGACCTGCCCGCCCGGGGAGAGCTTTGCAAATGTATCGGGATTGCCCCATTCCAGAAGGAAGAAGAGCAGGCCGCCGCCGAAGATCAGGACCAGGTTCAGCAGGAGAACAAGCCTTGTATGCTCGCCGGCACGCTTGAAGATCTGCTTCACGGAGAAATGCTTCCGGATGCCGGTCTTCAGATCGCCGATCAGGTCAAACCAGACGACAAAACCAAGTCCGCCCAGCACGATCAGCATCATGGTGGTGATCAGCATCAGCGGATTCTCTGCATAGCGGGCCATGCTGTCCGGACCGATGATGTCGATTCCCGCATTGCAGAAAGCGGAGATCGCGTGGAAGACGGAACGCCAGATCCCACCGACGAGACCAAATTCCGGAACCAGCACAAAACAGGAAAGCAGGGCACCGATCCCTTCCACAAAGAAGGTGCCGGCGACGACTTTCCGGATGAAGGCGAAGAGGCCGATGGTGGTATCCAGGCCCACCGCATTCTGCACCAGGATCCGGTCGGACAGAGAGAAGCGCCGCTTGCGGAAGCCGGAGAGGAGCAGATAGGTGACGGTGATGACCCCGAGGCCGCCGATCTGGATCAGGAACAGGATCACGAGATGACCGAAGAGGCTCCAGTTTGAATAGGTATCCACCACGACAAGACCGGTCACGCAGACGGATGTCGTCGCGGTAAAGAGTGCCGTGACGAAATCATGCTTTCCGCCGGGTGCCGCAGCAAATGGCAGCATGAGCAGCAGGGTGCCGAAAAGAATCAGGGCGAGAAAACTCAGCGGAATCACCTGACCCGGTGAGATTCGGAAGCTTTTCCGCCTTTTCGTTGATTGTGTCTCCATGATTTCCTCCATACTGCCCTGATGATTTGCCGGCAGAGATCGAACCGGTTTTTCCGGTCGTCTGCCGCCCCTGAACGGGTGCTATGGGGAAATTATACTGTAACAGAACGGAAAACACAAACAAAATTGTGCTAAGAAAAGCAGTATGACAGAAAATCGGACAAAATAAAAGGCTCCGGCTCTTGCTATTTGACAAAAAAAGGAATATGATATAGGAAATTATTACCATATTCAGAGGAGGGATGCGTGATGGCAGGAAAGAAAACCAGCACAGGAAACCCACGTATCACAATTCAATCTGTGATGGGTGGTGAGATCACGGTCGACGAGATCGTCAAACGGGTCGACAGGGTGGTCGAAGATGGCAGCGTAACCAATATTTACATCAAGGCGGAGGATAATAAGGCCTACTACGTCTCAAACCGCAGGCGTGGGTCTGTCCTGTTGTGGCATTGATGGCGGTCAGGAACAATTGAAAAGGAATCATCAGAACCGCACTCGTTCCGGGTGCGGTTTTTTTGACGATTGGCGCAGGGATTCAGGATTTCATGTGGCATTTTGAGATAACTTCTGATAGAATGAATTGGAATCAGGCAAATGAGCAGGGGAACCAGGAGGATGGACAGATGGGATTTCCGAAGAACTTTCTGTGGGGCACTTCCATCAGTGCAGAGCAGGTAGAAGGCGGCTGGGATGAGGGCGGCAAGAGTCCGGTGCAGCTCGACTATGCGATCGCAGCCAGAAGCAACCACGGATTCCGGACGGTTGTCTATGAGAATGCCGATGGAACCAGAGGGGAGATGCGGACCTTTGCAAAGCTCCCGGAAGGTGCAGCATACAAAATATTTGATGACCTGCATTATCCGAACCACGATGCGGCCGACTTTTATCATCACTGGAAAGAGGATCTGGCACTGTTCCACGAGATGGGCTTTACGACCTTCAACACGTCCCTCGCATGGTCGAGAATCTATCCGTACGGCATCCAGGGCGGTGTGAATGAGGAGGGTGTCGCGTTTTACCGGGATGTCTTCAGGGAGGCTGTCCGCCTCGGGATGGATCCGGTGATCACCCTGTATAAATACGATGAGCCGGTCTGGTTCGAAGAGACCTACGGGGACTGGACGAACCGCGGAATGATCGACGAGTTCGAGGCATTTGCCAGAGTCTGCTTCACGGAGTTCGGGGAATATGTGACGAAGTGGCTGACCTTCAATGAGATCAACATCCTGCAGATGTTCTTCCGGGAGCCGGGGGCGCAGCAGGAGGTTTATGAGAAACTGCACAACCAGCTGCTGGCTTCTGCCAGAGCGGTGATTGCCGCGCACGAGATCAATCCGGAGCTGCAGGTCGGCTGTATGATCGCGGGGTACTGCATGTACCCGTTCACACCGGATCCGAAGGATGTGATGGCGGCATACCGGGGATTCCAGAGAGGGTTCGGCTACTGCGCAGATACGATGATGCGTGGGTACTACCCGTCCTATGCGGAGACGATCCGGAAGGAAGCCGGTGTATGTCTTGCGGTCTCAGAGGAGGACCGGAAGACACTGATGGAAGGAAAGAGCGATTTCCTCGCATTTTCCTACTATATGTCCGGAACGGTTACGACCCATCCGGATGCGGAGGGCGCGCTTGGCAATGGCCTGGGCGGCGCGAAGAATCCGTACCTGACCTACTCTGACTGGGGCTGGGCCAAGGATCCGACCGGGTTCAAGTATTTCCTGCATTTCCTGAACGACCGGTATCAGAAGCCGATGTTTGACGTGGAGAACGGTCTCGGCGCGTATGATGTGCTCGAGGCGGACGGCAGCATCCATGATGACTACCGGATCGATTACCTGAGAAGCCACATCCGGGCGATGAAGGAAGCAGTTGAAGAGGGCGTTGACCTGAGAGGCTATACGACCTGGGGCGGCCTGGATCTGGTCGCGGCTTCGACCGGACAGATGACGAAGCGCTATGGATTCATCTATGTGGATATGGATGATGAGGGGAATGGAACCTTTGAAAGAAAGAAAAAAGACAGTTTTTACTGGTATCAGAAAGTCATTGCATCAAACGGAGAGGAGCTTGACTAAGGAATGAGCAGAGAAAAGTTGTTATGCCCAAGCATGATGTGTGCTGATTTCGGGGCACTGGCTGAGGAGACAAAAGTACTGGATGCAGCAGGAGCAGATATCTTCCACTGTGATATCATGGATGGGCAGTTCGTTCCGAATATGGCGATGGGACCGTCGGATGTGAAGGCAGTCCGTGCTGCGACAAAGAAGCTGGTGGATGCGCACCTGATGATCGAGAATCCGGCCGGGAAAGTGGACTGGTTCATCGATGCCGGGGCGGATATCATCTACATCCATCCGGAATCGGAGCGCTATACCGGGAAGACCCTGGTGCACATCCGGGAGCGCGGCGCGAAGGCCGGCATTGCCATCAATCCGGACACATCGCTGGCGACGGTGTCCGAACTGATTCCGCTCTGTGATTATATCATGGTGATGACCGTTCATCCGGGATTTGCCGGCCAGAAGTTCGTCGAGACGACGAAAGAAAAGATTAAGGTGCTCGTGGCCATGAAGGAGCAGTACGGCTTCAGGCTGATGATCGACGGCGCATGTTCACCGGCAGCGATCGCGGAGCAGTCTGCGGCAGGCGTCGACGGCTTCGTGCTGGGAACCAGCGCACTGTTCGGCAAGGGACGGCCATTTGCAGAGATCATGCCGGAACTGCGTGCCCTGTAAAGACCATACCCGGCGCAGAGGTTGACACCTTCTGCGAGTGTGGTATCATGTTGGAAGAGGATGGAACGGTGGTGCGGCTTTTTCGATCACCGGGATACGGAACGGGTGACGGCAGGAGCCGCAGCAGAATCAGAATGGAGATAAGAAGATGAAATTAGCAATTGGAAATGATCATGTAGCTGTTGATATGAAGAATGAGATCAAGGAATATCTCATCAGCCAGGGACATGAAGTGATTGATGTCGGGACAAATAACAGAGAGCGTTTCAACTACCCGGTTTCCGGCTATAAGGTTGCGAAAATGGTTGCGGCAGGGGAAGTGGAAGGCGGTGTCCTGATCTGTGGTACCGGCGTCGGCATCAGCCTGGCAGCCAATAAGGTCAAAGGCATTCGTGCCTGCGTCTGCTCGGAGCCGTATTCTGCACAGCTTTCGAAGCAGCACAACAACTCCAACATCATTGCATTTGGCGCAAGAGTCGTCGGCGTGGAACTGGCGAAGATGATCGTCGATTCCTGGATCAATGCAAAGTTTGAGGGCGGACGCCATCAGACCAGAATCGATATGATCGCTGAGATCGAGGAAACAGGAGAACTGAAAGCTGCCGAGGAGTAAATGGCATGGCGGAGCTGCATCGGAAGGTGCAGCTCTCTTTTTATGCCTCCGGAGCCGGTTCTACGTTCCGCAGCAGGATATCCATAAAGGTCTGGACGGCCGGAGAGACGATGGCGAGAAAATACTGTAAAAAACGAAATTCCATAGCGAAATGACCTCCGGATCGTGTTCTGTACGTATTCGTGAACGGTATAACTACACGTATTCTATCATATTTTCAGATGCGTGTATATGCGAAAAACGGGAAAAAATGACGATCCGGTTCAACTTGTATCTTGTGGACGGAGAATTCATCTGGTATACTTGTCAGGATGCAATTGATTTTTGGAAAAAGTCCGGCAGTTATTCTGCTGTTCGATGAGGGAGCCCGTTATGAAAAAAGTCTGTATTGCGGCGGACAGTACCTGCGATCTGTCGCCTGAACTGGTGGCCAGATACCAGATTCCGATTCTGCCGCTGCATATTATTTTAGAAGATGAAGATCACCGCGACGGCGTGGACATCACGCCGGATGAGATTTATGCCTGGTCGGACGCCCATAAACAGACGCCGCACACCTCGGCATTTTCCCCGGAAGAGGCTTCGGCCTTCATCCGCTCCTGTCTTGCGGATGCGGAGGAGATGGTCTTCTTTGATATCTCTGCTTCGATGTCCTCGAGCGCGGATGTGATGTTTGCGACTGCCGGGGAGATGGGACTGCGCGAGAAGGTGCATGTCGTGGATGCGAAGAACCTGTCCACAGGCATCGGCCTGCAGATTCTCTATGCCTGCGATCTTGCTGCCGAGGGACTGGATGGCGGAGAGATCGTCCGCCGGATCGAGGCGATGCAGGATGATGTGCGTGCCAGCTTTGTTGTCGATACACTGGTGTATCTGCACCGGGGCGGGCGCTGCAGCGGACTGGCTGCCATGCTCGGCGCGACCCTCCGGCTGCATCCGCGGATCTTCGTGGAAGGCGGGAAGATGGGCGTCGGCAAGAAGTACCGCGGCAAGATGGACCGCGTCATTCTCAGTTATGTGAAGGATATGGAGGAAGATCTCCTTCATGCGAAGACAGACCGGATCTTCATCACGCATTCCGGCTGTGAGCAGGCTGTCATTGACTCCGTCCGGGAGTATCTGGAGAGCCTGAACCGGTTTGAGGAAATCCTGATCACCCGCGCCGGCGGTGTCATCACCAGTCACTGCGGTCCGGGAACACTGGGTGTCCTCTTTGTGATGGAGAAGTAAGAAAGGATCAATATGAGAAAAGGACTTGTACTTGGGGCACTCTTTGCCGCAGCGGTGGCAGCGGGCCTCATCGCAGAGAAACCTGTTTCAGCAAGTGAGATCACGAGAAAGACCATGCGGATCGAATCCGCGTATGTCATGGACGATACCGGCAATGTCCTCCAGGAGACGGAAGTCCGGCAGGAGATGGAGGCGGAAGTCCCGACAGTGGAGTCTTTGCTGAAAGCCGCAGAAGAAAAGAAAGCAGCGGAAGAGAGGACTGCAGCGGAGAAGGCAGCGGCCGAAGCGAAAGCTGCAGAAGAAAAGGCCGCAGCAGAAGCGAAAGCTGCAGAAGAGAAGGCAGCAGCCGAAAAGGCCGCGGCTGAGAAGAAAGCGGCAGAAGAGAAGGCAGCGGCAGAGGCGAAGGCGGCAGCGGAGAAAGCTGCAGCGGAGAAGAACTCCTCTGCAAAGAGCAGCGGTTCGGCTTCCTATACGGAGGAAGAACTCAAGCTGGTTGCCTGCGTGATATACTGTGAAGCCGGGAACCAGTCCTATAACGGAAAGCTTGCCGTCGGCAATGTCATCGTGAACCGTGTGAATTCGAAGCTGTTCCCGAATACCATTCACGATGTCCTCTATCAGTACTGGAACGGCTCTTATCAATGGGGGCTTGTTGCGGACGGACGCCTCGATCGGGCGATGGCTGTCTACGGAAAGCGGACGAATGCAACCGAGCGGGCGATGGAAGAAGAATGCATCAAGGCAGCAAAAGCAGCACTCGCCGGCCAGCAGGTCTTCAATACCAAGTACTATTTCTTCTGTGTCTACAGCCAGAGCATCGCCAACAACATGCCATACGGCGAAAAACTCGGCACACACTGGTTCTACAACAACAATACAACAAGATATGATCAGTAAGAGAAAAAGGGGCGGGAGCCCCTTTTTTACATGCGTGTGCCGGGCATGGCACAGTTCTTGTTGGTGAAAGTCCGACTATGGGTAATCTACCGCCCATATAGTTAAACGCAAGCCGAAATCG
>CACZQN010000016.1 GCA_902783375.1 uncultured Lachnospiraceae bacterium | reverse complement strand
GTAATATCTACGCTTTCTCCGGCAGCGAGTCTCTCCGGATACCGACCTAATGTAACTCCATCCTGCTCGGTTACTACAATGGCCTTTACTTCATCGTAAATGTTGGTTACGGTGATTGTCCAGGTTACTGTTTCTCCTACCTGGTACTTCTTGCCTTCATTGTTGTCACCGTCAGTCTTAGTGATTACCTTCTCCGGATCTACGGGCTCTGGATCATCCGGATTTGTTCCGTCTGTTACGGTCAGCGTACCAAATACTGTAGAGATATTATAGTCATCTTCCAGTGTTCCTTCATTTAACTTATAAGTGAAGGTGTTCTCACTCTCACCAACCAGAGTCTGAGAGCCCGTAACAGTATATGTTGCGCCCTCTCCTGGTGCAAATCCTTTACCTCCAGCTTTGACGTTTTCATTCTTTAAAGGATCACCATCATATACTTTTTTAGCACTCTGAGAGGTCAAAACAACAGTTCTCTTGTTGATGGTCAGCGTTCCAACAGTGTCCTCACCCTTCGTGTAGTAGTCACTGTTCGTTACAACCCAGGTGAATGCATTCTCTCCGCTGTCGCTTACGTTCTTGACACCTACAGCTCCCTTTTCGATCGGGGTCACGGTCACGATGTCGCCTGTGCTCAGTGTGAACTCGACCTGGCCTTCGGTTCCTTCGATTGTCTCGGTTCCGTAAGTCACTGTATAGGTCTTGTTTGTATGGGCGTTGCCGTCGTATGTCCACTCGCCGTCTGCGGATGCTACCTTCAGTTCCTTCGTGCTGGTCTTGACTTCCAGCTTGCCGATCGTCTCGTCAAGTGTATAGTCGCTTTCAACGGCTGTACCGTTCCACATCAGCGTGTAGGTGTTGTCGCTCTTGCCTACCTCTGTCTGGCTTCCGGTTACCTTGAAGGTCGCGGTCTCCTGCTCACCCTCTGTCGGTGTCACGAATCCGCTGATGCTTCCGTCTGCCTTCAGGGCTTCGCCGTCGTATTCCTTAGTCGCACCTTCGGTTACGATCGTCAGCGTTGCAGGATTAATTGTCAGCTTTCCGACTGTGTCTTCTCCCTTGGTGTAGAAACTCTCGTTTGCTACCGTCCAGGTGAAGGCGTTGTCTACTTCGCCTTCTGCTACGTGTGTGATTGTTGCTGTTTCTGCAGGCGTTACTGTTACCTTGTCGCCTGTGCTCAGTGTGAACTCGACCTGTCCTTCGGTTCCTTCGATTGTCTCGGTTCCGTAAGTCACTGTATAGGTCTTGTTTGTATGGGCGTTGCCGTCGTATGTCCACTCGCCATTTGCGGATGCTACCTTCAGTTCCTTCGTGCTGGTCTTGACTTCCAGCTTGCCGATCGTCTCATCAAGTGTATAGTCGCTTTCAACGGCTGTGCCGTTCCACGTCAGCGTGTAGGTGTTGTCGCTCTTGCCTACCTCTGTCTGGCTTCCGGTTACTGCGAATGTCGCGGTCTCCTGCTCGCCGTCTGTCGGTGTCACGAATCCGCTGATGCTTCCGTCTGCCTTCAGGGCCTTGCCGTCGTATTCCTTAGCCGCGCTCTCGGTTACGATCGTCAGCGTTGCCGGAGTGATCGCAAGTGTTCCTGGAACTAATGTTGATTTTCCTTCTGCATCTACAATTATATATCTGCTTGTTACATTATTTCCATCTTTAGTGATCACTAAAGATGCCTCATCAAAACTTCCTGTTGTAGCTTCGCCAGCTACATGAGTCTTCTTTGCCGGAGAATAAGTAACTTTTAATACTTCTCCTTTTGCCAGACCTGTTACTGTATAGGCAACAGTACTAATATCTGATCCAGTTCCTGTAACAGTGGTAAATGTATAGCCCTCTTGTTCATTTCCGTTATAAGTCTCTGACTTATTATAAATAGTAATTCCAAGAGTTGCCTCGGTTACTTCCAACGTCCCAAGCTCTTCCGTAACAGTATAGTTGGATGCTTTTGCGGTATATTCATTTTCCTTCGCCGCCCAAGTCATTTCATATGTATTTTTACTGTTACCGACTTCGATCTGAGATCCTGTTGCGTTTAACTGATAGGTTTCACCTTCAATCAATCCTGTGATTGTTGCTTCATCTTTGGTCAGTGCTGTGCCATCATATGTTTTGTTTGCACTACCTGTTTTGATCGTTACAGGCTTCGGCGAAATCTGCAGACGTCCTTTACGTACATAGAGGCTTACGCTATAGTTTGGATCTTCAGGAAGCATCGCCTCTGTCAATCCTACTGTATATTCATAATCTCCTGCATCTTTCTCTGCTTTAACATAATATTTAAGTCCAACTGCAGACTCGTCATATTTTACATTGTCAAGCTGAGTAATCTTTTCCCAGATTGTATTCTGATATGTGTTTTTATACCCATCATGACTAATCATAACATAGTCATTAAGCGTCTTTTTATCATTTGTAAAGCCGGTCTTCTTCTCGGTTCCATCATAGACATTACCGGTCCAACGGTCTGGCTCGACACGAACCGTGACGTTGATCTTCGTAACAGTCAGCGTACCGCTTATATACCGAATGGTATAATAATTTGGCATCCCAGCATGCTTACCGGCAATTGCTGCATTCTTCGGTGTAACTGTCGCAATACCAGCATTCAGACGACCATTGTTATTGTAGTCTGCATTTGCATAATCATATTCCAGATTTGAGATCCTATCTCCATCCAGCATACCCTCTACTTTTACCTGATCGGCAAGAGCCGCCGGTAATGTCAACGCAGTCTGATCATATTGTTTCGACTGATTGACAACGGTTACAGTTGCTTTCTTCTGATAGAATAATGTAAATTCAAGACCATTTGATGTGGTTTCTTCTGTAATCTTATAAGAAGAACCTGCTTCAGATCCACTATAACTAGTTCCTACAACGGCCTTGTTCAATTCCCATCCAGCAATCGGTGTACGACTAAGTGTAAATGTCTTACCAACTTTCAGAATTTGTGTGTCAGCACTTACACCTGGAATTGATTCGCCATTCATGTCAACAAAGTTGACTTTTACCGTAGCATTCTTATAGCTGGAATAATAGAATGTAAGGACGTTCTTAGTAGGATCTGCAGTTAATGTCAGTGTTTTCTCCACTGCATCCGGGAAGAACTCAATTCCATTAAGAGCAGGTACTGCCTCATAAAGCGCCTCGTAGTCTACAGCTGCTGCCAGTTCAATTACAGAGGCGGTATCACCCGGAACATTATTTACTGTCTTAGCAGTCGCAACAGTTGTCCCTGCACCGGTTTCACCATCTGCAATGACATATTTGACGATATAGCTTGTTGTATCACCTTTTTTACTATATTTAAAGGTGATAACATTATTATCATCTACACCGGTAAGAGTTAATGTCTTATTGTTTTCATCTGGCCGATAACCAGCTACTGCAACAGCTTGCTCGGTAATGATATCATTAATTCTATTATTCGGATTGGTAACAGTCTTCGGCGTCGCAACATCATTACCATCCTCATCTACGTATTTGACAGTATAACTGATCGTCTTTTCTGTCCAATGAGCATAGATGGTCGTGTCAACAGTAATCTGATTTGTCCACTGATAAAGTTCAGTACCGTCTGCTGTTGTAAACCAACCGTCGAAATTATAACCAGCCTTTGTCGGGTTTTCTGGTGCAGAAACTGTATGATACTTTACGACATCCTCAAGTGTACTGTATACAGTGTTGGCATCATCGCCATCAACAAAAGTTACAGTAAATTTCGGCGCATTCCACTTAGCATAAAGCACCACATTCGTTGCCGGCATCTTGCTGAAGGTGTATTTAGAGTTCAGCCCAGAGTCAGCATACCAACCATCAAAAGTATAATCACTGTCGACACCACACTGTGCAGCCGTCGGCGTCCAGTTGTAGGTTGAGCCAGAAATGGTTGCATCAAACTTAATGTTTTCTATAGTCTTAAGTTTGGTACTGCCATAATAATAATCAATCTTGTGGGTATCACGGTTGTAATAGAATGTAGTTGTATTTCCCGAATCATTTCTACGTACATATGTATAGCCAGGAATATCCTTGGGACTGATTGACGAACCATCACTAAACTGATATGTCTGACTATATGTTTCTGATTTTGTGTACTGGTCATTATCAGCGTTCTGTAACATATAATTAACAGTATATGTAACTGTGCGCGTCAACCAGTTTCCTTCATAAGTAATGGTAGATCCGCTTGACGGAAGCATATCTTCTGTAAGAATTGTTCGTTTTGTAACATATACAGTGTCGCCACCGACCTTTATCCAACCGCTAAAGCTTACATTACCATACCCATACCGATAAGTACCGTTACTTGCATTAAGCCAAAGTGAAGAAATATTCTGTCCCAACTTCGCTTTAAATGAATAAGAAAATTCGTTATTTCCCGTTCTAGACTGTCCATTTAGCGAAGCTGTTACATCATAAGTAGTAGAACTAAACAACCCTCCCTCTACATAAGTTCCCGGTCTAAACTTAAACGTGTATTCTTTCAACCTATAATAAACAAACAGAACAGATGACCCATCTGCCTCAATCGTAACAACGGAAGTTGCATTCTTTGTCGTGTCAACTTCCCATCCAGTCCGAGTAATAAGTGGTGCACTTGACGCCTGTGCTGTTGTCCCGACAGTTCCAGTTGCATCTCTGGAATTGTCATATACATAGGAAGCAGTTGTACCAGTATCATCATACTTCTCGAACATATAGACGATCGTATAATGAACCGTGTCTCCGTTCCACTTTGCATACAGGGTTGTATTTCCCTCTACTGTTACCGTATTTTCCGCAGGATTGGTAAGGGCCTCGTCTAAATACCAACCAGCAAAAGTATAACCTGTACGAGTAGGTACTGTAGAACTTACAGTATATGCAGTACCATAAGGAACTGTTACACCGCCAACATAACTACCTCCGTTTGATTCATAGGAAACAGAGAAGTTCTTGCGGTTATAAAAAACATGTACTTCCTGGCCTTCTTCCTGCGTAATCTCTGCAGTCTCAGCACTTGCAAAAGTCGCGTAATCAAAAGTTTTAACAATAGGAGTCACAACAGAATGAAGAACGCCGAACTGATGTGTTCTTTCAATTACTGTAAAACCCTCTCCTTCCAGATCTTTCAGCATGTATACAAAATCATACTCAGCAGTGTACTCAACATACTGAACACGAACTTTACATGCTCTGTTTGCATCAAAGTCATCTTCTTTTACCGTGATGACTCTTGTCGCTGCATAATACTCAGGGCCTCCTACAACTTCATTTTCCGAAGTATGCGTAGAAGCCGGTGCAGTAATCGTATATGGAAGTTCATGAGCTTCAACCTGGCTAAGATCGGTATTGAAGATTACTTCGTTTCCAGCGTCATTTAAATAATAGTATTCTACAGTAATATCATAGACAGAAAGCGTACGGAATTTAGCAACCGCAGTAAAGCTTTTGTCTACTACTGTGGACGCAGTCACTTCAACTTCAGGATCAGATCCTTGTACCACCCACTTCTCAAATACTTTTCCTGCAACGAAAGGATCCTGCGGCATTGTCCCAATAGCTTCCCCTTCATTACGAAAATACTGAGAAAGCCTTTCAATACGTGTTCCATCGTCTGCCAATACAATAAAGTCAATATATAGCATATCTTTGAAAGCAGCCACCAGTTCAAGATCACTTGTTACTGTTTCGCCGCCTTCATATTTTTGTCCATCAGCATACCAGCCGATAAATTCTCTGCCTTCCACAACAGGATCAGCCGGCAGTACAAGCTCATCATTCTTGTAATATGTATCTGTCTGGTAGGCTTTATTATCGTCTGAATCTAGTTTAAATGTTACATTAAATACATTCTGCTCATATGCAGCATAAACAGACGTATCCTTGGATACACTCACTGCATTTGTGAAGTCTTGATCCTTGTTCTCTCCATAGACCCACTTACCTGTGTATCCCTCTTTAGCAGGGACTTCAGGCATATCAGCAACACCATAATTTGTGTCGGCCGTTACCTTCCTGGTAGCTTTAACGGTCTCTCCATCTTCCGCGTAGAAAGTAACGGTATACTCAATGGGAGAGTAATCCGGCACAAGTGTAGCATCTGCTGTCGGAACATAACTAGCATCAATTCGTGCGCCAGTTACTTTGATCTCATTGCCCTGGCCACTCTGCACAATCTCGCCGATTGCCCAGTAAGCGTTATAATCCTCACGTGCAATGGTTTCTGGCAGCTTTTCGCCTATCGCTTGGCCTTTCACAACTTCTACAGTTGCGTACATTTCGGCATCACGATTGTAAAACGTCAGTGTACAATTCCCTTCATCTGACGTTTCTCGCGTTCCTTCGCCTGTGTTTTCACCATCGCCGGTCTCAGCCGCCACCTTCAGGGCAGACTGATCCGCGGCCTGCGTCTTTGTCGGCGCTGTCTCAACGTACCCGATATCATTTGTCGCATTGACGATGTTTGCGAACGCGTTCGTCGGCAGCATCGTCAGGACCATCATGATCGTCAGGGCGAATGAGATCCATTTCTTTCTCTTCGTGTTCATAAAACCTCCTTGTTGTTGCTCTTTGGCGTCCATCCGGAACAGCCTGTCTGTTCCGCTGCCGCCCGCAACAGGGATCTTGTTTGATGATCTATTTGAACCGTTTATGCCACATTGATGAAGCATAGTGGATATAAACAGGTGTTTACATATAGATAGACCGCTTTTTGTGTGTGACCTTACAGTTTTCTATGTGCATTTTTAAATAAAATTGCAGTTCTTTATTTTTCAAATATGAAATACCCCATGTACCATGGCAGCAGCTGCCGTCTGCCGTCGGTCTGGACATTTCCCTGGGTGAAGACGATGGCCCGGGAGACGCTGGCGCCGGGTTCGGTGTCTAGCAGGGTCCGGACGGCTTTGGAGTTGCCGTAGTGGGCGACTTCGATGAGGATGCTGGCCGTCTCGTGTTCCGGGTCCAGGATCAGGAAATCGATCGTGAGGCCGGAGCGGCGGTGGTAGTAGTACATGTCCTGGCCGGCTTTGATCATGAAGTCGGCGATCAGGCAGTTCAGGACGGCGTAGTCATTCTTCTTCAGATCGCCGCGGAGAATCTCAAACTGCATGCTCTCCGGCAGGCGGCTGACGTACCAGCCGATGTCCGGGAGGTAAGCCGCGTACTGGCTGTCGATCCGGGTGTCATCGCGGATCACCGGTACGGTGAGGTTGATGCACTTGTGGATGTATCCCGCGGACTCCAGCCACCGGATGCACCGCTCGAATTTGCGGTTCGTGCCGCCAAGCTCCACGCGTTTCAGCTGGAACTTGTGGTTGTGCGGGTCTGCCTGAAAATGTTCCGGTATGGAGTCGAGGATGCCGATGAGGTTTCGCGAATTCGCCTTCGTGAACTTCTCATCGATCATCGCGCATACATCCTGGTGATACTTCTGCTGGATCTCGCGGGAGCGCATCGGGGTCATCCGGTCGATATGTCCCTGCACAACCTCTGGCAATCCGCCGATCAGCATGTAGATGCACATCATGTTCATCATGATCTGGTGCAGGTTCTCCGGAACGGCTTTAACCTTGTGGTAGCAGTTCCGGACGGTGTCGATCTGCTCTTCGCTGATGCCCTTCGCCCACAGGAATTCTTCGAAATCCATGGCCTGCATCTTCATCACCGGGATCTGCGCCGCGAGCTCCGCTTCCGCTTCGCTCGGTGCGATCATCTCCCCGGTCAGCCGCAGGTCGTCGATGTATTTCGCCGTGATCCGCTGCTGTGTGCGCGGGATCTGGTCTGCGATCTCCGCAGCCGGCTCGGTCTGGCCATTGCCTTCAGCGTCTGCTGCGGCAACAGCCGGATCTGAAAGTGATTCTGTCTGATTCGTATTCTTTGCGCGGGTGCGGCGTCCGGTGTCCGGATCAATACTTGCCGGCCGTGCAGATTGCTTCTGAAGGACATCCTCGCCGGAAATGGCGATGACCGGGTAGCGGCCGTCCTTCAGGTACAGCAGCAGGGTCGACCAGATCGTCACCGATCCGAGGTAATCGATGTTGTCGAAGACGATGATCGTCTTCCCTTCTTCCATCTTCGTCCCGTACCCCGCCATGAGTACGTAGTTGGCATATTCTATATCCGAGTAACTTCCGATGATCTTCTTGGCGTTCGGATCCTCCCGGAAGTCCAGCCAGATCACTTCTTCGAAGTGTGCTTCTGCAAATGCTCTGACCGAGGTGCTTTTCCCGATGCCGCGGATGCCCTCGATCATCAGGACATTCGGCCCGCTTCGTTCCTGCCAGTCCCTCAGCCAGGCCTCCAGCTTTCTGTCAATTTTCCTTTTTAACATGTTTCTCGATTCAACCCCCGCTTTCATTCAATCTGTCATTTTTAAACCTGATTTTGCCAAATTCATCATTGACATATCGAATAAAAACATCACTTTTTAAAAGGTCTACTTTTTTAATTGTGTCCTTATGTGGCACAATCGCACCGAAATATGGGAATTTATGTTTGTAATAAGCCGTTAAAGATGAGAAAAGAGGTATTTGACAACAGGGGAACCGCGTGGTATAAATAAGTTGAAATATTATGGGATTACTGGCGGTACTGTGCCCTTTTTCAGGGTCAGGAGGCTTGAATTTCTTAGATTTTTTAAAAGGTAGACCTTTTTATAGATTATTTTAGAATTATCTCGGTAGAATTTTCTGTTTCTATGGAGTTTGTTTCTTTTGCGTGCATTTTACAACTTTTTCTGGAAATATCCGACGGGAACAAAGAAGTTTGTGCAGAAAGCAAAGAATCTCTGGCCAAAGCAAGCAAGCTCTGGCGAAAGCGAAGAACTCCCTGTCAGAATCCTGGCAAAAAAAGGAGAGCCGCGGCATCAGTGCAGATGCCACAGCTCTCCTCCTGGCATAATCTGTATATCACCGGGTAGCTGCTCAAGCACCTCCCCGGTGGCGGCACTTCGGATGAGCGTCTCCTCCCGGTAGTCCGGATCTTCATACCATCTGTTAAAGTACAGCCTGTCCCCTTCTCTATAGAAGAAAGACTCCCGTTCATCGACCACGATCGACCGCCGCTCCGGCCAAACCAATTCAAACACCCCGTCATTCGGCTGCCGGCTGAGCGTCAGCGGCCAGACATGCAGCCGCAGGTTGTAGCAATTATCTATAGAAGAAAGAGGAAGCTCCGCGAGCTTGTGAAGATGCTTCTCATCTGTTTCATGTCCCGCAGCAGGCAAAGCCTCACACCTGACTTCCCAGATCGTAATCACACCTTCCGCAAAGTCAACCGCCGGGAAGGCAATCCTGCACTCCCCACGATCACGCACCGGCTCGCAGGACGCCATATCTTCCCCACGCACATACACCGGCTCGCCAAGTGCCAGGTTCTCCCGCGCAGGCATCGGCTCATAAATCGTCCCGTCCGGATAATGAACCAGACACAGGCGATTCCCCCTCACCTTGCCTTTCTCCTCATAGATCTCCTCCGCTTCATATAAATCACCACTGGTATAATCCATCCCATAATACCATTCCGAAGCTCCCACACTCAGCGGCTGGAGATATGTAATACCATGAAGATTGATTTCTTTTCGCATAAAAACTCCCGGCCTGATGAACATCGTAACCAGTATGAGCATCTTTGTCACACTGGCCGCTATGCACCACGACAAAAAATAATGACACTCAAAAAGCAGCCCCCTATTTCGCAGTAGTCGTAGGCTGCTTTTTGTAGCTAAAGACCGAAAGCGAACCACTGTACCCACAGTGGCGCCTTTCTTATCTCTGATTATAAAGACGAAGTGATGAATTGTCAAGGAAGATTGAGTCTTCATCCAGGCAAGTGAAACGATAGTTACAGAAGCACGAATTGTAATATTCTCCCATTTTTCAGAATTTCTTGTGCATCTTTCACAAAAAGAAGGTCGATATTCTACAGTTGTATCGAGGCAAATCTTATCTTTTTGTAAACTGTCTCTTCTTTCTTGTCTCTTTTTGTGATAGATGCTACACTGATATCGGCACCACTGATAGTGGATGGGTGGTTCGTCTTTCGGTCGATCAACTGTAACAGTAACTCCCGCAACATGAAAGGAGGAACGCGCATGGGAAATCTTCAGAAAGGCAAGCCGGATGAGCGATTTGATCAACATCGTGAGCATCGTCGTCACCAGTGTGAGCATCTTTGTCACACTGGCCGCGATGCGCCACGACAAGAAATAATGACACTCAAAAAGCAGCCCCCTATTTCGCAGTAGGCCAGGGCTGCTTTTTGCAGTGAACGACCGAAAGCGAACCACTGTACCACAGTGGTGCCTTTCTTATCTCTGATTATAAAGACGAAGTGATGAATTGTCAAGGAAGATCCTTTACTTGTCCAGCGCCAGGTGCTCCTTTGCCCTGCAGTAATCCCGGAAAGAGATTCCCAGAACATTGCAAGCAGCTTCCGTGCTGATCTTCTGGCTGCTGCTCAGCTTATCCATATAAATCACCGAAGGATTCGTTACGGATTACCTTTCATTTTATCATTCTACCATCAGACGGTCAAGTTTCTTGCCCTGTCAGTTCGCCACAATTTCTCTTGATTCTCGTCCCCCCAACGTTTACAATAGATGCATGGTTTCCTTATTCTAATTCTAAATGAGAAGGGGGTTTTTGTTATGGCTTTATTTCAAACCAATTTCATCTCCTACACGCTGGTTCGTGAGGTGCAGATGAATGTGATCGTTCCGACGATTACCTGCCCGGAGTCCATGGGGTTTGGGCTGCCGGAGGGCCAGAAGCCGTCGCATGCCGGCAAGGCTCCGTATCCGGTTCTGTATCTGCTGCATGGCTTTGCAAATAACGGGACGGTCTGGGGTCGTTATACGAGTCTGGAGCGCTACGCGGAGGAGCGTCAGATTGCGGTTGTTACGATTTCTGCGGAAAATAAGGGGTACCGCAACCAGCCTGCTGCTTCCAATACCGGTCTCGGCCTGATGGGCAGCGGAGACAGACATTTTGATTTCCTGGCATACGAAGTGCCGGAATTTGTGAAGGCGAATTTCCATGTTTCCGATCGTCCGGAGGACACCTACATCGCCGGCCTTTCCATGGGTTCCATGGGCTCGCTGCTGCACAGCCTTTCCAACCCGCAGAACTTCAGAGCCGTCGGAGCATTTTCAGGACCGATGCTCGACATGAGCAAATCGATAGGCCTGACACCGGAGCAGCGCGCAGCGCTGACCGAGGCAGACTGGGATGGCATGGTCTCCGAGGAGGCTAAGGAGCTCGTTGCGAAGGCGAAGGCTGAGGGCAAGAAGCTTCCGGATTACTACATCGCAACCGGCACCCAGGACAACCCACAGGGCTCCGCTGCATTTGCAAGATTCCTCGAGAAGGAAGGCGCGAAGGTCACGACCAACTTCACCCGCAACTACGGTCACGAGTGGCAGTTCTGGGATGAGTCGATCAAGGAATTCCTTGACTGGCTGCCGAGAACCGACGCATATGCCGGGACGCTCCGGAGAATCTGATTACCGGTAAAAAGCCGATGACTGACGACTGAAGTCACGAGAATGCGCCAGCTATGTTTTCAAGGATCTCGAACTTGACGATGCGATCGAACTCGCCAAAATCGGCCCGACCGAGCTCACCACCCGCTTCGCCGAGACGAAGCAGAAGCTGGCAAAGCCAAAGGTCCAGCCGAAGGACGAGGATCTGAACAAAAACCTCAACATCGAGGGGATCAACATCATCAATAAGTAAGAATGTTGATCCTGACGCGCAAGGTGTTCTGCCTTACCCGCAGCGCAGGGCGTTTTCCTTAGCGCAAGGCGCAAAAAACGGACACAGAATGGAACAAAACCATGCTGTGTCCGTTATTTTTGTTTCTCTTCATACACGCAGCCGATTGCGGAGTCAGATCTTTTTTAGCTCTATACCATAACCAATTCCCGCCAGATACTTGATCAGAGATTGAATGGTCGCACCTGCTCCATTCTCAATTCTGCTGACCGCCTGCTGCGAGAGACCTGATGCTTTTGCAACATCCTGCTGCATCATATGTTCCGCTTTCCGCATCTGTATCAGCTGCTGCTGCAAAGCAATTCTTGCTCGAAATTCTTCCATTGCTTTCTGCGCGTCTTCACTCTCCAGTATCAGCTGCTCTAATTCTTCTTTCTCTTTTGCCAGATCTGCTTTCACAAATGCCATATTCAGTACCTCGTCATCATTATAGGAGACCAGCTTCTAACCCTTTCTCCCCAATCAGCTGACGAACCGCCAGAATCTCAGCTTTTGGTGCAGGAGGAAGGTCTGCAATATAATCTAAAATGAGATTCTTCCCCCCAGCTGTAGTGTAGTCATATATTGTCATCATGACTACATGAATACATCAATTTTGATGTATTGTCAAGATTGTATCTTTACCCGAGCCGTGCTGCGAAGTCGCCCATGATCTCGCTGATCTTGATCTGCTGCGGACAGACCTGCTCACAGCTTCTGCAGTGCAGGCAGGCCGCCGGCTTCTTATCATCCGGCAGAGCGCCGAGTGCCATCGGGGCGATGAATCCGCCGCCGGTGTATACATGCTCGTTGTACAGCGAGATGAGATGCGGAATGTCGAGGCCCATCGGGCAGTGGCTCACGCAGTAATGGCAGGCTGTGCACGGCACCGTGCCGACGGAGGTCATCTTGTCTGCGATCTGAAGGATCGTCTCCATCTCCTTCTCGTTCAGCGGCTTATCATCCTGGAACGTGATCAGGTTCTGTTCAAGCTGGTCTTCATTGGACATGCCGGAGAGGATTACCGTCACCTCCGGGATGCTTGTCAGGAACCGGAATGCCCAGGCCGGTGTGTCTTCTTTCGGGCGGAGTGCCTTCAGTTCAGCCTCATACTCCGGAGCAAGCTTTGCGAGCTTTCCGCCGCGGAGTGGTTCCATTACCCACACCGGGATGTTCCATTTCTTCAGAAGCTCGACCTTCTCTCTGCCATTCTGGAATTCCCAGTCGAGGTAGTTCAGCTGCAGCTGGCAGAATTCCATATCCTTGCCATACGCCTCCAGAAAACGCGTCAGCGTCTCGATATTGCCGTGGCAGGAAAAGCCCAGATGCTGGATCTTGCCGTTTTTCTTCTGTTCCATCAGATAACTGTAGATACCATATTTCTCGTCATCAAGATAGGCGTCGATGTTCATCTCGCACACGTTGTGGAAGAGATAGAAATCAAAGTACTCCACCTGCAGCTTCTCCAGCTGCTTCGGGAAGATCTCCTTCACGCGGCTCCAGTTCGACGGATCATAGCCCGGGAACTTCGTTGCAACATGGAAGCTCTTCCGCGGATATCTCGCCAGCGCCTTGCCCATCACGAGCTCGGAATTCTCCCCGTGATAACCCCACGCGGTATCGTAATAGTTGACACCATTCGCCATGGCCATATCGACCATCCGCAGCGATGTCTCTTCATCAATCCTGCTGTCATCTCCGTCCACAACTGGCAGACGCATCGCGCCAAACCCAAGCGCCGACAGCTTCATTCCCTGAAAATCTCTGTAAAACATACCACCAAACCTCGCTTTCTTTTCTTGTATCGCTATAGTTTCTCTTGTCCTTCTATTCCCCTAATTCTCTTATCTCTTCTATCTTCCGGCTAACTCCCGTCCCTTTACGGCAGCATCTCTACCGCAGCAGTTCCTCCTGCTTCCGGATCAGGAAGTCCATCCGGTCCACCTTCCGCTGACTCTCGTGCATCGCATCCATGAGTGCGCAACGCTGCATCTTCAGCTGGTGCAGGATCTCCCGATAGCTTCCCGCCTTATACAGCGAGCAGATCCGCGCCGCCTGATCCCGGCTGCAACCCACATCCTCCAGGCCTTTGATCAATTCTTTCTCGTCCATGTCCGCTGTTCCTTTCTGGATACAGACTTGTTATCTCTTATTCTCTTATCCCTTATCTTTTTTCTTCTTTTCTATGTCAATGCTATCATATCCGCTTGCGGAAGTTTTGTCTAATAGTTATAATTTATATCATGATATGAATTGAATTTATATCTCAGGGCGGATTTCCGGGAGTTGAAGGCTTTTCCCAGGCAATTCAGGGCGGATTTCCGGGAGTTGAACACTTTCCGCAAGCCAGGTTACGGATAATTCGTTTTTTCCTCTCCGTTTATCCGTAATACAAATTTTGTAATTTCCTCGATTTACGGATAAGGCAACTTGAAAACAATCTTTTATCCGTAGCCCTTATTGCTGTTTTTCAAGTCTTTCCTTTGAAATCAGCCTGGGAACCTGATCTGACTACGGATAAGATACACTTGAGGCCATCTCTTATCCGTAATTTCACTTTTTGATAAATTCCGGGTTACGGATAAGACTTGTCCTAAATCCCGGTTTATCCGTAAACCTCACTTTTTTCCCTTGAGATCAGCCCGTAATCGGGCTGATCCTTGTCAAAAGGCGGCCGGCGCCGGCAAAAAGCCGT
Source organism: uncultured Lachnospiraceae bacterium (assembly GCA_902783375.1). Taxonomy (GTDB): domain Bacteria; phylum Bacillota; class Clostridia; order Lachnospirales; family Lachnospiraceae; genus Catonella. Next base: position 14,556 of record CACZQN010000016.1, on the reverse strand, counting down.
TAATCAAGCCGGTAAGCAAGCTGGTCAGTAAGCTGGCTGAGCGGCCGCGCCGGCGCGACAGGCGGTCGCTGCAGCCCGCCGCCCTATCATCCGGGCATCAGAAAGGAGCCTTCTATGGAAATCCGTACATTACGTTATTTTCTGGCGATTGCGCGTGAGGAGAATATGACGCGGGCGGCGGAGATTCTGCATGTGACGCAACCGACGCTTTCGAAAGCGCTGAAAGGGCTTGAAGACGAGCTTGGGAAAAAGCTTTTTACCAGGCATTCCTTCAGCATCCGCCTGACGGAGGAGGGGGTGCTGCTGCGGAACCGCGCGGAGGACCTGGTCAATATGGTGGATAAGATTGAGCGCGAATTTATCTCGCTCGATGATATTACGGGCGGTGAGCTTTCGTTTGGTATGGCGGAGTCCTGGCAGATCCGCTATCTGGCCCGGGAGATCCGGGCCTGTAAGGAGCAGTACCCGAATCTGCACTACCACATCACCAGCGGTGACACCGAGCAGGTGACGGAGAAGCTGGATAAGGGCCTGCTTGATTTTGCAGTGCTCTGCGAGATGCCGGATGAGAGCAAATACGATTTTATCCGTTTCCCGGAGGCGGATACCTGGGGCGCTGTGATGCCGGCCGATCATCCGCTCGCATCGAAGCCCGGCATCATGCCGGAGGATCTCGCCAGTGTTCCGATCTTCTGCTCCGAGCAGAGCTGGAATGGCGAGCTGCGCAGCTGGGCCGGGAAGGCATATGACAAATGGCAGCTCGAAGGCACCTTCCGTCTCTCCTACAACGGCTCGGTCTTCGCCCGGGAAGGACTCGGTGTCCTGCTGACCTTCCGGAACCTCATCGGCTGCAACGAAGAAAATGGTCTCGTCTTCCGCCCGTTCATCCCGGAACTCCGCACGGAGCTCTATCTGATCTGGAACCGCTACCAGCAATTCACCCCGATCGCGGAGCGCTTCCTTGCCCAGGTGCGGGAGGCCTTCGCTTAATTTCGCTAAAATCGCCCGTGACCATTGTGTTCCCGTGCTCCGGTATGCTATAATCGCCGTGATTTCAAATGTCATTTCAGGAGGTTTGAGTATGAATTACGCAGAAGAGTCCCTGCGGCTGCATGGAGAATGGAAAGGCAAGATCGAGGTTGTTTCCCGCGTCAAGGTGGAGTCGAAGGATGATCTCTCCCTCGCCTACACACCGGGCGTTGCGGAGCCTTGTCTTGCAATCGAGAAGAATCCGGATCTTTCTTTTGACCTGACCCGCCGGCACAATCTCGTCGCGGTTATCACCGATGGTACGGCTGTCCTCGGTCTCGGTGACATCGGTCCGGAAGCCGGCATGCCGGTCATGGAAGGAAAATGCGCACTGTTCAAAGCATTTGCAGACGTCGACGCATTCCCGATCTGCATCAAGAGTAAAGATGTTGATGAAATCGTCCGTACGATCTACCTGATTTCCGGCAGTTTCGGCGGCATCAACCTCGAGGACATCGCGGCGCCGCGCTGCTTTGAAATCGAGCGCAAGCTGAAGGAGATCTGCGATATCCCGGTCTTCCACGATGACCAGCACGGCACGGCGATCGTGGTCGGCGCGGCGATGCTGAATGCGATCCGCGTGGTCGGCAAGAAGCTGGATGAGGTGAAGGTCGTCATCAACGGCGCCGGTTCTGCGGGCATCGCGATCGGCAAGCACCTGATGGACCTCGGCGTCAAACATCTGAAAATGGTCGACCGGAACGGTATTCTCTGCGAGGGCATCGAGATGAACCCGGCCCAGGCCGAGATGGCGGCGATTACGAATCCTGAGAAATTCAGCGGCAAGCTCGCCGACGCCCTTGCCGGCGCCGATGTATTTGTCGGCGTCAGCGCACCGCACATCGTCTCGAAGGAAATGATCCAGTCCATGGCGCCTGGTGCGATTGTCTTCCCGATGGCCAATCCGGTGCCGGAGATCGAGCCGGATGAGGCGAAGGAAGCCGGCGCAGCCGTTGTTGGCACCGGCCGCAGCGACCATCCGAATCAGATCAACAACGTCCTCGTCTTCCCGGGCCTCTTCCGCGGCGCACTTGACGTCCGCGCAAGAGACATCAACCTGGAAATGAAACTCGCGGCTTCTCATGCGCTGGCGGATCTCGTCTCCGACGAAGAACTGAACGCAGAATACATCCTGCCAAAGGCATTTGACAAGAGAGTCGGACCGGCCGTCGCAGCTGCAGTCGCACAGGCCGCAAGAGACAGCGGCGTCGCAAAACTCTGAGCGAAACACTGACCTGCATGATACCCGGGGAGCCGCTTCAGGCGGCTCCCCGATCTTTTTCTGAATCTGCCGGAAAACAGCTGCAGGCTCTTCACAACACACGCAGAATCTGGTATAATTTCCAGAAGGAGGTATTTCAACTATGGCTGGAAAATATAACATCTGTCTGGATATTGGCGGCACGAAAGTGCTCGGCGCCATCTTCGACGAAGAAAAGAAGATCATTTACCGTCTGAAAAAGAAAACCAAAGAGGGCGGCGATTCGAAGGAAAATATCGAGGAGCTCATCATCAGTGTTGTTGCGGAGATGATCGAGGAGTCCGGTATCAAGAAAAAGGACATCCATGCGATCTCTGCCGGTGCGCCGGGTGTCATCGATTCGGCAGACGGCATCGTGCTCTTCTCCCCGAACCTGCCGTGGCGGGACTATGACATCAAAACCCCGATCGAAAAGAAATTCGACGTTCCATTTTTCATTGGAAATGACGTGAACGTTGGTGTTCTTGGTGAGTATAAATACGGTATCGCGCGTGGCTATCACAATGTCGTCGGCATCTTCCCGGGCACCGGGATGGGCGGCGGCCTGATTCTGGATGACAAGCTCTACACCGGGCACAAGTTCAAGGGTGCTGAGCTCGGCCACATCGTTCTCGAGCCGGAAGGCCCGCTCTGCGGCTGCGGCCAGAGAGGCTGCCTTGAGGCCCTCTCGAGCAAGCAGGGCATGTCCGCTTATATCCGCGAGCAGGTTGCCCGCGGCCGTGAAAGCATGATGGCAGATGCCGTCAAGGACGGCGTCTTCAAGAGCAAGCAGTTGAAGAAAGCACTTGCAGCGAAGGATCCGGTTACGGTCGAAGCCGTCAACCGCGCCTGCCACTATCTCGCCATCGCGACCGGCAGCATGATCAACATCTTCAGCCCGGACATCGTCGTCTACGGCGGCGGCGTCATCGAGGCCTGCGGCGACATCTTCCTGAAGAAGATCCTCAAGGAAGTCGACCGCTACTGCATGCCATCCATCCGCTCCACCGTCGAGATCAAATGCGCAGAACTCGGAGATGATTCCAACATCTACGGCGCACTCGCAATGATCGAGGATATGGAGAAGTAAAAAACTGCGCATCTCTATGAGATGCTTACACAAGACGCTATCCAAGATGCCCGCCAGACGGCGGGCATCTTTTTTCTTTCTTTTCTTCTGACAAGATGAAACCGCAAGATGAACCGGCGGGACGACAAGGAGGCCGGATGAACAGCCCTCCCTTCCTCAGCAGTTCCCGGTGTATACCCACTTCAGGCGCTCCCTTGCGACCTCCGCAAGGTGATATATCCAGGCCACAGAAGTCGCTTCCCGGTCCTGCATATGAAAACGCGGAAAAAATCGCGAGATATGAAGAGGAATCTCCGCGCCTGGCGCGCCAATTGCAGCCTGACTGCCAGCGCTATACGCGGCAGGCGCGCCGCTCTCTACCTCCAGTCCTGCGATCCATGCGGTCATCTCCCGCATCTCTTCCTCGGAATCATTTTCGCCGGGGACAATCAGGGTCGTGAGCTCTACATGGCAGGTCTGTACGGCACAGCGGATGAATGCCTGAACCATCTCCAGGTCGCCGCCGAGCACATCCTGATAGTAGTGATCCGTGAAACCCTTCAGATCAATATTCATGGCATCGATGTGCGGCGCAAGTTCCTCCAGCACCGGAAGCGAGGCCGTTCCGTTCGTCACAAGGACATTGACAAGCCCCGCCTCATGCGCAAGCTTTGCCGCATCCCGCACGAACTCCCAGCCGATCAGCGGCTCATTATAAGTGAACGCGAGGCCGACATTTCCCTGCGGCCGGTACCGGAGCGCGATGGCGACCAGTTCGTCCGGCGTGAGTTCTTCCGCCCGGTTCCGGAAAGCCATCGCATCTGCACTCCAGGAGATTTCGTGGTTCTGGCAAAATGGACAGCGTAAGTTGCATCCGTAGCTTCCGACCGACAGAATTCTGCTGCCCGGCATGAAGCGCGCAAGTGGTTTCTTCTCAATCGGATCGAGCGCAAGAGATGTGATCCGGCCATAGTTATCCGCCCTGACGACACCATCCCGGCAGATCCTGGCACCGCAGAACCCCACCTGTCCCTCATGCAGATTACAATGTCTGAAGCAAACTTCGCAAATCGCCATGAAGTCCTCCCTTCAGAGCATTTCTCATTGTCTCCTCATACCCTTTCTCGATCAGGATAACCTCTTCGCCCACCTGCCGGAATCCCTCGATGTATTTCCGGTTCTCTGCTTTCAGGAGCTCCGCCGTGCAGTAGGAATCATCCAGTCTCTCCTCGACATCCGATGCGTGCTCCCTGACAGCTTCGAAGTGCGTGTCGATATAGTCGTCGCTCATGGCAAGGCATATGAAACGTATCTCGGCAAGATATTCCCCGCCAAAGTCCTTCCTCCAGTCAAATGGAATGTAACACCCTTCCACGATCATATTCTGGTGGTTCTCGATGGCCGTCTTGATCATTTCCCGCACAATCGGCCAGAGATAGTCGGTCAGTTCGTCATCGTCCGACGGTGTCAGCGTCGTATTCCCGCTCCGGATCAGCCCCATCTTCAGATGGTCGATCGAGAGGTACGGATAGTGATATTGTTCGAGCAGTCTCTGCGCCAGCACCGTCTTACCGGTGTGGGATGCGCCTGTGATCAGAATAATCATAAGAACCTCCTCATTGACTTCTTTACGTCAACGCGCTAAAATAAAAAGTTGTTCCTGCCGAAATCGTGTGTTTCCGCCGCAGACGTGGGACACCGACATAGACGTGGGAAACTGCCACGCGGGAACAATGAGAGTATTTACGAGGTGAAATGATGAATCATACCAGAGAGCGGCTTGGGAGCCGACTTGGTTTTATTATGCTGAGCGCGGGCTGTGCGATCGGCTGCGGAAATGTGTGGAAGTTTCCGTGGATGACGGGGCAGTTTGGCGGCGGCGGTTTTGTGCTGATCTATGTCATCTGCCTGATCGTTCTGGGTCTGCCGTGCATGACGATGGAATTCGCCATCGGTCGCGCGGCGCAGGCGAGTCCGGTGAAAATGTACCAGAAGCTGGAGAAGCCCGGCCAGAAATGGCACATCCACGGGTATTTTGCGCTGCTTGGAAATATCGCGCTGATGGCATTTTACACGGTGGTCACGGGATGGATGATCTACTATTTCTGCCGGTTCCTGACCGGGAGAACGGAAGATCTCGGCTTTGGCGCCATGATCTCCAATCCGGCCATCAATGTCATCTTCCTGTTCATCGCCGTTGTTCTGGGCTTTGGCATCCTCAGTTTCCGGCTGGAGAAAGGCCTTGAGCGCGTCACGAAATACATGATGATGGCGCTTCTCGCTCTGATGCTGGTCCTCGCAATCCGCAGCGCCACGCTCTCCGGGGCCAAAGAAGGCCTTGCTTTCTACCTGATTCCGGATCTGTCGAAAATCAACGGCACCACCGTGGTCGCCGCCATGAACCAGGCATTTTTCACCCTCAGCATCGGCATCGGCTCGATGGCGATCTTCGGGAGTTATATCGGCAAAGAGCGGAGCCTCCTGGGCGAATCCGTGAACGTCATCATTCTAGATACATTTGTCGCCATCATCGCCGGGTTCATCATCTTCCCGGCCTGCATGACCTACGGCATCGAAGTCACGGACGGCCCCGCGCTACTCTTCAACTCGATGGCCACCGTCTTCACCCACATGCCCGGCGGCAGAATCTGGGGAACCCTGTTCTTTCTGTTCATGGTATTTGCCGCATTCTCTACGGAACTGGCCGTTTTTGAAAATATCCTTGCCTGCGTCCGTGAGCTGACTGGCTGGAGCCGCCCGAAGGGCTGCCTCATCTGCGGCATCGGCATCTTCCTGGTCGCCCTCACCACCGCACTCGGATACAGCGTATGGCACTTCCAGCCATTTGCAAAAGGATCCGCATGGCTCGACTTCTGGGACTTCATCGTGAGCACCAACCTCCTGCCGCTCGGCACGCTCGTCTTCTCGATCTTCTGCAGCAACCGCTTCGGCTGGGGCTGGGAGAACTTCATGAACGAAGCCAACAGCGGCAAAGGGCTCAAGATCAGGAATTGGATGATACCGCTCTTCCGCTACTTCGTCCCCGCCTGCGTGCTGGGGCTGTATATCTATGGACTTGCGGTATATCAGTGGAAGTAAAATAGATTCGTTTACAGGCCGGCCGGGCTTTCGCCTTGCCGGCCTGGTTTTTCTGCTCGGCCGGGCGGGTTTTCCCCCTTTCCAGCGCAAGTTTCTGCCCGGCCGGGTGGGTTTTCCCCCTTTCCAGCGCAAGTTTCTGCCCGGCCGGGTGGGGTTTCCCCTTTCCAGCGCAGGTTTCCTGCCCGGCCGGGTGGGTTTTCCCCCCGTCGGCGCAGGTTTCTGCCCGGCCGGGCGGGGTTTTCCCCCTATCGGCGCAGGTTTCTGCCCGGCCGGGCGGGGTTTTCCCCCTGTCGGCGCAGGTTTCTGCCCGGCCGGGCGGGCATATCCAGACTAGAATTCGTCTTTTTCTCTTTTATAGTCATGCTCCCCTGCTCCAGGCCGCATGTCCTGACAGTGCCCTTCATGACTATCAAGAACAATACTTGTCTTTCCAGTCATGCTTGCGCGCCTTCTCTCAGCCCTCAAAGGGAGGTTTTCAGAGAGAAAGCACGTTTTTTGCATGACTAAAAACGATTTTATTACTCTTATTAGTCATGAGACCTGCCGAAAAGCACCCGGTCAAAGCAAGTTCTACATGATTATATAAGAGTTTTCTTGCTTTCCTGGTCATAGCAAGCCCCGGAAAGACGCGTAAAAGATGCGTAAAAGAAGCATAAAAGCGCTTTCAGAAGAGATCTGATATCACACGCAAGCAGATCATCTCTACAGCGCTCCCACATCCACCGCTTTCGACCGTAGGATCGTCGCGTGGTCCGGGAAGAGCTCGCGGCAGAGCCTCAGCTCCAGATCCTGGCGGTGATGCAGATGCTCCATGAGGTCAGCCTCTCCTCCTTTGTGCTTCGCCTCTGCATAGGGACAGTGCTCAAAAAAGCCCATCAGCATTGGAAACCACAATTCGTTCCCATGTTCATCCGAACGCTCCTTCCGAATGAGACGGATATTCTGCTCGATGTCATCTGCACGAAGGTAGAGGATGCGATAGTCCTTCCCTTCGAGGGCTGCCCGCACCTCCCGGTAGAACGTCAGGATTTCCTCATCCGTCATGACGCGGAACAGGATCATATCTTCGACGATATTCTGGAAGATGGAACACTCGAAGATCTGGTTCGTTCCCTGCCAGGCCCGGAAGCGGCCAAGCACGGTCTCCCGGAAAGTCTCCCATGGGATCCTTCCATTATAGATTTCATACTGTTCCATGTCCTTATGAAATCCCGGAATATCTGTGAGGATCTGCGTATAGCGCATCACCTTGTGTGCCCCTTCTGTCACGGTCTTCTCTTCGATTTCTGCACGAAGAGACGGGTAATCGCAAAGAGCTTTCTCATATGCTTTCTGATCCATCCAGGTGCACCAGGCGAGTTCGACCGGCGAATAATCACCCTCGTGGAAGACCATATGGTCCTGATACTTATCAGCCAATTGCTGCAGCAGCGTACTCTTCCCGCTGCCCTGCAAACCCTCGATGAAAAAGTTCATGCAATCACCTCCCGTTTTCTTAAAAATCAGGTTTCTTTCAGATAATACGGATCGATCCGAATCATTTCTGCCAGTGCTTTGTTCCGGTAATTCAGGTCTTCGCGCAGCGTAAATCCCTGTGATTCCCAGAAGGCATTTCCTACTTCATTCTTTTTAAATGCAACGAGAAGGACTTTGTTGATTCCCTCTTTTTTCAGCGCTTCCAGCGCAAGGTCGACGAGTTTCTTGCCAATCCCCATCCTCCTGCAGTCCGGCGATACGCAGGCATGCTGGATGATTCCTCTTCTTCCGTCATGCCCGCAGAGTATGACGCCGACGATCTTTCCGTCCAGAACCGCGACAAAAGAAGTAGCCGGATTGCGCCTCAGGTATTTCTCAATTCCTTCCCGCGAATCATCCTTATTATTTAATCCGTTGCCGCACTGGATCCACAGATCGTATGCCGCTTCATAGTCCTCCATCGACATCAGCCTGTACAGCAGCTGATTCTTCTGGCAGACACCCGGTTCCTCCGACGCGGCGATATTCCTCGTTTCCTCCGTCTCAAACGAAAGCACCGTCTCTTCTTCATTCAGGTGGTGCACTTCCGGATGGTAGGGTGCTGCAACCAAGTTCCACAGCCGCTTCGCCGGTGCATTTTCCTCGTTATACTTGATCTCCCATTTCCCCGGATGTCCGGCAAGGATCATCCGCGCCGCGTCGATCGCAAAATGCTTTCTTCTGTATGCCGGGAAGATCGTGAACTCCGCCATCGTATAGTCCGGATGCTCACCAATATTAGAATACGGATTGACCATGGCAAAGCCAACCATCACATCGTCATCGCAGATGAAATACACTTCCCGCTTCGGATCTGTAAAATACGCCTCAAAATACCCATAATGATAATTTCCCTCTTCATCCATCGGGTCGTCATAGAAATTCGTCATCTCATAGAGATATTTCTGGTTGATATTGTAGAGCAGATCCCGGTCTTCCAGGCGGACGGTCTTTAAGTGCAGCATCACATAGTCCTTTCCAGTGATCGTCTTCGATTATACTTCCGTTTCACTCAATTGCTTCAATCTACTCAATATGCAATTATATGCTTATCTTGAAGTATGTGGTGCAATATTTGCACTTCCCTTCTGTCTCAAAATGCAGTCCGATCACTTACCACCGGTTGAACCGTACTCTCTCGGAGAATGATTTTTTGCTTGGTGCATGGTAATCCTCCGCTGCCTTTCCGACCGGCAGGACGCAGACAACGTCATATTCTTCCGGTACATTCAGCACAGCAGCGATCTTGTCGCAGATCCTGTCATCGTCTGTGATATGGCCTTCATACCAGCAGCTCTGATACCCAAGTTCAACGATCGCCAGCAGCATATTTTCAATCGCGGCAGAATAATCCTGAATGGCAAAACACTTGTCCCGGTACGCGTTGATTCTTCTTGTCAGGACCACGATCATGGCGGGAGCCGTCGCCGCAACCGGCGGATCGATCTGCGTCTTCACCTGGGCAAGAACCTCCGGATCATTGACCACGATCAAGTCCGTCGTCTGAAGATTGCACCCCGACGGTGCATCAATCCCGGCCCTGGCGATCGTGATCAGGTCCTCTTCCGGAACAGCTTCCTGTAAAAATGCCCCGCGGTAGCTGTGTCTTGTTGCGATCGTGTTCACCGCGCTCTTCAGAGACATCACATAGATCTGGCAGGGATTTGCTTCATCCCAGTAATCCGGCAGGACTTCCAGTTCTTTGAACCCGAGGCTCTTATAGAAATCATTCGTGATGTCATAGTCCGCGTACACGCCCGCACGGACCGTCTTGACCTGGATGAACGCATAGCCTTTCTGGACAGCATAATCTTTAGCGGCCGCAAAAAGCCTCCGCCCGATTCCCCGCCTGTGGCATTCCTTCCGGACGCCCATGACGGCAAGTTCCATCGTCTCTTTCCCGGTCTCTTTCAGGCAGAGGAAGCCTCCGGACCGGCCTTTTTCATCGACGTAAGCCCAGAACGGCCAGCCCGCCGATTCCGCGATATAGCGCTCCCTGCTCTCTTCCACTTCGAACCATTCCGGGAGGGCCTCCAGGATCTCCCTCGAGATCCTGCTTTTCTCATCAGCAGCTTCTATCCATCGGATCATTTCCCATCATCTCCCAATCTTCTTTCGTCATCAGGCTCACATGCCCTGTCCGTGTCTCATGCATCAGCGGTACATCCAAATTCTCCGATGTCCATTGATACTTGAATCCGCATTTCTCCTGGACGCGCTTGGACTTTGTATTGCCTTCATAATATCCGATCCAGACTTTCTGCATTCCCAGATCCTCAAAAGCATGGCGGAGCATCTCCCGCACAGCTTCCGGCATGATGCCCCGGCCCCAGAATGGCTTCCCGAGCCAGTAGCCCATCTCGCACTCGTCGTCCCGCTCCGTCATATCGGTATGACCGTTCAGCTTCAGCTCGATCGCGCCGATCGCCTTCCCGTCCTCCTTCAGGCAAATAGCATAAGCCTCCTTGCCGTTCAGCACATTCCGGATCACATCCAGGCTCTCAGTCACATTCTGATGCGGCGGCCATCCTGCGATCGAACCCACATCCGGATCGCTGGCGTATCTGTACACATCCTCCGCATCGCTATCTCTGAAGCGGCGCAGGAGCAGGCGTTCCGTCTCCAACTTTGTTTCTGCAGATACTTCTCTGTCGATAAACAATTCCATATCCGTACACCTCCAGATACCGATCGACATCACACACTCTCTTTCACCATATTTCCGGAACCCCACTGCCTCATAGCAGTGTCTTGCACTCTCATTATTATCAAATACGCCCAGATCAATTCTTTCAGCGTGCAGGTGCTCCTGAACATATGTGATACCGAGCCGGAGCATCTCCTTTCCATATCCTTTTCCCCGGAGTTCCGGATTCACGATGACAAACCCGAAACGTACAGAACTGTCATCATCGTCCCGCGGATATCGTATGATGAAATGGCCGGCAACATCCCCTCCATCATCCACCGCGGTCAGCGGGAAGAACCGTCCCGTTTCCAGCTGCTGCGCATAATTGTCATTGATATCGTCGCCCGAAAGAGGAAATTTATTGTACCGGTCCGCGGACCACTTGTATAATTCTTCCTCTGTTCGAAGCCATCCAGCTATGATCCCGCCATCTTCTTTATGAAAATCTCTCAGTAACATCAGTCTCCACCACCTTCATGATATATTCTCTCAGCGCATCGTTACAGATATACAGGTATGTCCCCCGGATTCCTCTGGTCAGCAGGACGTAGTAAATATGCAGAATATACTCCTTTAATTCATCGTAGGATGCGGTCCGCTTCCCGTTCTGGTCATAGTAGTGTTCGGGATAGATGACGATTTCCTCGCTGACAGGATCATATCCGATCTCATCGCCCATGATAATAAATGCATAATTCAGATCATATCCCTGAATCGAGTGGATACATCCGACCTGGTCGATCGCGCCTTTCGAGAGCACCCATCCCTCCGTGACGTAGTTCCATTGTTTTGAAATGCCCTGTATCACGATATCAGTTTTTGTTTTATCGTTCTTGCTTGCCCATTCCCAGGCATAGCCCGCTGCCATCCGAGTCAGTTCACATTCCGCTTCCTTCTGATAATGCAGCTGGTCAAATGCAGCAAAGTCCGTGATCACCTGAAATTCATACTGCTCAAAAGTTTTCTTCTCTTTCGCTTTACCGCTGAGAATCTCTTTTACAAAATCAATATAGTTGTTCCCGCCGCGGACTCGCATCTGTGTCAGCAATTCATAATAGGAAACGAGTCTTCTTTCCTGATTCATCCGCTGAAGCTTACGATTCAGCCGGTGGACATCAATCCCCGACGGGCCGACCACCTGATCCCGATCGTAGAACAGGACGGTGCATTTGCTCTGATGCAGAATCCAGTCCAGTTCATCCGCTTCTGTCGTCATGCCAAGCCGTTCACAGGTATTTTTAAAAGCTCCCATGTAGGAAATATTCTTATATTGATGCAGCCGGTGTGCCTCATCCACCAAAAGGATATCGTATTGCTTTCTGGTAGCATCCGTCGGACTCAGGATATCAGAAGGCTTCAGGTTATAAATACTTCTGCACATGTCCTTCAGTGTTTTCCGCAGCGACGTCTGCGGAACCACAAATCCGATCGATTTCTCCTTGAACTCTTCCGTATCCTTCAGCAGTTTCAGGATATAGATTGCAACGATGGTCTTTCCGCTCCCGGGCATTCCGTTCACAACAATCGCCTGGGTATTTCCTGTCTGGATGAGCCGGACGATCGCATCGACCGCCTCCCTCTGGTCATTGTTCAGTTCTTTATAAGGCGAGTACTTGAACAGATCTGAATTCTCGATCTCTTCCAGCGATTTTACGGCAAGATGTTCTCTCTGCAGTTTCCGCCAGAGCTGATGAAAATCTTCATCATAGGAACCTTTCCCGTAATAATCCTTGTCCGCGATCCCACCGTTTCCATTCGTTACTTCATCAAATCGCTCATCCGCCACGATATACTGAATCAGCTTTGCTTCATAATCAAATGTTACTGACTGGTTGAACTTTGATGAATAAATAAAGTGCACCTTATCGAAGATCTGCTTCTGTTCATTGCTCAGATGCTCTGCCATTCTGGTCTTCACATGATTCGACTGACCAATATACGCCTGCTTTCCATTTTCCAGAATATACAGCATCGGCCAGTTTGACAGATACGCTTCGTCTCCGAACTGATGATTTTGAAAATCACCTTCCGTAATTCTGAATATCATTTTACAGCCCCATTCCCGTTATGGATGTCCTGTACAGCTCCTCTATCCTCACAGCCTATCGTATTTGTCTGCTCTTCCGGCGGCCTTTTCCACCGGGTATTTCCGCTCGTTCTGATCCATCTTGGCGTTCACGATCTCATCGACGTCGAGGCCGAGCTTGTCGAGCATGTCCTGGCAGTAGACGATCACGTCCGCCAGTTCTTCCTTTACATGGGCGAGATCGTAGTCCGTATCACTCCACTGGAAGCACTCCAGCAGTTCATTGGCCTCGATGGAAATAGACTTCGCGAGATTCGCGGGGGAATGGAACTGATCCCAGTCCCGGTCCTCCGTGAATCTGCGGATGCGATAAATGGTTTCATCCTTCATGTTCGATCATCTCCTCACAATCATCTTCTTTCTGCAGCAGTGCAGCAATCCCGGACCAGATCTCTCCGAGCTGCTCCTCGCTCACACCTTCTGTTCCTTTTCCTCCAACATACCCGAAGCCATCTCCGTCATATCGCGGGAAGATGTGCAGATGATAGTGTCCGATATCATTGAACGCTCCGCCATTCTGCATGATGGTATAGCCGTCCGGGCGGCAGGCTTCCTTCATCGCATGGACAAGCCTTTTTGAGGCCCTCATCAGATGCGCCAGAAGCGCATCCGGCATGTCATCCACATCCAGAAAATGCTCCTTCGGCACGAGCAGAATGTGCCCGGCATTGATCGGGTCTATGTCCGGAAATGCCATCACCAGATCGTCCTCGTACAGGATGCCTGTCGCGATCTTCTCCCGATGACAGAAGATACAATTCTCATGTTTACGCATGTTCCGCTACCTCCCGGCACTGCAGTGTTCTCATACCTCTTATTGCTCTCATTATAACACAGCCGTACCGGGAAAGATATGCCATTTATCGGGCTTTTTCGCCTTTGCCGAGATACAGCAGCCTTCGTTCCAGGCAGTCCTCTCTCCCATGCAGATCCGGCACAAAACGCAGCGAGACCGACAAGGTCATCCGCCAGAAGTATGACGCAACCAAGGATGCAGATCTTGTGATCATCGAACATGTCAACGATCTCGCTGAAAAGTACGGCGTCTCCATGAGCGAAGTCGCCCTTGCATGGCATTATAAGAAAGGCGTCACCGCACCGATCGTCGGTGCAACCAAGGTCAGCCACTTCGACCAGGCCGTCAAAACCGTCGATCTCGAACTCACAGACGAGAATGTGAAGTATCTCGAAGAACCGTACGTCCCGCACGCCCTCGTCGGCCTGATTCCACACGCTTATTGATCGGACAAGTGCCCGGACAAGTGCCGGCACCACGGATAAATATGGCTGCGAGCACGGTTACAAGGTGAAAAGTCCGTCCGCAGACGGCCAGGTTTGACTAAAAGCCGCTTTTTTCTATTAAATAGTCATGCCACCCTGCTCCAGACGACCGATCCAGACCGGTCCTCTCATGACTATTCAGAACAATGATCATCTCCCTGGTCATGTGAACGCGCCTTCTCCCGACCCTCAAAGTGAGGTTTCAGGGAGAAGGCGCGTTTTTTGCATGATTAGTAATGGTGATTTTTCTCTTTCCAGTCAAGAGACCCGCCGGAATCGAGGCGGCTAAAACAATTCCTGCATGACTAAACAATCGAATTATTGTTTCTCTGGTCATAGCAGGGCCCCGGAAGAAGCATCAAATGGTGTCATAAGGTCCGGAGAGACGCATCAAATGATGTCATAAAGTCCCCAGGAAGCAGCATCATATGCTACAGAGTCCCAAAACGAATCATCTTTTGGTGACGGCTCCCACCACTTAGTCCTGCGGACTTTGAAGTGGGGGCTTCCTGCTCGAGGCAAGTTTTGCCAGCAAAAACAGGCTATCC
>CACZQN010000015.1 GCA_902783375.1 uncultured Lachnospiraceae bacterium | reverse complement strand
ATAACTGTTCAGGACCGACAAGAATTCGAAAGAAAAGCGGCTGAAAGCTTGCTTTCATAGCCGCTTTCTGTCGAATTCTTACCGGCCGGTAACGGCAGGGGTTGCTATGCAACCCCGCGCTTAATAGACAAGAGTTGCGAAGCAACGATTAGCAGCGAAGCTTGCGGTGGGAGTTCGACTAAGTCGAACTCCTAAAGATTGTCGGTCCTGAACAGTTATTATACTTCTTGACAATTTCCACTTTTCCGATTATGATAGGGAAGTCTTATATGAAAAATGTGATGTGAGAGATGAGTAGGTTTTCAGAACTGTTCAGAGAATGGGGTTCCGCTCCGGAATATTCCGGGCGTGGCTGTGAGACTCCTGCAGGGAAGAGACGGAAGTGACTCTCGCGATGAAGAAGCGGATGCTTCTTCCGCACAGTACTCCCCAGAAAGCAGGTAAACGGCAGAAGGAGTACCGGTGATCCCCGTTACGGATATTGGAGCGGCCTTCAGGGAGCTTTGTTGCTCACAGACCCTGAGACCGGAACAAAGGTGGTACCACGGGAATTCAGCTCTCGTCCTTTACGGACGGGAGCTTTTTGCATCTTTACAAGGAGAATATGCGATGAAAAAAGAACTTGAGAAGACGTACAATCCGTCTGCAATTGAAGATCAGATCTACAGCAGATGGTTAAGAAAGAAGTATTTCCATGCGGAAGTGAACCCGCAGAAGAAGCCGTTCACGATCGTCATCCCGCCTCCGAATATCACAGGGCAGCTGCATATGGGCCATGCCCTTGATAACACCCTTCAGGATATCCTGATCCGGTTTAAGCGGATGGAAGGGTATGAGGCGCTGTGGCAGCCGGGAACAGACCACGCATCCATCGCAACAGAAGCGAAGATCGTGGAGAAGCTCCGCGAGGAGGGAACCAGCAAGGAAGAACTGGGCCGTGAGAAGTTCCTCGAGCGCGCCTGGGACTGGCGCCGCGAGTACGGTGGAAGAATCATCTCCCAGCTGAAGAAACTGGGATCGTCCTGTGACTGGGACCGCGAGCGGTTCACCATGGATGAGGGCTGCAACGAGGCAGTCCGCGAAGTCTTTGTCAAGCTGTATGAGAAAGGCTGGATCTACAAGGGTTCGAGAATTGTCAACTGGTGTCCGGTCTGTAATACATCCATTTCCGATGCAGAGGTGGAGTACGAGGAGCAGAACGGCCATTTCTGGCACATCAAGTATCCGCTGATGAATGAAGACGGGACTCCGTCCACCACAGAGTTCCTGGAATTTGCAACCACAAGACCGGAGACCATGCTCGGTGATACCGCTGTCGCTGTCAACCCGAACGATGAGCGCTATGCCTACCTGAAGGGAAGATCGGTCTGGCTTCCGATCGTGAACAAGCCGATCCCGGTTGTCGAGGATGACTATGTTGATATGGAATTCGGTACCGGTGTCGTCAAGATCACACCGGCACATGACCCGAACGACTTTGAGGTCGGTAAGCGTCATCATCTTCCGGAAGTCAACATCATGAACGATGATGCAACGATCAATGCCAACGGCGGAAAGTACGAAGGCATGGACCGCTACGAGGCAAGAGCTGCCATCGTCGAGGAACTGCGCGAACTGGGACTGCTCGGAGAGATTGAAGACTATACCCATAACGTCGGTACCTGCTATCGCTGCCATTCGACCGTCGAGCCGCTGATCAAGCTGCAGTGGTTCGTCAAGATGGATGAGATGATCAAGCCGGCAGCAGATGCTGTGAGAAATGGCGAGATCAGACTGATTCCAGACCGCATGGAGAAGACATACTTCAACTGGACAGACAACATCCGTGACTGGTGCATCTCCCGTCAGCTCTGGTGGGGCCACCAGATCCCGGCGTGGACCTGTGATGACTGCGGTGAACTGACCGTTGCAAAGGAGAAGCCGGAGAAGTGCCCGAAGTGCGGGTGCACACATCTGACGCAGGATCCGGATACCCTTGACACCTGGTTCTCCTCCGCGCTGTGGCCGTTCTCCACGCTCGGCTGGCCGAAGAAGACACCGGAACTGGATTATTTCTATCCGACAGATGTCCTGGTAACAGGCTATGATATCATTTTCTTCTGGGTCATCCGGATGATCTTCTCCGGTTATGAACAGATGGGCGAGAAGCCGTTCCATACCGTCATGTTCCATGGTCTGGTCCGTGATTCGCTCGGCCGGAAGATGAGTAAGTCTCTCGGAAATGGTATCGATCCGCTGGAGATCATTGACAAGTACGGCGCAGACGCCCTTCGTCTTACCCTTGTCACCGGCAATGCACCGGGCAATGACATGCGTTTCTACAATGAGCGTGTGGAGGCAAGCCGTAACTTTGCGAATAAAGTCTGGAATGCAAGCCGCTTCATCATGATGAACCTGGATGCGGCCGAGGTTCCGGTTGTGGCTGATGGGGAAGTTCCGGCAGGCATGACGCCTGCGGACAAGTGGATCCTTTCCCGCGTGAACTCCCTTGCAAAGGAAGTCACCGAAAATATGGATGCATTTGAACTTGGCATCGCTGTCCAGAAGGTGTATGATTTTATCTGGGAGGAGTTCTGCGACTGGTACATCGAGATGGTGAAGCCGCGTTTGTATGCGGAGAACGATGATACCAAGGGAGCTGCACTCTGGACGCTGAAGACTGTCCTGATCAACGCCCTGAAGCTCCTGCATCCGTTCATGCCGTTCGTCACCGAGGAGATCTACACGACACTCCGCGAGGACGAGGAGAACGAGACCGTGAAGAATCAGATGGAAGAGTCCATCATGATCTCTGCATGGCCGGAATTCAAGACCGGCTGGGATTTCCAGACAGAGGAGACCGAGATCGAGACCATCAAGGAAGCGGTCAAGCAGATCCGTGTGGTCCGTACCAATATGAATGTGCCGATCGCAAGAAAGGCCAGCATCTTCGTGGTTTCCGACCGTGAGGACATCCGCCGGATCTTTGAGGAAGGCAGAGTCTTCTTCATGACCCTTGCCCATGCGAATGAGGTAACCATCCAGGCAGACCGCACCGGCATCGCAGATGATGCAGTCAGCGCGGTGATCCCGGGTGCAACCATCTACATGCCGTTCTCGGATCTTGTCGACCTTGACAAGGAGATCGAGCGTCTGACCAAGGAGAAGGAGCGTCTCACAAAGGAGATCGCCCGTTCGAACGGCATGCTCGGCAATCCGCGGTTTACCGAGAAGGCTCCTGCCGAGAAGGTGGAAGAAGAGCGCCAGAAACTGGTGAAGTACACCGATATGATGGCCCAGGTCGAGGAACGGCTGGCACTGCTGGTGAAATAAAGACGGTCCGTCCGACCGAAAGATGTTTTCATAGGGAGCACGGAGAAAAGATATGTTAGATTTTGATAAAGAACTGGAGAAATTCCGTCCGAGCACGGAACTGGAAGGCGCGGAAGATGCAATCCGGGATGCGGAGCGGGCCGATGTGATCGGCATCGTGAAGCAGCTGATGATGGAAAAAGCAGAACTGCAGCAGACGGTGAATGCCCGTGTGCAGATGCAGATCCCGGACTGGCCGCAGGAAGAGGATGAGGAAGCGTAACGATGATGCTTTGTCCATATTGTAAGAGCGTTCTTACGAAACGGAACACCTGTGACCGCTGTGGTGAAGATGTCACAGCGTTCAAGCGCCTTTACGCCATATCCAACCGGTATTATAACGACGGCCTGGCGAAGGCGAAAACCAGAAACCTGACCGGTGCGATCGCAGATCTGGAGAAGAGTCTGGAGATCAACCGGGCGAATACCGATGCAAGAAATCTCCTCGGTCTCATCTACAATGAGATCGGGGAGACCTTCGATGCACTGGCCCAGTGGGTCATCAGCAAGAACTATCAGGAACAGGATAACGAGGCGGATTATTTCATCTCGCAGCTCGAGAAGAACCCGACCCGGCTCCAGACCATGAACCAGGTCATCGAGAAGTACAATGTTTCTTTAAAATATGCCGAAGATCACAGTGATGATCTTGCGATCATCCAGCTGAAGAAGATCCTGAGCCTGAACCCGCACTATCTGAAGGCGCTGCAGCTGATCTCCCTGCTCTATATCAAGCAGGGGAAGGTGAAGAGCGCGAAGCGGTATCTTGCGATCGCGCAGAAAGTGGATATCGCGAATCCCATCACCGTTTCCTATCTGAACGAGATCCATCACCTGGAGCATCAGGAGGAGCCGGTTGTGGAGGAGGAAGAACCACAGGAAGAGGTGGTCCGGGATGGCGGATCTTTTGCGCCGGCCGCGAGCTTTAAGGAAGAGAAACCGAGTATTCTGCCATGGATCAACCTGATCCTCGGCATTGCTATCGGTGTTCTGTTCTTCATGTTCGCGATCCTGCCGGGAATCCGCCAGGAGGCCGTGGATGCCGGACAGGCGGAGATCGTGAAGATCAACGAAGAGCTGACGAAGGCGACTGCGGCGACGGAGAGCCTTGAGGCTGAGAATAAGCGGCTGACAGCACAGATCGAGGAACTGACAAAGGAACCGGAGCCGGAGGAAGAGATTCCGGTCGAAGAGCCGGAACCGGAACCGAATCCGATCGAAGAGCAGCTGATCCAGGCAGCAGAGGCGTATTTCCGAGAGGATAACGACGCCGCTACGGCGATCCTGATGGAGATCGATCCGCTTGAGCTGACCTTCAAGGGATCGCTCGAACTCTATAACCAGCTGGGTTCTGCCCTGTTTGCAGCGGAAGCCCAAAAGATCTATGAGACCGGCTATGAACAGTATTCCAACGGGGAATATGAGAGCTCGCTGGAGACGCTGGCGAGATCTGTGGAACTGGACGGAGAGAATCTCGACGCAAGATATTTCTATGCGAGATCTTTTGAGCGGCTTGGAAGAAATGATGAGGCTGCCGAGCAGTACCGCAAGCTGATCGAAATCGCTCCGGAATCCGAGCGTGCGGACCAGTCACGGTCGAGACTGGCCGGGATGGGACTGACACCTTAAGTCCCTGATAATGGATTCAGCATCGATAGTTTTGTATCTGTACTATCTGGAATTTAACACATATGGAAGAAAAAAAGACAATCCGGATTAAGTATTTTTCGGATCAGATCGAAAAACTACGCTACATCAATGGGAACTCCGACTGGATTGACCTGCGGGCAGCCGAGGAAGTGGAGATGAAAGCGGGAGAGTTTAAGCTGATCCCGCTCGGTGTGGCCATGGAGTTGCCGGAAGGATATGAAGCCCATATTCTTCCGCGCAGTTCAACCTATAAAAATTTTGGAATTATTCTGGCGAATTCCATGGGAATCGTGGATGAGAGCTACTGTGGAGACGGAGACCAGTGGTTTTTCTGTGCACTGGCGCTCCGGGATACCGTCATTCATGTGAATGACCGGATCTGCCAGTTCCGGATCATGAAGCACCAGCCGGAGATTACTTTTATCGAGACAGAAGAACTGGGACACCCGGACCGGGGAGGCTTCGGGACCAGCGGAAAGAACTGAAAAAAGAGCATGGCCTGATCTTCATCAGGTCATGCTCGTGTCATTCCTTAGCGCTTACGAAGGGGAATTCTGTTCAAACTCCAGAAACTGCATGTAGGTATCGAGCTTCTTGCGATTCTCCTGATTCAGAGACTGATAGCGGTTGAAAAGCTCTACGACCTCGCGGTTGAGAATTTCCTCACTGAGCGGCACATAGGCATCAGAGATGCCAAGAAGATAGTCACTGGAGACATTGAAGAATGAAGCCATCGCTTTCAGACGGTCAAAGGAAGGCTCATTCCGGCCGGATTCGTAGTTGGAGATGGCTGTAGGTTTTAATCCGATCACATCTGCCAGTTGGCTCTGTGTAATTTTCTTCTTGTGTCTGAGTTCGTGCAAACGATCATGAAAATCCATATATTAACTCCCTCCCGATATTAAGACGCAGCGTGTTCCCCGATGCTGCAGAACAAACATAAAAACCATACATAAATAAATGCATAATTATTTATTTGCGAAGTATTATACAGTTATCGTATACAGATTGTCAACAATAAGTTGAGGATCTTTACCGAAAACTTACCTGAAAGACAGGAAGGCGTGAGAGTCATGTTCCAATTATCCAGAAAAAACACCGTCGGCGTATCTGCTGCGGTGTTTGTCTATCGTGCGATTCTGCTGGCAGTTCTGCTGCCGGTGCTGAACCGCACGACCATTCTGGTGCTGTCGATTCCAGGATACAGCTATATTACACCGAGAAATATCCTGAACATGCTGATTTTTCCATCGACATGGCTTTACGGCATCTTCTGGGTGCTGGTTCTGGCTGCCGCCTGTTTTCTGGAGCAGGCCTTCATGTACCACTGTTATTCGCTGGCGGAGCAGAATCTGGTGTTCCGGCTGCGGACATTTCTGGTATTTGTCGGACATGCTTTCCGGAAACCGGTCCGGCGCGGCCTGGCCGGTGTGTTTGCCTGTGTGCTTGTCACGGAGGGATTTTTCTGCCTTTCGATGCTGTATCTGCTGTCCACGAGAATCCGGCAGATTACGGGAATCCGTGAATTTATGCATGATCACACCTATGCGGTCTGGGGAGCCGGATTCCTCGTTGTTCTTCTCTTTCTTCTTGCGATACGCCTGGCCTTTATCCTGTCGTATTATGCGGGTGAGAATAAAAGCATGACGGAAAGCTTCCGCAGTTCCGGAAGACTGCTGCACAGAAATCTCCGGGATTTCATCCTGCGCATGCTTGCTTCCGTCCTGGTGCTGAATCTCATCTCCGGCGCCATTTATCTGATTCTTTGTATTCTGGTGCTCGGCGGAATGAGACTGTTCATGGCGCCGGCCATGGCTCTTGCACATTTTCACAAGCTGTTTGATTCCCTGAATACGCTGGCCATGTTTATTCTGGGTACCTGGTGTGCCTGCGGGCTGCAGAAAAAGATTGTTCACCTGTTCTACCGGTATAAGGATGCGCGCGACGAACTGACTTCCTATCAGGAAGAATACGGCTACGACGGCACGAAGGCGGATCCGAAGCAGGCTGGCATGGTGTGGATTGTCATCGGCCTTGCCATGGCGGCCTCCATCCTGTCGATCGTCTCGATCGTCCGGGACGGGATGAAAGATGTGGGTTCCTTCTTTGAGGCGACAGAATTTACAGCGCACCGCGGACAATCTTCGGAAGCACCGGAAAATACACTGCCGGCGGTCCTTCTTGCGATCGAAGCGACTGCCGATTACGCGGAGATTGATGTGCGGCTGACTGCTGATGGAGAAGTCATCCTGATGCATGACGCAAACTGCAGAAGAACCTGCAGGGTCAACCGGACAGTCGCCTCGATGACACTGGCGGAGATCAAGGAACTGGATGCCGGCGGCTGGTTCTCGAAGGCATACCAGGGAACGCAGGTACCCACGCTGCGGGAAGTGATCGAAGAGGCTAAGGGAAAGATCAAACTGAATATCGAGATCAAGCCGCAGGGAGGCAATGTGGAAGAACTGGTCGATGCTGTTGTTTCCCTGGTGGAAGAGTATGATTTCGTCAATCAGTGCGTAATCACCTCCAACATCTACGACGTGATGACAGCTGTCAAGCGGAGGAATGACCAGATCGAGACCGGATTCATCGTGTCGGTGGTCTACGGGACATTCCTCGACAAGGAAGACATTGACTTCTACAGCGCAAAGTCAGACTTTGTGACGGAGAAGACCGTCGATCTGATTCATGAGCGCGGCCGCCAGATCCATGTATGGACGGTAGACAACCGGAAAGAGCTTTCGAGAGTCCAGAGCCTGGGCGTGGATAATGTCATCACCAACAAGGTCCTGCTTGCCCGTGAAGTCTACCAGCAGGCAGAGGACAGTACATTCCTGGGGATCCTGTGGACGATCCTTGCACGGTAGCGGACTGATCCCGGCAGAGCCCGACCGGGCCTGAAAAAATGTCCAGGGGGGTCTTGACTTGTGTGTTATACTGTTTACAGAGGCTTTTAGTAGGCTTTGGATCTGATAAAATTGTATTCAGTGAGTTGAAAGGAGAGATAGAAAGACATGACAAAGATTGATATTTTTTCCGGATTCCTGGGAGCCGGAAAAACAACCCTGATTAAGAAGCTGATCGCGGAGTCGTTCGCAGGTCAGCAGGTTGTCCTGATTGAGAATGAATTTGGTGAGATCGGTATCGACGGCGGCTTTCTGAAGGAAGCCGGCATCGTCATCAACGAGATGAATTCCGGATGCATCTGCTGTTCTCTGGTCGGTGATTTCGGAAAGGCCCTGAAGGAAGTCATCGCACAGTATCATCCGGACCGTATCCTGATCGAGCCGTCGGGCGTCGGCAAGCTGTCGGATGTCATCAAGGCAGTCGCACGGGTAACAGAAGAAGTAGCCGATGCGAATATCCAGCTGAACAGCTTTGTGGCCGTTGTGGATGCCGGCAAGGCTGTCATGTACATGAAGAACTTCGGTGAATTCTTCAACGATCAGATCGAGAATGCGAATACCATCATTCTTTCCAGAACCCAGAAGGTCAGCCAGGAGAAGCTGGAGAAGGCCGTCGAGGAGATCCGGAAGCACAACGATCAGGCCGTCGTCATCACCACACCGTGGGATGATCTGACCGGTGCACAGATCGTGACAGCCATGGAGCAGGGCGATGAGCTGGTGAAGGAACTGATCATGACCGCTGAGGACTATGAAGAGAGCCATCATCATCACCACCATCACCATCATCACGATCATGACCATGAGGAAGAGCATGACCATGATCATGAGGAACATGAACACCATCATGATCATGATGAAGAGGAAGAGGAGCACGAACATCATCATCATGATCACGACGAGGATGAAGAGGAGCATGAACATCATCACCACCACCATCATCACCATGATGGCGACGATGATCACGATCACGATGCGGATGAGATCTTTGACTCCGTCGGCGCCGAGACACCGAAGGTCTTCGTCAAGGCGGATCTGGAGAAGGCACTGGAAGCCCTGGCAGCAGAGGGAGAGACCTACGGTATTGTCCTGCGTGCGAAGGGGATCGTCCAGACGGATGCCGGCTGGGTACAGTTTGACCTGACACCGGGTGAGTATGAGATCCGTGACGGCAGCCCGGACATCACCGGCAGACTCTGCGTGATCGGCTCTGAACTCAAGGAAGAGAAAATTGAGCACCTGTTTGGCATCTGAACAGATGAGAAATTCCCGCGATTTGGAGAAGCAATATGCTGAAGAGAAAAAAACAAAAGGATATCCCGGTCTATCTGTTTACCGGCCTGCTTGAGAGCGGCAAGACCGCATTTATCCGTGATACGCTGAAAGAAGACGAATTCATGGATGGGCAGAAGACCCTGTACCTGCTCTGTGAGCAGGGAGAGGTCGAGATCGATGAGAATCTGCTGATCCGGAATATGGTCAAGGTTGTGACCGTTGAGGACCGGAGTGAACTCACCGAGGAATATCTGACCGGACTGGAACTGAAGTATGATATTGACCGTGTCCTGTTTGAGAACAATGGGATGTGGAAGCCGGAAGAGATCGTTGATCTGTTCCCGGAAAACTGGTTCCCGGCCCAGGTATTCGGCCTGGTTGACGGCTCCACGTTCCAGCTCTATATGGGAAATATGGGTGCCATGCTGATGGACCAGCTGAAGATGGCAGATCTCGTGGTATTCAACCGGATGACCGATGACAGTGAACGTGCATCCTATCGCCGCCGGATCAAGGCGATCAATGCGAAGGCGCAGGTGCTTTTCGAGGACGAAGCCGGAACACTGGATGATCAGTTTTCGGATTCTGTTCCGTTCGATATCAATGCGCCGGAGATTGATCTGGAGGACTTCGATTACGGTCTCTGGTATGTGGATGCGCTGGAGAACGCAGACCGCTACAACGGAAAGAAGATCCGGTTCAAGGCACAGGTCTACCGCGGCAAGGCATTTGCCGATAACAAGCTCGTCCCGGGACGATTTGTCATGACCTGCTGTGAGGCGGATACCCAGTTCCTGGGCTACATCTGCTACGTGGACAACGCAAAGGACTTCCAGAACAAGGACTGGGTCAATGTCGAGGCCACTGTGAGGGTGGAATACTGCAAAGACTACAAACAGAAAGGTGTTGTCCTGTATGCGGATAAGCCGCTCGTGCCTGCAGAGCCGGGCGAGAGACTGCTGACGTTCTCGTAAGCAAAATACAGATAGGATAAGAAAAGAGCTGCCACATCATTCCTGGTGCGGCAGCTCTTTTTCTTCGTCCCAGGCCTGTGCGAGTTTTCGCATCCAGGCATAGACATCGGTGTGATAGACCTGCTCCAGCCGGTCGGCCGTGAGAATCGCATCCGGCGGTCCGAAGCCGGCGGACCGTCCCTGATCCAGCAGAAGTACCTGGTCCCCGTAGAGCCTTGCGAGGCTCAGATCGTGCATGACCGTGATGATGCCGCGTCCGCGCTCTGCCGCCCAGGTCTTCAGGAGATCGAAGATCTGCTGTTCATAGATCAGATCGAGATGGTTGCTCGGTTCGTCAAGCAGCAGAAACGCCGGGTCCTGGCAGAAGAGCTGGGCGAGGAAGACCCGCTGCAGTTCGCCGCCGGAGAGGGTTGTGATGAGGCGGTTCCGGTGGGACTCGAGCCCCGTCATCCGGAGGGCATCCGAGAGCAGCTGTTCATCTGCGGCAGAAGGATCCCACGCATAACGGCCGAGGCGGACGACTTCTTCCACTGTATAATCGTATTCCGCTGTGTGGTTTTGTGAGAGAAGACCGGCTGCCCGTGCACGTTCCTTTGCACGCATGGCCTGAAAATCTCTGCCATCTGCAAGAATGGTGCCGCTGATGGGAGAGCGGCCGGGCAGGGAACCGCACAGAGCGCGGAGAATGGTGGATTTTCCGGCACCGTTCGGACCGGCGATCACTAGCCATGATCCGGTTTCGGCGGTGAAGGAGAGATCATCCAGGATCTGCTGGTTCCGGATCCGGACAGAGAGGTGGCTGACTTCGAGTTTCACTGCGGCAGGTCCCCCTTTCTGTTCCGGTAGAAGATCGTGATGAAGATCAGTGTTCCGATGATGGACGTCACAACGCCGATCGGAAGTTCCCGCGGCCGGAGGAGCGTCCGGGCAAGGAGGTCGGCGAGCATCAGGAAGATGGCGCCGCCGAGAATCGATGCGGGCAGCAGCCGGTGGTGGTTCGGTCCCGTCACAAGCCGCAGGATGTGCGGCGTCACAAGGCCGACAAAACCGATGGAGCCGCTGATCGAGACACAGACACCGGTAAGGATGCTCACGCAGATGAGGACGATCAGCTTGACCCGGGGAACATTGACGCCAAGGCTCCTGGCATTCTCTTCACCGAGCGAGAAGGCGTTCAGCTCATCGGTCAGGGAGAGCAGAACGGCACTGCAGGCCAGGAGAACCAGGAAGAGGATCAGCGCATTGGCATAGCTGCTGCCGGAAAGCGAACCGAGGGTCCAGAACGTGATGGTTTTCACCCGGTCACCGGCGAAGGTGATGATGAGATTGGAAATGCTGCTGATGAACATGGAGAACACCACGCCCAGCAGGATGATGGTATTGGTAGAGAGTGTGACATCGAGGCGATAGGTGATGGTGATGATGGCAGCGAGTGACAGGAATGCCATCAGGATGGCCATCAGCATGGTCCCGGAAAATGGGACGCCCGGGATCCGGAGACCTAAGGTGATCGCGAGAATCGCACCGAGCGAAGCCCCGGAAGAGACGCCGAGGGTCGATCCGTCCGCGAGCGGATTCTTGAGCAGTCCCTGCATGGCAGCACCGGAGACGGAGAGCGCAGCACCGACCAGGGCGGCCGTCAGGACCCGCGGGAAGCGGATGGACCAGAGAATCGGATTGCTGCGGTCAAAAAGGGCAGAAAAAGGGATCCGGACGCTGCCGAACAGCGTTGCGACCACCAGGGTGGCAGCAACGAGCGGAAGCAGCATCCAGATCCTGTATCGTTTCATGTGGTATACCCTCACATCTTCAGCCTGCCTGCGCGGCAGGCTCTGTTTGTGTTACTCGCCGTAGACGAAATCATAGAGTGCTTTTGCACCATCTGCAAGTCTCGGAGCAGGGCGGGAGAGTTCATTGTTCTGCAGGTTCAGAATCTTTCCGTTTTTCACTGCAGAGACCTCTTCCCAGCCGGCTCTGCCGGCAATTTCTTCTTCCGGTGTCGGTCCCTCACCGTAATACATCGTGATGGTGACGATGACATCCGGATTGCGCTCGAGAATCTGTTCCTCGGAGACCTGGCCCCAGCCGTCCACATCGGCGAAGATATTGGTGAGACCCATCATCTCAGCGATCTCATTCATAAAGGTATTTTTCCCGGCTGCCCAGAGTCCCCATTCGAGCGGAGAGACTTCAAAGTAGACACTGCCGCCTTCCTTGCCCTTCGCCTGTTCCGCGATCTGGGAGAAGGTATCCTTCATTCCGGAGATCAGCTTGTCCGCTTCGGTGGTCTTCCCCATCAGGGTTCCGATCATCGAGATGGCGGTATAGGTGCCCTCGATGTCCTGCGCATCGCTGACGACGACGGCAATGCCTGCATCCTCCAGTGCCTTCACCTGTTCTTCGGTCTGCGCCATGGTTGCCATCAGGACAACCTGCGGTTTGAGGGAGACGATCTGTTCGATGTTGGTGTCATAGCCGGACTGAACGGATGGAACCTCAAGAACTTCCGCCGGGTAGTCACAGTACTCACCGCGGCCGACGAGCGTATCACCGGCACCGAGCGCGTAGAGAATTTCGCAGTCAGCCGCCGTCAGGGCGACGACCTTTGTGGCAGGCTCGGCGAGAGAGATCTCCCGTCCGGCCATATCCGTGACCGTGATGGCTTTCGTGGCCGGCTTCTGACCGCACGCGGTGAAGAGGACCATCAGCGTGGCCAGAGCCAAAATCAGTGAAATCAGTTTTCTTTTCTTGTTCATGGCAGAACATTGTACCTCCTGTAAAAATTACTGAAACATAACTGTTCTGAACAGTTAGTGTAGCATTGTTTTAGAAGATAGTCAAATCGCATCTTTCCAATTCCACCAGATTATGGTATTCTACATTTATCATATATGAAGGAATGTGAGAACATGAGAATTTTTTTCAATAAGAAACTGATCCTGATCTGTTCTTCTGCGGTTGTCCTGTCATTGGCTGGCTGTGGACAGTCTGCCTCGTCGTATTTTAATGCGGGAACGAAGGCGATGAAGGCCGGATCCTATGATGAGGCCGCTGAGGCCTTCAAGCAGGCGGTCGACAAGAACCCGGACCGCGCGGAATACTACATCAGCTATGGCTTCGCCCTCTTAGAGAAGGGCGATACCGACGGCGCGTTGATTCAGTTTGAGAAGGCCTATTCCGACAAGAAGAACCAGATCGTCGAGGAGAATAACAAGAGCGCCCTGCGCGGCAAGGGGATTGCCAGCATGAAGGCGGGGGATTACCAGACGGCCATCAAGGCCCTCAACCAGGCGCTCGATATCTCGGAGAATGCATCTCTCAACGACGATATTCAGAAGTATCTGGCGCTTGCCTACACCAGAGCCGGGGATTACGAGCACGCGATCCAGGTCTACGACCTGCTGGTTGAAGCACACCCGAAGGAAGTGGATCTCTACGTCGCGAGAGCGGATATCTACGCGGAGATCGGCGATGTGGAGAAGGCTGCCGCGGATTATGACCAGGCCCTGACGCTCAAGCCGAACGAATTCCAGTATTATTTTTCAGAGTATCTGCTGTTCCATGCACATGGGATGACGGAGGATGCGGATTCGGTCGTGAAGCGTGCGCTGACCATCAAGACCAGCAACGACATGGAGCGGTACCAGCTCGGAATCCTGCATTTCCTGAACGGGGACAATGTCGCGGCGGAGGATGCGTTCAACACTGCATTGATCGCAGGAATCGATGAGGCCAACTATTATCTTGGCAGACTTGCTGCTGCCCAGGGCAAATATGAAGCTGCCAAGTCCTATTACCTGAAATACGAAGAAGCGGTCGGAACGGTGAAGATGTCTGCCTGGTATGAGGGCATGGCGGCCTGCCTGATGTCCGAAGAGGATTACAGCGGCGCGCTCGAGTACATCCGGAAAGGCCTCACGATGGAAGACTATTCGTCGAGAAAGGCCATGCTGTTCCAGGAAGTCGTCTGCTGTGAGAAGCTCTATGATTACAGCGGCGCGCTCAAGGCGGCAGAGGAATATCTGAAACTGTACCCGGACGATGAGAAGATGAAAGAGGAAGCCGCTTTCCTGTCAACCAGAGTCTGAAACCCCTGATTTGTGAGGTTGATACATTTTGATCGAAACAGCCATTCAAAAAGAAAAATTTCTGCTCGTCGGTGTGGATACGGACGATGACGCCGACCGCGCGATGGCATCTCTCCGGGAACTGGCGGAGCTGATCGATACAGCCGGCGGAGAATGCGTGGATTTTATCCTGCAGCGTCTTCCGAAGCGGAATACCGCAACCTATGTCGGGAGCGGGAAAGTGACGGAAATCCTGGAACGGATGGAGGAGACAGGCGCAGACGGCATCGTCTGTGATGATGAACTGACACCGGCGCAGATCACCAACCTGCGGGAAGCGGGGATTGCCGTCGTGCTGGACCGGACGGCCGTGATTCTCGACATCTTCGCGAAACATGCCCTGACTTCAGAAGGAAAACTGCAGGTCGAGATGGCGCAGTTAAAGTACCGCTCCTCGAGACTGCAGGGACTCGGCACATCGATGTCAAGACTCGGCGGCGGTATCGGGACCAGAGGCCCCGGTGAGTCGAAGCTCGAGACCGACAGACGAAGAATCAGGGAACGGATCTCGATTCTTGATGCAGAGATCCGGAAGATGCAGAAGTCGAGAGAGGTCGCGAGAAAGCAGCGGTCCGAGAGTGCCCTGCCGGTGGTGGCGGTGGTCGGCTATACGAACGCCGGAAAGTCCACCCTGCTGAACCGGCTGACGGATTCGAAGATCCTTGCAGCCGACCAGCTGTTTGCGACACTCGACCCGACGACAAGAAACTGCCGGCTGCCGGGCGGCACAGAGATCCTGATGACCGATACGGTCGGATTCATCAACAAGCTGCCGCATCATCTGGTGGATGCCTTCCGGTCGACGCTCGAGGAAGCAAAGTATGCGGATATCCTGGTCCATATGGTCGATGCCTCGAATGACGACTGTGAGAACCAGATGAAGGTGGTCTATGAAACCCTCGATGCGCTCGGGGTCGGCGGAAAGCCGGTTCTGACGGTCTTCAACAAGAAAGACCAGATGGAAGATGGGCGGATTCTCAAGGATCTCCGTGCGGACCAGACGATGTTCCTGTCGGCGAAGACCGGGGACGGGATCGATGCGTTCCTCGAAACGCTTGAAGACGCCGTGAACGCGACCAGGATGCTGATCGAAGAACTGGTTGCCTACACCGACGCCGGCAAGATCGCCTGGGTGCGGAAATTCGGCACCATTCTGACCGAAGAATACCGCGAGGACGGCATCTACATCCGTGCCTGGGTGGAGCGAAGCCTCGGAGAAGCATTTTCCCAGCGGAATTTTCACTGAACGCGTTGATCTGGGGAATTGACATCACCGCGCCAGAGTGTTAAAGTGAGAAGCGGTAATTGTATATATGTATACAAAAATCTGTAATAGAAGGAGTATCGACATGGAAAAGAAAAACATTGACTGGGGCAGCCTGGGATTCGGGTATGTCAAGACAGACAAGCGTTATGTGATGAACTTCAAGAACGGCGCCTGGGATGAGGGTGGTCTGATTGAGGACGATATGGTCACCATCAGCGAGTGTGCCGGCGTTCTGCAGTATGCACAGACCGCTTTTGAAGGCCTGAAGGCATATACCACAGAGGATGGCCGGACCGTGACATTCCGCCCGGACCTGAACGCTGAGAGACTCGATCAGTCCTGCAGAAGACTGGAGATGCCGGTCCTGCCGGAGGGAACCTTCCTCAAGGCTGTGGATGAAGTTGTCAAGGCAAACTGGGCTTATGTACCTCCTTATGGATCCGGTGCAACGCTCTATATCCGTCCGTATATGTTTGGCTCGAGCCCTGTCATCGGTGTCAAGCCGGCAGAGGAGTACCAGTTCCGGATGTTCGCAACACCGGTCGGACCGTATTTCAAGGGCGGCGCAAAGCCGATCACCATCAAAGTCAGTGATTTTGACCGTGCAGCTCCAAAGGGAACTGGCCATATCAAGGGCGGCCTGAACTATGCGATGAGCCTGCATGCCATCGTCACCGCGCACAACGAAGGCTTCGACGAGAACATGTACCTGGATGCAGCGACCAGAACCAAGGTCGAGGAGACCGGCGGCGCCAACTTCCTCTTTGTGACAAAGGATGGGAAGGTTGTAACCCCGCAGTCTGATACGATTCTTCCGTCCATCACCCGCCGTTCCCTGGTCTATGTTGCACAGCACTATCTTGGACTGACCGTCGAAGAACGCCCGGTTTACTTCGAAGAGGTGAAGGATTTCGCGGAGTGCGGTCTGTGCGGTACAGCAGCTGTCATCAGCCCGGTCGGCAAGGTTGTCGATCACGGCAAGGAGATCTGCTTCCCGAGCGGCATGGAGAAGATGGGTCCGGTTACCCAGAAGCTCTATGAGACCCTGACCGGCATCCAGATGGGCAGAATCGAGGCACCGGAGGGCTGGATCAGAGAGATTCAGTGAGAGATCCGCTATGATTCATGAAAAAGAAATCCTTTCCCTGAACTTCTATTCCTATGGGAAACCCTTTACCGGCAGCGATGCAGGGATGCGTTACCGCATCATGATGGAAAAGGGGGAAGAAGAGAAACATCTCAGTGCCTGGTGCTGGAAGGAGCCATTTTCCTTCGAGAATACCAGAGAAGAGATCTTCCACAAGGAGTTTCCCATGAGTGAAGAGGGAAGGCTGGAAGCGGTTGCCTGGCTGAACGACATGCACGGACAGGTGGCCGGATAAACAGTTTGAAAAGCAATGAGGGACGATCCCGGAAAAGGGAACGTCCCCTTTTTTTTTCACAAATTTTACACATCCCCTTCGCAGTTTGAACACATTTCGCCGATAAAATGGCTCCAACAAATTCAACAAAGACTTAAAACACAGAGAACAGATCCGGCAGTCGGAAGAAAGTGAGGGAGGCCATGGCAAAGGGACAGGTTTTTAAGAGAGTAGAGAAAAAATACCTGCTGACGGAAGAAAAGTATCAGGCCTTCCTTGCAGGCATCGAACCATACATGCAGACCGATGATTACGGACTGACCAAGATCCTGAATATCTGTTTTGATACCGATCAGTTCGACCTGGTCAGAAGATCCATCGAAAAGCCGGCGTACAAGGAGAAGTTCCGGATCCGCAGCTACGGCGTCCCGAAGGATGATGATACCGTCTTTCTGGAGATCAAGAAGAAATATGACGGGGTAGTCTACAAGCGGCGCGAGACGCTTAAGGCCTGGGAGACCAGGAAGTTCATCGCCGGCGAGAAGCCGGCGAAGGATACGCAGATCATGCGGGAGATCGAATACTTCCTGAATTTCTATCAGCCGAAGCCGCAGTTCTTCATCGGGTATGACAGAGTGGCTTATTTCGGGAAAGAAGATGCCGAACTTCGGATGACCTTCGACCGGAATCTCCGCTACCGCAGAGAGAACCTCAGACTATCCGCCAGCGATCAGGGAACAACGGTACTTCCGGAAGGGACCTATATTCTCGAAATCAAAGTACCCGGAGCCTTTCCGATGTGGCTGTCGGAACTGCTCTCGAAACTGGAAATCTTCCAGGTTTCCTTTTCAAAATACGGAAGCATCTACGAAGACCTCGGTGTCGCACTGATGCAGGAACAGATCCGGGCTGCAAGGAAGGTCAGACAGCCGGTCTACCTGCCGGCAGGAGTCACCATCATGCAGAACCGACCGGTGTACGCACTGGGATAAAGAAAGGAGAAAAGAGATGTTTGAAAGTATCATTGCTTCCACTGGAATTACGATAGAGGTGATGCTTCTTTGCAGTGCCATTTCCGTACTGCTGGGGCTTGCAATTGCCATTGTTTACAGAAAATGCAGTGACTGTACCAAGAACTACCTGATCACCCTGGCCCTGCTGCCGCTTCTGGTGCAGGTGGTGATCATGATGACGAACGGGAATCTCGGAACCAGTGTCGCAGTGCTCGGCGCATTTTCCCTGATCCGCTTCCGTTCCCAGCCGGGAAACAGCAAGGAAATTGTATCCGTCTTCTTTGCAATGGCCGTCGGACTTGCAACCGGAACCGGTTATGTCGGCTACGCCGTCCTGTTCTTCCTGATCGCTGAGTGCCTGTTCGTCCTTCTCACAAAATCCCCTCTGGGAGAGCAGAAGAAGGGACTCCGCGAACTGAAGGTCACCATCCCGGAAGACCTCGACTATGAAGAAGTATTTGATGATGTTTTTGAAAAATACACCGACAAAGCGGTCCTGACCCAGGTGAAGACCACCAATATGGGAAGCCTCTTTGAACTGACCTACGATCTGGAGACAAAAGAAGGCATGTCTGACAAAGAGATGATCGACCAGATCCGGATGCGGAACGGCAACCTGACCGTCCTGCTCCGCAGACCACACGTGAACGCAGAACAGCTGTGACACGAGCCCGCTTTTTTCCAGTTGCCAAACATGCGGCTGATGGAGTAAAATGAAAGACATGTATAAGCAACAGGAAAGAAAGGGTTTTCATGAACGAACAGGAAATATTACAGAATCTGAATCCGGAACAGGAGCGAGCCGTCCGGCATGACAAGGGCCCGCTCCTGATTCTTGCGGGAGCGGGATCCGGGAAAACGAGGGTGCTGACAAGACGGGTGGCCTATCTGATCGACCACTATGGTGTGAGCCCCTGGAATATCCTGGCCCTGACATTTACCAATAAAGCAGCCGGGGAGATGCGGGAGAGAATCGATGCACTCGTCGGGGAGGATGCAGCGAAGATCTGGGTGAGCACCTTCCATTCCACCTGCGTCCGGATTCTGAGACGATTCATTGATACGATCGGGTACAGCAGGAATTTTACCATCTACGATACCGACGATTCGAAATCGGTCATCAAGGCGATCCTCAAAGAGAAGAACATCGACAGCAAGAAGTTCCCGGAGCGGGACCTGCAGTCCTCGATCTCGAAGGCCAAGAACAACATGACCACCGCAGAGCAATATGCAAACTCTGCGAATGACTTTTATACCAGGATCACAGCGGAGGTCTACCGGGCGTATGAGGCAAGACTTCAGAAAAACAATGCCCTCGATTTTGACGATCTGCTGCTGAAGACCATCTTTTTGTTCCGTGAGAACGAAGAGGCCCTGCACTATTACCAGAGGCGCTTCGCCTATATCCTGGTGGACGAATACCAGGATACCAACCAGGTGCAGTTCAAGCTGCTCGAGATGCTGGCAAATCACCCGAATGAGTATGGC
The DNA here is from genome assembly GCA_902783375.1 of uncultured Lachnospiraceae bacterium. Classification (GTDB taxonomy): domain Bacteria; phylum Bacillota; class Clostridia; order Lachnospirales; family Lachnospiraceae; genus Catonella. The sequence goes on along the minus strand of CACZQN010000015.1, from coordinate 9,325 downwards.
GAGACGGAGCATAACCTCTGTGTTGTCGGGGATGATGACCAGTCGATCTACCGCTTCCGCGGTGCGAACATCTACAACATCCTGAATTTTGAGGATCAGTATCCGGATGCAGAAGTGATCAAGCTTGAGCAGAATTACCGCTCGACCGGGACGATCCTCGAAGCGGCAAATGAAGTGATCGCCAACAACCAGGAGCGGAAGAAGAAGGCACTCTGGACGGATTCCGGCAGCGGGGCACCGATCACCGTGACGGCTTATCCGGACAACTACCGGGAAGCAGAAGGCATCATCGAGACAATCACGGCGCTTGCAAGAACCGAAGGTAAGGAATACAAGGACTTCGCCATTCTATACCGGACCAACGCACAGTCCCGTGTCATCGAGGAAAAGTGCATCTTCTCCGGGGTTCCGTATAAAGTTGTCGGCGGCGTGAATTTCTACAGCCGCAGGGAGATCAAGGATGTCCTCGCCTACCTGAAGACGATCGACAACGGAGAAGATGATCTGGCTGTGACGAGAATCCTCAACGTCCCCCGCCGCGGTATCGGTGCCGCTACGGTGGCGAAGCTGCAGGATTTTGCAGTCGTGAACAACCTGACCTTTTTAGAAGCACTTGGACGCGCGCCTTATGTGCAGGGAGTCGCGAGAAGCGCCGGAAAGATCGCGGTCTTTACCGACCTGATCCGGATGTATCGCGAAAAACTGGACGAGCCGGGCGTCTCGCTGACGTCCTGGACCAAGGAATTGCTGGAAGACAGCGGGTACATGGCGGAACTAGAGAGCGAGGGCAGCGAAGAAGCGGAAGCAAGGCTTGAGAATATCGAAGAACTGCTGAACAAGATGACGGACTTTGAGGTCAGAGGGGGCATCTGGATTGAGACGGATGAGACAGATCAGGCTGGTATCCGGCTGGCGGCGCCGGATCTGCGGCAGGCAAGCGGAAGAGAGATGCTCAGTGCATTTCTCCAGGAAGTATCCCTCGTCGCAGACATCGACAATATGGACAGCGAGAAGAATGCGGTCCTGCTGATGACGCTGCATTCCGCTAAGGGGCTGGAATTCCCGGTGGTATTCCTTGCCGGTATGGAAGAAGGCATCTTCCCGGGATATATGAGCATCAATTCCGGGGATGAACACGAAATTGAAGAGGAACGCAGGCTCTGCTATGTCGGCATCACACGCGCGAAAGAGAGGCTGTTCCTTTCGCATGCCATGCGCAGGATGCAGCATGGGAATGAGATGATGAATCCGCCGTCCCGTTTCCTGCAGGAGATCCCACGGTACCTGATCACGGAGAGCGGGACACTCAGAACACCAAGATACCAGCGGAGAGATTCCATCTTCCGGGCAGAACCGGCAAGAACGGCAGCGGGAAGAGAGGCGACCGTGAAGCGGGAGACTGCTGGCGGCCGACAGGGAGATCTGTTTGCCGGGAATCCGCTGATCAGCAAGGGATTCGGCGGGAGGACGGCCACAGCCGGCGCAGGAGCCAGCGGAGCAGCACCGGCCTATGATCTTCACTTTGAAGCAGGAGACCGGGTAAAGCATCCGAAATTCGGAACCGGAACGGTGAATGAAGCAAAATCCGGCACCGGCGGTGCGGAAGTGACCGTTCTCTTTGATGATGAACAGATCGGTGTCAGGAAGATGAAAGTGGCTTTTGCTAAGCTCGTAAAGATTTGATGGAGGATGAAGATGGAAGCGAAAACAGATGCAGGAGATGCATTCCTGAAAGAAGTTCTCGGAAGACTCGGTTCGCTGGAACATATCCGCCCGGAGGAAATCCCGAATATTGATCTCTATATGGATCAGGTGCTGACCTTCATGGAAGAGCATCTGCAGTCCATGAAGCGCTATCCGGATGACAAGATGCTGACCAAAACCATGATCAACAATTACACCAAGAACAAGCTCCTGCCGCCGCCGGAAAAGAAGAAGTACTCCAAAGAACATATGCTGCTGATGATTTTCATTTATTATTATAAAAATGTTCTGTCGGTGACGGATACGGGAAAGATCCTGGAGACGCTGAAGGAGAACTTCTTCCACCGGGAAGATACCGGCGGCCCGGATCTCGAAGAGATCTACCGGAAACTGTTTTCCTACTCGGGTGAGCTGATGGATTCCGTGACCGGAGACGTGATGGAGAAGTATGCACTCTCGAGAAGCAGTTTTGATGAGTATGCATCTTTCTCGGAAGCAGAAAAGGAGTATCTGACGGATTTTCTCTTCGCCTGTGAACTGAGCCTCGACATCTATATGAAAAAGACGATCCTGGAGCACATGATCGATTCCGGCGTGCTGAAGATCCGTAAGGATGCATCGGCACCGGGGAAGGAGAAGGCATGAGGAGGGACAGACGGTTCTTCGGACTCTCTGTTCTGATGGCCTGCTGCCTTCTTGTGGCCTGCGGAGGCAAGGCGTCTCCGGATCCGGCACCGGCTTCAGAGACAGTCTCTGCCGGGAATACAGGGGAAGCTTCAGCCATCATGGAGGAGGCACAGCCGGAAGTCCTGACGGACCTTCTGAGAATCGGCATGATGGAAGCGGATGAACTGTCCCCCTTCCTTTCCGAGACCGAGGAAGAGCGCTTCATCCAGGGTCTGCTGCAGGCACAACTGTTCCGGATGCACGGGGGAGAGCCCGAACCGGAACTCTGCAAGGATTTCGCGGTATCAGAAGACGGGAAAACATACACCTACGTCATCCGGGACGCCTACTATCACGATGGAACGAAGATCAAGGCGGACGACTTCGCCTATATGATCGAGCGTGGCGGCATCCCGGGAGAGCGCAGTGGGAATGAAGCGGTCTGTACCGTCATCGACCCAGTGACCTTCCAGATCACCTTCCCGGAGGAAGATCCGGAGCGGGATGGAAGATTCGAAATCTGGCCGGTGAACCGGACCTTTGCCGAAGAGCGGGGAGATGCTTATGCGAGGACGCCTGCGGATCTTCTGTATTCCGGTCCCTACCGGATGGTCGCCCGCATCAGTGGAAAGTCCATGCTGCTGCAGAAGAATCCCGAGTACTGCAATGCGGCGGAATGGTTCCCGATGCAGGAGATCCGCCTGAGCCTCGGAAATGGGGCGGCAGAGCTCTACCGTGCTGCAGAAGACGGAGAAGTGGATCTGATCGTCGGGATGCAGGAACAGGTGGCAGATATGTTTGGAAAGGGCGGAACAGACCTTCCGGAACCTTCCGCTTACGAGACGGGGAAGGCCTGGATCCTGCTGCTGAACGGTTCCAGCTATGCCTATTCTGCGGAGGAGGGCTTTGTGCTGCGGGATGAAGCGATCACAGAGTGGATGTCGGACGCCGGGAACCGGGAAAGGATTCTTGCGGCAGTCGGGCAGGAAGAAGGTACGGGCGATTCGGATGCAGAGGGAAAGACCGTGCCGGAACTGACGTTCCTGATACCGGAGACGGAACACTATCAGGAGATGGCGGCAGCGGTGCTTGAAAAGCTGCCGGCGGATCTGCAGGCGCAGATCAAGCTTGTCGCCTGTCCCGCTGAGGAGGCTGCCCTGCGGCAGATCTTCCACCAGTTTGATCTCACCATCCTTGAAACAGAATATGACGCGGAAAAGCCATTTGCCTGGTACAGTGCATTCACAACCGAAGGAAGTGTCTCGGATGCGGCAGGATTTGCGGCAGCGGGGATTGATCCGATGTTTGTGTCGCTGCATGCTGTCGAGGCATATGATGCATTGCTTGCTGAAGCAGGAAAAACGCAAAATAAAAAGGAACGGCAGCGCCTGTTTGATGAGGCGGAGCAGCTCCTTCGGGATGATGCCATCTGTCTGATTCTGGAAGAGGAGAGCCGGTATGACTGGCAGAGTCAGGCGGTGGACGGATATGCGGCGGATGTCACGCATGATCTCTCGGGGATTACGTTGATTCCGCAGCCGTAGGATCCTGTTTTTCAGAATCGGACGGGGCCTGCAGACGGTCAAAGACGAGGTGATAGCCTTCATTGCCATAGGTCAGCGCGCGGTTCACGCGGCTGATCGTGGCGGTGGAGGCTCCTGTTTTTTCTGCGATCTCAAGGTAGGTCTTTTTCTCCGTCAACATGGAGGCCACTTCGAGCCGCTGGGAGAGCGAAAGCAGTTCGTTGACGGTGCAGGCATCTTCAAAAAACTGATAACATTCTTCGACCGTATGGAGGGTCAGGATCGCCTCAAACAGGCGATCCATTTCTTTTGTCTTTAATTTCGCATTCATGTTTCTTCGTCCTTATCTGCTGATGCTTGCCGCTTCCTCTGCAGTGCATCCATCTTTGCTGTATCTTGCTTTCTCATAGAGCGTATGCAGAAGTATCTGTTCGGATGTGCCGGTAAATCCCGCATCCCGTTCCAGTTCTACAGGCGTAGAGGACTTCCGTACGGCCCCTTTCGTGTTCTTCTGAATCTGCTTCCGGTAGGTGCGGCGGATTTTCGCATTCGGTCCGAACAGCCCTCTGAGACTGTAAAATCCTCTGGACCTGCTGACTTTATCGCTGGAATCCTGGTTCAGGAACAGGACTTCATCCTGACTCTCGACCGCAAAGGAGACGCCTGCGGCGCGTGCGGCCTTGTAGATCGAATAGATGATGGCAAGCAGGATCGCGATGACCGTTGCATAGACCAGGATATTTCCCAGAGCCACCAGCCATGCAGGCCAGACAAAAGGCTCTGTATCGCCGATCAGCTCGGACATATCCGGGTTCATCATCATCTGTTCATCGTGGGCAGTTTCTTCCGGTTTCAGCGCTTCCCGCTCGACCGGCTGTCTTTCCGGCAGGGTGACATATTCGAGCATCTCACGTCCGTAGAAGATACTGGGCAGGGTGACCAGGATCAGAAGAATCAGTGCGATTGCTCCGATGACCCGGTGGATTCGGGTCATGGTTCCGACCGGAAGTCCCGCGATCTCCTGGTTCTCCCGGACATAGGTATAGAAGCGCTGCAGATAGGTGAAGACGGCGATCAGAAAGACGTCCGCCAGCGCCGTGTAGAAGATGATCCGGATGGGATCATGCAGCTTCAGCGCCGTCACCAGGAAATACAGCACCGCATGAAAGATCAGGTGCAGCCAGAGCGGTGTATTTATGATCGTCCGGACCTCCCATTCCTGCATGTGGAATTCCGAGATCAGACCGAAGTTTTCCAGGAAGTCTTTCTTCATCTGCCCGAAGACGATCCGCTGCCATGCTCCGATAAGGAAGATGACGGCAGAGAGAACACCGAGCAGAAGGGCTGTGATGACGTCCCCATACGGGAAAAAGCCGCCCAGACGATAGCCTGCCATGCCCATCCCCGCCGTGATCAGAACCGCTGTGCCGAGATACAGGAACAGGTTCCGGAAGAGGCGCAGCAGCAGGAAGGACAGCAGTACCGGGAGAAAGAGCAGGAGGGCAATCGCGACAAACCGGAGCAGCAGGGTGCCTTCCAGCCTGGAGAGTCCGCCGACGAGCGCGAAGATCGGTATGGCGAACAGCAGTGCATGCAGCATCGCAATTACTGCAAGAACAGGATTTCGTTTCATTTGCATGGAAATAACTAACCTCGTATTCCTGCGCGGCGGCAGGACTCAAGTAACTTCCCAGGGAATGACCTGTACGCCCGGAATCTTGACTTCCGGGGCAGGGGATGTGCCGGAAAATGGGATGACAGCCAGGAGCTTCCCTGCGAACGGCGCGAGGCAGGCGAGTAGTTCCGGCCCCGGGTCTGCCAGGTTCTTCGAGATCAGGACACAGGATTTCCGGGAGTAATCCTGATTCTCGGTGATCCGTTTCAGGAGATCCTGCGGCATCTCCGTGATGATGGAAGTGTCGACGCAGGCGAACTTCTGGTTCATGCGGGAGATCCCGAGACCACCGGCCGGATAGTACTCCGACCAGAGACCGCCGGTCGTCACATCGATGGCATTCGTCTCGATGCGGAGGGGCAGTTTCTGTCGCAGGACCGTCGCAGCAAACGAAGAGGCAATGCGGATCGATTCTTCCGTCAGCTCATCATGCTTCAGGGCTGCCGTGTCTTCCAGATCCACGATCAGGACAAGGTCCGCTTCCGTTGTCGCGTCGAACTGGTTGACCATCAGGCCTTCCCCTCTGGCAGAAGCCTTCCAGTTGATATGGTTCATCGGATCTTCCGGCCGATAATCCCGGATGCCCGAGAATTCAAATGGGTCCGGATAGAGCATATTCCTGGTGATGACCATGCCGGAAACCGCCTCATAGACGATTGAGAGCCGCCTGGTACTGATCTGCTTCGGATAGACATAGCACTCCGAGGTCGAAGGAAATTCCTCATAGCCGCAGGGGCGGAAGAAGAAATCGTGCCCGGCGACATAGACATCACCGATCGCGAAGTGTCCGCGCCTCGTCGCTGTGAATACCAGGGTTCTCGTGATCTGCTGATGGAAGAGCAGCGAGAAGACATCGCGCTTGTAGGTCTGGTCAGAGGTGTTGCTGTTCAGGTTCGCCTCGTCCTTGAAATCGAGCGACCGGTCCAGCGCCAGCCGCACACTGATAGCCGGCAGAGGCAGCCATTTTTCATTGGCGATGACTTCCTTGATGGAAGAGGTATCCCCTTCATACAGCGCACCATCTGAGAAATAGGCATTCGCCGTAAAATTCCGGTTCCAGTTCTTCCGGATCAGATAATCTGCAAGACGGAAGAACAGATAGACACCGGCGAGTAATAGGATCAGCATAATATTTCTCCGGTGAATATAGGATCAGCGTGCTTTCCAGTCTTCGGTCGGCAGATTGACGGAAGAAAGAATTTCTGCAAGTGCTGCTTCGGCAGGCTTTTCCGTATCATAGGCAATGTTCATGGAGATGCGGTGTGCCAGAACTGGAACGGCAACCGCCTTGATATCCTCCGGGACGACATATTCTCTGCCCTGGACCATTGCATAGGAGCGGACAGCAGCCAGGAACGCAAGGGTTCCACGCGGGCTGACACCGACGTTGATCCGCCCGTGGTTCCGGGTTGCCTGGATCACGCGGATCAGGTAGCCGAGCAGTTCCGGATGAATATAGACTTCGCGCGCCTGTTTCTGCAGTTCGACGACACTGCTCTTGTCACAGACTGCGGTAAGGGTCTTCAGCGGTTCCGCATTCATAAAGCGGTTGGTCAGTGCAAATTCTTCTTCAAAGGAGAGATCCTGCATCGACAGCTTCATCAGGAAACGGTCGAGCTGGGCCTCCGGCAGCGGAAATGTCCCGAGATTCTCGAGCGAGTTCTGGGTCGCAATGACGAAGAACGGATCTTCAAGCGGTCTCGTCACGCCATCAACCGTGATCTGGTATTCGGCCATACACTCGAGCAACGCACTCTGGGTCTTCGGCGTCGCACGGTTGATCTCATCCGCGAGCAGGATATTGCAGAAAGCAGGGCCCTGCTTGAATTCAAATTCATTTGTACTACTATTGTAGAAGTTCAGACCAACTACATCGGAAGGGAGAAGATCCGGCGTGAACTGAACACGGCCGAATTCTCCGGAAACAGAAGTCGCAACAGACTTCGCCATCACCGTCTTCCCGGTGCCCGGGACATCCTCTAAGAGCACATGACCCTTCGCAAAAAACGCGGTCAGAATCAGGTCGATGGTCTCTTCATTTCCAATCATCACTTTCTTGATATTCTCTCTTAAAGTCCCGATTACGCTCAGATCCATAAGGCAGGTACCTCCATCTATTTGCGAACTAATTACTTCACAATGATAAAGCATGAAAGTGTGAATGTCAAACGGAATCTGTGGGGAAGTAAGATGGACAAAAGAACGGTTTCTGTGCTATACTCAGCAGATATGAAACACGAGATTGAAACAGGCACAGAACAGAGAGAACAAAATGAAAAAAGGAATGGAAATCACAGGTGTGATCGATCATATTGAATTCCCGGAGAAGGGGATTCTGCTGACGGAAGAAGGAGAAGTTGTCGTCAAGGGAACCATTACCGGGCAGACCGTTTCCTGCAGGCTGAAGAAGAAACGGAACGGAAGATGGGAGGCGATGCTGCTTGAGATCCTGGAACCGTCTGCACTTGAGACAGAGCCCGCGAGATGCCGGAATTTCCGCTGCGGCATCGGTGGCTGCGGCGGCTGCGCATACCAGACAATTGACTACGGCGAGCAGCTTCTGATGAAAGAAACACAGATCAGGAAGATGATCGATACTGCCTGGCATGAACCATATACCTTTGAGGGAATCAGCGCGGTGCAGGAGGACGATGGTACGTACCGGCGGTTCGCCTACCGCAACAAGATGGAATACTCCTTCGGGGATGCCTATAAAGGGGGACCGCTTTCTCTTGGACTACACAAAAAGGGTGGTTTCTATGACATCCTGCTTGCAGATGACTGTGCGATCGTGCACGCGGATATGAACCGTGTTGTCTCCTGTGTCTGCCGGTACTGTACGGAACTTGGCCTGTCCTTCTATCACAAGATGAGCCACCAGGGGTATCTGAGACATCTGCTGGTCCGCCGTTCCGAGAAAACGGGCGACCTCCTGGTGGGACTGGTGACATCATCCGATTATGCCTGTGAGACGATGCAGGAAGAAGAGATGCTTGCCGGTTTTGCCGAATCCCTTCTGGCGATTCCGCTCGATGGACGGATCAGAGGCATTCTGCACGTCATCAACGACCGTGAATCCGATGATATCATTCCGGAACGGGTGGACCTGCTATGGGGAGAGGATTACATCGAGGAAGAGATCCTCGGACTGACGTTCAAGATCACGCCATTTTCCTTCTTCCAGACCAATTCCCGTGGAGCGGAGCTCCTGTACGGGAAAGTGCGGGAATATCTGAAGGAGAGCATCGAAGGAGAACCGGTCATCTATGATCTTTACAGTGGGACGGGAACCATCGGGCAGATTGTGGCTCCGGTTGCAAAGGAAGTGGTTGGCGTTGAGATTGTGGAAGAAGCAGTCACTGCAGCGAATGAGAATGCAGCCATCAACGGACTGAAGAATGCACGTTTTCTGGCGGGGGATGTCTTCAAGGTCCTGGATTCGGCGACCGGAGAGGAACTGCCGAAGCCGGACTTCATCATCCTCGACCCGCCGAGGGACGGTCTCTCGCCGAAGGCACTGAAGAAAGTCCTGTCCTATGATGTGCCGGGAATTATCTATGTAGCCTGTAAGCCGACAAGCCTCGTCAGGGATCTGCCTGCATTTGCAGAAGCAGGGTATCACTTGAAAAAGGTCTGCCTGGCGGAACTCTTCCCGAATACGCCACACGTCGAAGTCGCTGCCCTTCTTGAACGCGTGAGCAACCGAAAAGCGGATTCCTACGTGAAACTGAATGTGAAGATGGAGGATTACTATCGT
>CACZQN010000014.1 GCA_902783375.1 uncultured Lachnospiraceae bacterium | reverse complement strand
GGCCGGTAAGAATTCGACAGAAAGCGGCTATGAAAGCAAGCTTTCAGCCGCTTTTCTTTCGAATTCTTGTCGGTCCTGAACAGTTATATTGGTATAACGTATGGTTTTTTCAAGTTTATTGTTCCTCACCCGGTTTCTGCCGGTGGTGATGATTCTGTATTTCCTGATTCCGAAGCGCTTCCGTGGGACCAGGAATCTGGTGCTGTTCCTGGCGAGTATTCTCTTTTATGCCTGGGGCGAGCCGGTCTACATCCTGCTGATGCTCTTCACGATCTGTGTGGACTATGTCTCCGGAATTCTGATTGACCGGTATCTCCGAGGGACGGCCGAGACCGGTGCGGATGCAGAGCAGAGCGGTCAGCAGCCGGAAAATGAAAAGAAGGCAAAGGTTGTGCTCGTGATCGCGATGGTGATTAATCTGGCGCTGCTCGGATTCTTCAAGTATGCGAATTTCCTGATTGAGACCATCAATTCGCTGACCGGGGCCGGCATCGGCCTGCTCGATCTGGCGCTGCCGATCGGTATTTCCTTCTATACCTTCCAGAGCATGTCCTACGTGATCGATGTGTACCGCGGGGATACGAAGGTGCAGAAGAACATCCTGTCCTTCGGTACCTACGTGACGCTGTTCCCGCAGCTGATCGCCGGCCCGATCGTCCGCTACCGGACGGTTGCGGAGGAGATGGATGGCCGCTCGGAAAATATCCCGGATTTCTCCCGTGGCGTGAACCGGTTCCTGATGGGCCTCGGCAAGAAGGTGCTGCTTGCCAACAATATCGGTGCGGTCTGGGATCTGATCAATGCGATGCCGGATTCCCAGATGAGCGTGGCACTCGCCTGGCTCGGGATTGCGGCCTATACGTTCCAGATCTATTTTGACTTCTCCGGCTACTCCGATATGGCGATCGGCCTCGGCCTGATGCTCGGGTTCCATTTCGATGAGAACTTCAACTATCCGTATACGGCCGTGTCGGTCACGGATTTCTGGAGAAGATGGCACATCAGCCTGTCCACGTGGTTCAGAGAATATGTCTATATTCCCCTCGGTGGCAACCGCCACGGAACGGCAAAGCAGATCCGCAACCTGCTGATCGTCTGGATTCTGACCGGATTCTGGCACGGCGCGGCGTGGAACTTTGTGGCCTGGGGCCTATACTACGGGATTATCCTGATCCTGGAGAAGTTTGTTCTTTCAAAATGGCTTGCGAAGCTTCCGAGGATCCTGCAGCATGTCTATACGATGCTGATCGTCATGATCGGCTGGGTATTCTTCTCGGCGGAATCCTTCGGCAGAGCCTTCCATTATATTGCGATGCTGTTCGGCGGAGCAGGACTTCCGTTCATCAACGGGAACTTCCTCTATCAGCTGCGGAACCAGGGGATCCTGTTCGTGCTCCTGATTCTTGCCGCGGGATCGGCGCCGAAGACGGCTGCGCTTGAGATCGCCGGCAGCGAGAATAAACATATCAGAAGGTGTTTTACCATTCTGGAAGCAGTATTCCTTGCCGGGATTGCGGTGATCAGCTTCGCGTACCTGGTGGATGCGACCTACAACCCGTTCCTGTATTTCCGGTTCTGATCGCAGAGAAAGGAATCTGGAAGAACTGCTTATGATAGCTGTATGTTCAGCTTATGGAGAATAGAAAGTTGAAGATCAAAGTGACAAAAGACCTGGTCAAATCGGTCTGCTTTATGGCAGTGCTCGTCCTTCTGCTGTTTGCTGCCCTGGTGCACCGGCCGAAGGAGTTCTCTGCGGCAGAGAACCGGTATCTCGCACAGATGCCGGCATTTTCCGTGAAAGCGCTGCTCGACGGTTCTTTCATGAAGGATTATGAGACCTATATCACAGACCAGTATCCGGGCAGAGATTCCTTTATCGCTCTGAAGACGGCAGCGGAACTGGCGCGCGGCCGCCAGGATGGCAACGGTGTTTACTTCGGGGAGCATTCCTTTCTGCTCGGTGAATACGCGCCGGAGATGTTCGAAGGCGAAGCATTTGAAGAAAGAGTCTCCTATCTGACGGAGTTTGCAGGACTTTATGCTGAGAAGTTCGGTCCGGAGCATCTGCAGATGATCCTGGTGCCGGATGCGGCGGCAATCCTGACAGACCTGATGCCTGCGAATGCAAATGTGGCGGATGAGCTGGCGATCATCGACTGGATGACGGAGCAGATCGATACGGCTGCCGGAGCAGATGTCGCAGTCAATGCGGGGGATATTCTGACGGAGCACCGGAACGAAAGTATTTATTACCGCACGGATCACCACTGGACGACGTTTGGCGCCTGGTATGCCTATGACCTCTGGAAGACCAGAACAGAAGGAGCATCCTGGATCGAAGAGAAAGAAGCTGCCGCTGACAGAGACACGGAAATTAAGCCGGCAATCGACTCTTCTGCGATTGCACGGGCGCTTGGATATGATGCGCAGATGGCGACACCGGCATTTTCCGGGACATTTGACTCGAAAGTGGGGCTGAGAGGGAGAACGGATAAAATCTATGCCTGGCATGATCCGGTGATCGATCAGGCGACGATGACCTGGGACGGCAAAGAGACGCTCTACGATTCGATCTACTTTGAGGAGGCACTTGCCGGGAAAGACAAGTATGCGTACTTCTTCGGCGGCAATCACGGAATCACGGACATCGACTGCAGCCGCGGACACGGCGAGGTGAGCGGAGCAGATGCGGCGGGCGAAGCATATCAGGGAAAGACGCTGCTTGTCATCAAGGACTCATATGCGCACAGCTTCGTGCCATTTGTCCTCCGGGATTATGAACGAGTGATCATGCTGGATCTTCGCTATTTCAACAAGAGTCTTTCAAAGTACATCGAGGAAAATGAGGTGACGGATCTTCTAGTCCTGTATTCGCTGGCGGATTTTGCAGAAGATGCGAACCTGAAAAAGATCGTACACTGAGAAGCATGCATGCGGCAATTTGTGCGATGATGGAGATGACTATGGCAGAATTTGATGCATATATGCCGGATAATCCGGAACTGGTTTCCGGAATGCGGAATCTCGGCCACAGAAGGCCGACGGAGATTCAGGAACTGGTCTTCGCTGACATCCGGGATGGCGGGGATGTCCTGATTCAGGCGCCGACCGGAACCGGGAAGACGCTGGCCTATCTCTGCCCGTTGTTTGCCAGATACCGGGAAGCGATGGGGGAGAATAAGGTGATCGTCCTGACACCGACCCACGAGCTGGCCATTCAGGTGGCGAAGCAGGTGAGAGCGCTGGCGGAAAAGAGCGGTCTCCGGTACCATGCGGCTGTGATTGTCGGGGATGTGCAGATCGGCAGGCAGGTCGAGGCACTGAAAGGAAAGCCGGAATTCATCGTCGGGACCGCCGGCAGAATCCTGGAACTGATTGAAAAGCGGAAGATCGCCGCATATCTGGTCCGGACGGTGGTTCTGGATGAGGGAGACCGCCTCTTTGATGAACATCACCGTGAATCGACACACGCCGTGATTAAAAAATGTCTCCGTGACCGGCAGCTGGTGGTGGCATCGGCTTCGATCTCGGCAAAGGCCAAGGAAGAACTCGCGCAGTGGACGGATCATGCAAAGCTTGTTGCGGCAGCGGGCGGCCAGGGCCTTCCGGCCAATATCAAGCACTGGTATGTGGTTGTTCCGGAAGAGCGGGAGAAGATCGAGATGCTCCGGGGAACGACCGGGGCGATCCGCACGAAGCGGGCGATGATCTTTATCAACCGGAATTATGATATCGAGCAGGCTGCGGAGAAGCTGCGGCACCATCATTACACCGTGGATTCCCTCTACGGAAAGCGGACCAAGGAGGAGCGGCGGGATGCGATGCAGGCCTTCCGGAGTGGGAAGGTGAAGTACCTGATTGCCTCGGATATGGCGGCAAGAGGTCTCCAGATCGATGATGTGGACACCGTGTTCCATCTTTCGATCCCGGAGGATCCGGCGGATTACCTGCACCGGGCCGGAAGATGCGGACGGGCAGGCCGTGTCGGGAGAAATCTTGCGATCGTAACGGAGCGGGAAGTCCGAAAACTACATGCTTATGAGAAGGCACTCGGTATCCATTTTTCGAGAAAATATTACGAGGATGGGAAGCTTCTGGATAAACCTGTCAAAACAGAGAAACAAAGCGAAACGTGAGATATTTTTCTGCATTTCAGGTGAATGCAAATGGCGCGTTTTCTGCGAAAAAAGTGCTTGCACAGGGACAAGAAGGTGTGGTATAATCCATTCGTTCTGTGTCTCTGTGCATTTTTATGTAGAGCGCATCACAGACTGTTCATTATTTTGGGGAAGGATCTTTCTGAATGAGTAAGAAACCAACTGAAAAAGAAACAACAACCGAAGCCAACGAAGAAGCTGCCAGATTTCTGGAAAAAGTCAAAGGCCTTGTGGCGATTGCCAGGGCCAGCAAGGATGTCATCGAGACAGACCGGGTGAATGATTATTTCAAAGATGATCATCTCTCGCCGCAGAAGATCGAGCAGATCTATGAGTATCTTGAGAAGAACGGCATCACGGTCATGAATATGAATGACCTCGATATGGGTGCGGATAACTTCGATGATGTTCTGCCGGAACTCGATGAGGAGACAGAGGCTGATCTGGATGAGCTGACCGCTTCTGCGATGTCGGATGACCCGGTGAAGCTGTACCTGAAGGAGATCGGTGTCTATCCGCTTCTGTCGGGTGATGAAGAAGTAGAACTGGCGAAGAAGATCGCGGAGGGCGACACGCTGGCAAAGGATAAGCTGACCCAGAGCAACCTGCGTCTGGTCGTCAGTATCGCGAAGCGCTATGTCGGCCGTGGACTTTCGTTCCTTGACCTGATCCAGGAAGGAAACCTCGGACTGATCAAGGCGGTTGACAAGTTCGATTATACCAAAGGTTATAAATTCTCCACCTATGCAACCTGGTGGATCCGTCAGGCGATCACCAGAGCGATCGCGGACCAGTCGAGAACGATCCGGATCCCGGTGCATATGTCGGAAGTCATCAACAAGACCTACCGTGTGGCCAGAGGCCTGCTGCAGGAACTTGGCCGTGAACCAACCGAGCAGGAGATCGCGGATGCGATGAATCTGCCGATCGAGAAGGTCAGAGAGATCCTGAAGGTCTCTGCGGACCCGATTTCGCTGGATACGCCGATCGGTGAAGAGGACGACAGCCATCTCGGTGATTTCATCAAGGATGATACGATCAAAGGGCCGGAAGAGGCAGCAGCCTACACCGTGCTGCAGGATCAGATCCAGGCACTGCTCGGAACGCTCTCCGAGCGTGAACAGCGCGTGCTGGTGCTCCGCTTCGGACTGCTTGACGGAAGAACCCGTACGCTTGAGGAAGTAGGCAAGGAGTTCCATGTTACCCGTGAGCGTATCCGCCAGATCGAGGCGAAAGCACTCAGAAAACTGAAACACCCGAGCCGCGCAAGGCTCTTAAAAGGATTTGAGACGGATTGATTCCGTCTCTTTCTTTTGGCAGAAAAACAGGAAATTTCTGCAGAAAAGTGCCGAGTTATCGCAGTTCCATTGCAAACAATTCTGCCTGCTGATATCATTTGTCTGTTGGAAATCGAGTGTTCCAACTGACTTTATGAGATGAAAGAGGAGACAGATGATGAAGAAACATCTTGCATGGGTGCTGGTCCTTGCGCTCGCTGCATCGCTTGCGGCATGCGGCGGATCCGAGGCAAAGACAGAAACTGCAGCCAGCGCGCCGAAGACGGTGGAACGCCAGGAAACGACAGAAGAAGCAGCACCGGCTGAGGAAAAACAGGAAGAAGCAGCACCGGCCGAGGAGAAGCAGGAAGAAGCAGCTCCGGCTGAGGAAAAGCAGGAAGAAACTGCACCGGCTGAGGAGAAGCAGGAGGAAACGCCGGCTGAGGGAACAGCAGATACGTCTTCGGCAGAAGGGACGCATTACGATGTTCTGAACCACACCGGTACGCCGATGAAGACGTTCACAGAGGGCGATTTTGAGTATCGCTTCTACATGTATGTCGGCTATCGGGAAAGAAAGTGCTACAACATCGCGATCCGCAACAACTCTGACACAGCGACGAAGCTGAAGGGACTGATCTATGGACTGACAGAAGAAGGCGACGCGATCTTCTGCACAAATTGTAATATCGATGTCCTTGGACCGGGTCAGGAGACGATGATCTACACAGAGTGGAACATGGTTGTCGATGAGCAGTATAAGGAAAGAGATCCGAACGAGGTCGTGGATTTTGACTGCAGCAAGGTAGAGTATGAGACCAGACCGGAATATATTGGTAGTTATGAAGATATCCATGATGATATGGCAGTGGACGCTGTTGTGAACGGATCGACGATGACAGTGACCTTTACCAACAAAGGCTCAGAGAAACTCAGTTATGTTGAAGCATACGCACTCTTCTTTGATCCGGAAGGGAATTACCTTGGTGGGACAAAGAAGTATAGTGTAAAAGGATCGGACGGAAATCACGATCTTGCTCCAGAAGATTCTGCTGTGCTCGAGGATACCATTCCGGATGGGCTGAACATCGGATCGATCGAGATCTATTTGAACGGACATAAGTAATCTGAAAAAAGGACCTGACACAGAGTTACAGAAGGACTGCTGCGCGGAATGTGCGGCAGTCCTTTTTTCTTTGGCAGTTACTTTTGACATCTGCACACTTATATGCTATGATTCATATGTTTGGGCTAACTGTTCAGGACCGATAAGAATTCGTAAGAAAGCGGCAGAAAGCTTGCTTTCATTGCCACTTTCTTACGAATTCTTACCGGCCGGATGGCCGACGCTTATAGACAAGAGTTGCGAAGCAACGATTAGCCGCGCAGCGGCGGTCTATAAGATGTCGGTCCTGAACAGTTATGAATAACGATAAGGAGATAGAAAAATGGCTGAGAATAATGGTTCCATGCTTGCGCCGCTTCATGCGAAAAGCAAGGTAAAACGTGTCATCGGCGTCGTCAGCGGCAAGGGAGGCGTCGGCAAGTCTTTTGTGACAGCATCTCTGGCAGCTGCATTTGCAGCACAGGGGAAGAGAACGGCGGTTCTGGATGCGGATATTACGGGTCCGTCGATCCCGCGCTGCTTCGGCCTGAAGGGCCGTGCAATGGCTGATCAGGAAGCAATCTATCCGGTTGTGACAAAGACCGGCATCCAGGTCATGAGTGTCAACCTGCTTCTGGAGCAGGAAGAGGCACCGGTTGTCTGGAGAGGTCCGATCATCGCAGGTACCGTGACACAGTTCTGGTCGGAAGTCCTCTGGGATGATGTCGAGGTAATGCTGGTGGATATGCCTCCTGGTACAGGCGATGTTCCGCTGACAGTTTTCCAGAGCCTGCCGGTAGACGGCATTGTCATTGTGACAAGCCCGCAGGAGCTGGTCGGCATGATCGTGAAGAAGGCTGTGAACATGGCAAATACCATGTCCATCCCGGTTCTCGGAATCGTGGAGAACTACAGCTACTTCAAGTGTCCGGACTGCGGAAAGATTCATTTCCCGTTCGGTGAGGGCAAGACCGATGCGATTGCCGCACAGTATGGCATCCCGGTGATCGGCAGAGTGCCGATGGATCCGGCGATCGCAGGTGCGATGGACTTCGGTGTTGTCGAAGATCTGCCGGAGAACTACCTGGCGGATGCAGCAAGCACGATCAGCTATCTGCTGGATGCGAAGGCTGATAAGCAGGCAGCGGAAGCAAAGGAAGAGATCTTCGCTTTCCCGTTAAATGAGACGGATGACGATAAGATCTTCCCGCACTTCGGGAAGGCACCGCGCTTTGCCATTGTGAATACCTACGGCGGCGAGGTACAGGAGAAGAAGATCATCGAGACAGCGGATCTGGCACATGACCATACCGGTCTTGCTGCAAAGCTCCGCGAAGAAGGTGCAAAGATCCTGATCTGCGGCGGTATCGGCGGCGGTGCACAGGACGGTCTTGCGGCAGGCGGAATCTCCGTCATCCCGGGCGTCATGGGAACCATCGATGCAGCACTGGCGAATTATTTTGCAGGAAATCTGCACTTCAGTAAGGAAGCATCCTGTGACTGCCACTGAGCAGAAGCGGGACAGAGAGGATCAGAACAGGCACGGGCAGGAAAAACAGGTACTGCTCGTGCCTGCTCTGCTTTCTGATGCGCGGGAGCTGCATGGGGTAATGGTGAAGGCCTTTCTGCCGACGCTTGCGGTCTTTGAAGATGAGGAGATCAACCCAGCCCTTGATCCGCTGGAAAAGGTGCAGGAGGATATCCTGGCGGAAGACAGTGTGTATTACAAGGTGGTCCTGCAGGGAGAGGAAAGAATCATCGGCGGCATCTGTGTCTGGAAGACGGGGGAACGGGTGCGGTTCATCGCACCGGTTTTCATCGATCCCGTGGAACAGAGAAAGCACTGTGGGACGGAAGTGCTGCGCCAGATCCTTGAGGGACCGGATCCGTTCGGGACTGCGCAGGAGAATCCGGGAGAGAAGGAGCAGGCGCTCACATGGAAGCTCACCTGTACGCTGGAGAACGGACCACTGATGCACTTTTATGAGAACATGGGCTTCCGGGAGAGCGGGGAGCGGGCTTTGGTGAATGAAAAAACAACTTTGGCCCTTCTGCAGCAAGAAAAGGTACTTGACCAGGCAGGTCAGATTGGAAATAATAGATACATGCCCGGCAGATCATGCGGGGGCTGAAGGATACAGAAACAAAAAGGAACGGCAGATAGAACAGCTGTCGGAAAGGGGCTTTTATGGGTATGACGAATGAAATCTTCCCACCGCTTTCGGAAAGAGAGTTAAAGGGTGCGGAAGTTGCCCGCTATGCGGCGACACAGGGAATGGTCCTGCTGAAGAATGAAGGGAAGGTTCTTCCGGTCGCAGCGGATGCGAAGATTGCTTTTTATGGAAATGCGGTGACGCGCACGGTGCGTGGCGGGAATGGTTCCGGAGACCCGTTCAACGGTGGTCTGTCCGGAGACGGGAAGGACGATGTCGATCAGTCCCCGCGTTATCACATCCACATCTATGATGCTGCGAAGGCATCGGGCCTCCAGATCGTCAACGAGGACCAGCTGCTCCGTTATCTGGAAAAGTATGATTATGCGAAGAAGAATGCCGGTGCACTGGTCATGGCAACCTTTGCATTTCCGGAGGAAGTCGTGGATGAGGATGTCCTTGCTGCCCACAGAAAAGAGACCGATACGGCCATCTTTGTGCTTTCGAGAAATGCCGGAGAGGGTAATGACCGCGATCTGACGAAGACCGTGAACATCCTTGGAGAGCAGCACGAGGTCGGTGACTACCGCATGGCTGCGAATGAGAAAGAGATCCTTGCCAGACTGCGAAAAATCTATCCGAAGCTGGTGCTGATCCTGAACGTTCCGGGACCGATCGCCATGGATGAAGTGGAAGCCATCGGACCGGATGCGATCCTGCTGATGGGACAGACCGGCCAGGAAGGCGGTCCTGCACTGGTGGATGTGATCACCGGCAAGGTGACACCGTCCGGAAAACTGGCAATGACCTGGGCAGAAAAGTATGAAGATTATCCTTCTGCAGAAGTCTTCCTGAGAGATCCGGATCCGAACCATGCGACCTATCCGGAAGGCATCTATGTGGGCTACCGCTATTTTGATACCGTCGGACTGAAGCCGGCTTATCCGTTCGGTTTCGGCCTTTCCTATACGGAATTCGCCCTGACCGGTGCACTGTCCTACTTTGAGGCAGGCAGACATGGCGGAAGACTGATGGTGCAGGCGAAGGTGACGAATGTCGGTGAATACACCGGCAAGGAAGTGCTTCAGGTCTATGTGACGAAGCCGGAGACCGATCTCGACATGCCGCTGCAGGAGCTGGTTGCATTCCAGAAGACCGATCTGATGCCGCCGGAAGATGAAGTGATGGTGCGGATGATCGTCAAGGTCGATGATCTCGCTTCCTACAGCGAGAAGCACGGCGGTTATATCCTCTCGGAGGGTGACTATGTGATCAGCCTCGGCACCTCTTCTGCGGACACGATGCCGATCTGTACGCTGCATATGCCGGAGACGAAGCTGATCAAAAAGGTCTCCGTACAGCTGCCGCTTGCAGAAGATTTCAAAGAAGATACCTATGAGAACCGTGCAGAACGCCCGGTGGCTCTCAAGGGACTGCCGGTCTATGAGATCAATCCGGAGGATCTCCCATGTGAAGATCTTTCGATGAAGGAAGAAGACTATGCGGTGACCACCTATACGACCGATCCGTCCTACAAGGCGGTGATGCCGTATGAAAAGGTTCAGGTCATCGAGAAGAAGGACTGGAAATACGCCGATGTTCTTGCTGGCCGCTGCTCCGTCTGGGAATTCCTTGGCCAGATGACCAACGAAGAGCTGGCAAAGCTGACCTGCGGAACCGGCTGGGGTGTCGCAGACGAGTACAATCCGGTTGTCGGAGATTCCTCCGAATCGATTCCGGGTGCAGCCGGTGAGACGACACCTGATCTTGCAGCTTATGATGTTCCGACGATTGTCATGGCAGACGGCCCTGGCGGCGTCCGTGTGAAACAGGTCTTCGATGCACAGGATCTGGTCCATGGCGGCATGCAGACCATCTATCACTACTGCATCGCAATGCCGGTCGGCATGCTGCTGGCCCAGAGCTTTGATCCGGAAGTCCTTTCCGCAGTCGGCGAGGCGATGGCAGCGGATATGGAGGCACTCGGTATCGCTGTGCTCCTGGCACCGGGCATCAACATCCAGAGAAATCCGCTCTGTGGCAGAAACTTCGAGTACTATTCCGAGGACCCGTTCCTTGCCGGAAAGATGGCTGCAGCGATGAGCCGCGGAATCCAGAGCAGGAAGGGACTCTCCGCCTGCATCAAGCATTATGCGGCAAATAACCAGGAGACCAACCGGAACACGGTGAATTCCGTCGTCGGGCAGCGCGCACTTCGCGAGATCTATCTCGAGCCGTTCCGCCTTGCGATCAAGGAAGGCAGACCGCACACCATCATGACCTCCTACAACCTGATCAATGGCGTTCCGACTGCGGACAGCTTTGATCTGTGCACCGGCCTTGCCAGAAAGGAATGGGGCTTTGACGGCTTGATCATGACCGACTGGAATGGCGGCAGTTCTACAGCATCGAAGTCCATGCGTGCCGGCAACGATATGATCATGCCGGGCGGCGCAAACCAGGTACTTGTCATCCGGAAAGCAGCCGAGATTGTGGAGCCGGAATTTGATGAGAGAGGACAGGTCGCAACCAACCGGATCATCCCATTTGCACCGATTCTTGCAGACCACTGGAATTCGTTCGTCCCTTCCGCGGACGGGAAGGATACGGTCCTGGCACCGATCGCAGAAGGTCATACCACGGCCGTTGCAGAGGATGGGACCTTGCTTGTGGACGGCGAGCCGGTGATGACGCACGCACTTTCCTTCGCGGAATCCATCCAGAGGGCGAAGGAACTCGGCATCAATCCGATGGAAGACCGCGCACAGGCAGAGGGCAAGATCGGAGCCATGAATGCACCGGCGAACCTGACCTTTGCTTCGTTCAGCGAAGACGGGAAGGCGATCTGCTACAAGGGCAATTATCTTGGCGATCTGACGATCTGCCGTGGAGACATTTTAAGATGTGCCGCAGGTGTCCTGAACCTGATTATCCGGTCAGAGAAATAAGGAACCGACAAAAAGTCCATTGACATCTGAATGAAATCCTGATAAACTTTGAGTCATCCGGAGGATCCTCTCCGGAGACTCAAAGTTTTTTTCATATCTTCTTTTTTATCATCCCTGTTCAGGGACAGAACACTCATTCTGAGGTGCTGCGAAGAGCGCAGATACGGATACAGATTCTTACTGCGATCCGTTATAGCGGAACTACGACCTGGTAACTGCCGGGATTCCCGGTTTTAGAGTCATCAACAACAGGAGGTGTTTGGATGAAGATGACGTATGAAGCTTTTTGTGTTGCAATGCAGACCCAGCTGGCCACATCATTTCAGGTGTCGGAGAAGGCGGTGATCATGCTGGGCAGAGGGGCCGTCGGCGAGGACCGGTTGATGCGGAAGATCATCCGGGATACGAATGAACAGATGTATAACCGGACCGACGAGGAGCTGCTGGGGGACTATGTCCTGATCCGGCTGAAGGACGAGAAGGAGGATCATACCATGATGCGGTTTTCCTGCAGAGAGATGTATGATGCCTTTGAGCGGGGCGGCTGGGACAATGTCAGACAGTTCCTGGCAGCGGTCGCAAGAAAGACGCTCCGCGACCTGCCGGATCTGGCGCTCTACGAGGAGATCGACCAGTATGAACGGATCAGGGATCACCTGGTGATCCGGCCGCTCAGCCTTGCGAAGCGCGGGGAGACGATCCGGAAAGGCATCTACCGCATCGTGGGGGATTTTGCACTGGTACTCTATCTGGAAGCTGCAGCAACCGACACGGATTACTACTCCAGCATGGTGCCGCGGCAGATTCTTGGAGCATGGAACATGGAGGCAGATGAGGTGATTGATGCGGTGCTTGCGGATCTGGCAGAACGGAACCCGCCGCGGATGTATGAGGATCTGGCGGACATCGTGGAGCAGCATAAAGAACCGGGCTTCTTTATGCACTTCCCTTATCAGATGGAATCAGATATTTCCATTCCGGTTGTGACGACGCTGCCGCACATGAACGGTGCAGTGGCCATGTTTTATCCGGGGGTGGCCGGACGGCTTTATGAACTGCTGGGAGAGAATTATATCATCGGCTTCACCAGTGTGCACGAGGCGATCCTGCACCGCGTGACCATGTTCCGCCCGGAGGAGATCCGGGAATCGATTGCTCGGAACAATGTGCTGTTTTCGGAGGAGGCACTGACCGATGAGATCTATACCTATGATGTCGAGCGGGACAGAATCGTACAGCTGAAGAGAGACGAGGCTTTGACAGCCTGAACACACACATTTGATGGTGAGTAAAGTGGATCACCGTAAACATAAGAGGGCGCAAAGGCGCCCTCTTGTTTTGTGAAAATATCGTGAAAATCATGGCAGGATTCTTTTTCATATGCTATGATGATATGCAGGGTCAGGTGCGGATGGAACAATCTGACCCTCGAAGGCATCAACATCAGGAGAAGATAAGAGAATGAGTATATATGGGGAACAGGAACCGGCCATGCAGGAAGCCCTTGCGGCTGTGGAGGCAGGTCTTCAGAAGATCCGGGAGGAGCTGACCGAGAAGAACGGGATGGATCCGGTGGACCATCTGATGACCCGGATCAAGTCCGATACGAGCATGCGGGAGAAGCTGAAGAAGCGCGGACTCCCGGAGACAGAAGAGAGTGCGCTGAACGAGGTGCGGGATGCCATCGGACTCCGCGTGGTCTGCGGCTTTGTCGATGATGTCTTTGACATGGCAGAGAAGCTGTCTGAGATTCCGGACTGTGTGGTGGTTGAGAAGAAGGATTACATCCACCGCGCGAAGCCGAACGGCTACCGGAGCCTGCATGTGATCCTCCGTTACCAGGACCGCTTTTATGTGGAGATCCAGCTGCGGACTATTTCCATGGATACCTGGGCAGCGCTGGAACATCACATGCGGTATAAGAAGGACATCGGAGGGAACCAGGCACTGATCGCGACAGAACTGAAGCGGTGTGCGGACGAACTGGCATCCACGGATCTCTCGATGCAGACGATCCGGGATATGATTATGGAGAATGCGAAATGAAGATATTACTGGCGGAAGACACCAAAGACCTGAACAAGGCCGTGACCACGATGCTGGCCATGCAGGGCAACGACGTGGATCCGGCTTATGACGGAGAAGAGGCGGAAGTACTGACGCAGGCAAATGGCTACGATCTGATCATCCTCGACATCATGATGCCGAAGAAGAACGGGCTTGAAGTTCTTGCCGGGATCCGGGAGCGGAAGATCGACACGCCGGTCCTGATGCTGACGGCGAAGGCGGAGATCGATGACCGGGTGGCTGGCCTTGACGCAGGCGCGGACGACTATCTCACAAAGCCATTTGCGATGAAGGAGCTCCTGGCGCGGGTGCGGGCACTCGGCAGGCGCGCCGCCGCAAAGGATACCGCGGAGATCACCTTTGGTGATATCACGCTGAAACCGGAGAACCTGGAACTGGCAGCGGAGAACAGCGTGCGGCTTTCTCTGAAGGAGTTTGAGCTGCTGCGGGTGCTGGTCGCGGAACAGGGAAAGGCAGTCGATACGGTTGCCATCGTCAGCCGGGTCTGGCATGATGATCAGCAGGCCGATGCGGATACGGTCTGGCTCTACATCAATTACCTGAAATCCAAATTGAAGTACATCGATTCCAAGGTGCAGATCACCGGTGATCGGGATCTGGGCTATGCGGTTGCTGCGGCAGAGAATCGATAAGCACAGGAGGAGCGAGGAACCATGAGCGAACAGGCGATCAAAAACCTGAAGAAGCGCTTTGTCGGCGTGCAGCTGATCAGTTTCCTGGTGGTCATGCTCTTCTTCGGTGCCTGCATCTATCTTGCAAATGCGGTGATCGTCCGGAATACGATCCGGACGACGCTCGACTACATCATCGAAAATGACGGCGAACTGCTGCCGCACGGGGATATCACCGAGGAGGATGTGGCCGGAGATGCATCGAACCGGGAACTGTTTGAATCCCTGCAGGAGGCGCTCGGCGTGATCCGGCGGTTCGGGATCGAGACCAGGTATCAGACGCGTTATTTTGCCGTGCACTATGATGCCAGTGGCAATGTGGTGCAGATGAACATGAACCACATCGCAGCCCTGACTGAAGAGGAGGCCATCTCCCTGGGAAACAGGATGTTCGCGAAGCGGGCGAAATTCGGCCGCATGGATCATTTTTATTATAAACGGGCTGCAGAGGATAAAGGGACGCTGCTCGTGGCCATTGATGCAACAGCGCAGATGGAGACGAATCACCGGATTCTCTGGATCGCCGGCATCTTCCTGTTCGTCGGAACGATCATCTGCTTCCTGATTGCCAGGGGACTGTCCGGGATGGTGCTCCAGTCAGAACTGAAGAATGCGGAGCTGCAGCGGGAGTTTGTGACCAACGCAAGCCATGAGCTGAAGACACCGCTCGCGGTGATCCGGGCCAATACGGAACTGCTGGAGATGACCTACGGGGAATCCGAGTGGACGCAGTCCTCGCTGCGCCACATCGACCGGATGCAGGGCCTGATCCAGAGCATGGTGGAAATCACCCGCTCCGGTGAGATGAACCGCGCCTCCCTGGTTCCGGACACCGACATTTCCGTGGTGGTGCGGGATGCGGTGGAAGCCTTCCGGCCGATGATGGAGCGGGAGAACAAGGCATTTACCGAAGAGATCCAGGATGACATACGGATGAGCGCGGACAAGGAGATGATCCGCCAGCTCGTGACACTGCTGCTTGACAACGCGGTCAAGTACTGCGACGAAGGCGGGCAGATCAGCATCGCTCTGAAGAAGAGCGGGCGGTCGGAGCGGCTGATCGTCTCGAACACGTACGCTGCGGGAAAGGATGTGGACACCAGCCGGTTCTTCGACCGGTTCTACAGGGAGGACAGTTCCCACAACACCGATAAGGGCGGCTACGGAATCGGTCTTTCCATCGCGGAGAATATCGTGAAGGCGCACAGGGGGACGATCCGTGCGGACTGGAAGGACGGCGTGATCTCCTTTATCTGTACGCTCTGAGTGTCCGGAAAACATGACCCTGACACCGATCTCGTGGTGCTTCTGTCTTGCATCTTCGCAGGATGTGTGGTAAGATAGGCTTGACTAAAAAGTGGTAAAACCGTGTCCGATGAAAAGGGACGCGGCTAATAGTAGAATGGAGGAAAATCAAATGTATCTTGTAAGTGCAACAGACATGCTGCAGAAGGCTAAAGCCGGCCACTATGCAGTCGGACAGTTCAATATCAACAATCTTGAGTGGACCAAGGCGATCCTCGAGACCGCTGAGGAGCTGAAGAGCCCGGTTATCCTTGGTGTTTCCGAGGGTGCTGCGAAGTACATGGGCGGCTACAACGTCGTTGTCAACATGGTGAACGGCCTTCTGAAGGATCAGAACATCTCCGTACCGGTTGCACTGCATCTGGATCACGGTACATTTGAAGGTGTCTACAAGGCACTGAATGCGGGATTCTCCTCCATCATGTTTGATGGTTCCCACTATGGTATTGAAGAGAACATCGAGAAGACCACCCAGGTCATCAAGGACTGCCATGCTAAGGGCGTTTCCGTTGAGGCTGAGGTCGGTGCAATCGGCGGCGAGGAAGACGGCGTTGTCGGTATGGGTGAGTGTGCAGATCCGGATGAGTGCAAGCAGATCGCTGATCTCGGCGTCGATTTCCTTGCAGCTGGTATCGGCAACATCCACGGTGTCTATCCGGCGAACTGGGCAGGTCTTTCCTTTGAGACTCTGGATGCCATCCAGCAGAAGACCGGCATCATGCCGCTCGTTCTTCACGGTGGTTCCGGTATCCCGAACGAGATGGTCAAGAAAGCCATCACCCTCGGCGTTTCCAAGGTCAACGTCAACACCGAGTGCCAGCTTGCATTCGCAGCAGCTACCCGCGAGTACATCGAGGCTGGTAAGGACAAGGTCGGCAAGGGCTTCGATCCGAGAAAGGTTCTGGCTCCTGGCTATCAGGCAATCAAGGCTACTGTCAAGGAAAAGATGGAGCTCTTCGGTTCCGTCGGCAAGGCTTGATCGGTATTTGCTGTTCAGACAATTTCATAACAAAAAATCAGGGAAGCCATCCATCCGGTGGCTTCCCTTTTTTTGTTCTGGTAAAGAGGCTTCATGATCCGCTCGACTGGTACCGGCTGACGCCGTAGCGCCAGAAGGCATATGCCGGAATCAGGAAAAGCAGGGACAGGAAGGGCAGGAAGATGTAGACCGGACTTGATACACGGCCCAGGACATACAGGAAGGGATAATACTGGATCAGGGCGTAGGGTACCAGAAACGTCGTGATCTGCAGCAGACGCTTCCCGTAGACACCAAGCGGATATTTTCCGTATTCTCTTGCACCATCCGTGAAGATGTTCATGAATTCCAGCCCGTCCAGGGTGAAGAAACAGAACGCGGCATAGATCAGGAACATGGCGGAGAAGAGCAGCATCCCACAGAAGACCATGAAGATCACCGTCAGGATCCGCCTGAACGTCCAGACTACATCTGTAGTGTATATGGCGTAGGCAAACATGATGACCGCCTGGATCAGACGGCCGATCCTGGTCAGTTCGAATTTTTCACCAAGAACCTGCAGCACCACACTGCGCGGACGGACCAGATCCCGGTCAAAGCTTCCGCTCCGGACGATCCCGGAAAAGGAATCGAATCCCCGTGCCCACATCTCCGCGAGGGAGAACTGCAGAAGGACGATCGCATAGCAGAGAATGACTTCGCTGTAGGTAAAGCCTTCAACCCTGTGGAAACGCCGGAACATAAAGTAGATCCCGAGCATCGTGTTGAAGGATACGAGAAACTGGCCGATGGTGGAAAGCAGGAACGAGGTTTTGTACTGCATCATACTCCGGATGTTGATGGAGATATAGTGGAGGTAGAGCCGGAGCGTTCCGGATAAGCCCGCTGTATGCTGTTTGTCTGACATGTGACAGTTCCTCCGTTGGAAAAGAATCATGGAACAACAGGAAAAATGGTGGAATCCTTCAGCCGCCCTGAATGACGGTTCGCCGCTCTGCAACGAAGCTGAGCAGCCGGCCGATCGCAATGAGAATGACAAGCCACACCACCTGCAGAAGGATTGCGCGGATTGCCTCGTGGGAAGCCATGCTGCCGGAGTAGACCCG
This sequence comes from uncultured Lachnospiraceae bacterium, assembly GCA_902783375.1. Lineage (GTDB taxonomy): Bacteria > Bacillota > Clostridia > Lachnospirales > Lachnospiraceae > Catonella. Next base: position 58,053 of record CACZQN010000014.1, on the reverse strand, counting down.
GAGCGGGACGTTCTGCATGGCGGCGAAGGGCAGCAGTTCCATCACAAACTGGATCTTCGGCGGGAAGAACGGGAGCGGAATGATTGCACCGGCAAAGAACTCCACCGCGGAAGTGCAGAAGATCCGGAGTCCCTGCGGGCTGATCGTAAAGAAAGCCAGAACATAGATCAGCATACAGAAGGACACGGTGACGGCCAGCCCCAAAAGGAGGCTGATCAGGAAAAGCACGAAGGTGAACACGGATGCAGGTGCATGCAGGCAGTACGGTTCCGGAAGGAAGACGGCGACAAACAGGATCGGGAAACACCGGAGGACGGCTCTCGAAATCCGGTTTGCGGAGGTCCTTGCGAGCCACATGTCATAGACATGGAGGGGACGGCAGAGCTCATAGGCAACATTTCCGGAAAGAATCGTATCGAACACATCCTGATCCATGATCCAGGTGGCAAACAGTGCAAGGAATGCCTGCTGCAGCCAGATGTAGTCAGCCATGGCAGGAAACGGAAGGGGAAAGGCTGCCGGGTCTGCCCGGTAAAATGCCCGGAAGACCATGATCTCCATGAAGCCCCAGAAGAACTGGGTGGCGATCCCTGCCAGGGCGGCAGCACGGTACTGCAGGCCCATCGTGAACCGCAGCCGGAAAAAGGAAAGATATTTCTTCATCGGTCATGATCCTTCTTTCAGATGTCATAGGCACGGTAGAGTTCTGCGATCGCTTCGTCAAGAGATGAACGCTGCGCAGACAGAGCGGAAGGACTCCCCGCAGGCATGTCGGAAGAAGCGGCTGCAGCAGCCTTTTCAATATCCCCGAGTGTGCCGTCTAAGAGAATCTTTCCCTTGCCGATCAGCAGGATCCGCTCAGAGAGCGCTTCGATATCCTGCATGTCGTGGGTCGTCAGGATCACGGTTGTATGATGGATGGCATTCTGCTTTTTGATGAAATCCCGGACAGCCAGCTTGCTCACGGCATCGAGCCCGATGGTCGGCTCATCGAGAAAGAGCGTCTTCGGACTGTGCAGCAGGGAAGCGGCAAGTTCACAGCGCATGCGCTGGCCGAGGGACAGCTGTCTGGCCGGAGACCGCAGAAGATCACCGAGCGCAAGAAGTTCGGTCAGCTCATCCAGGTTTTCCCGGTAAGTGCTTTGCGGAATGCTGTAGATGTCTTTCAGCAGTTCATAGGAATCGATGACCGGAACATCCCACCACAGCTGGGAGCGCTGGCCGAAGACCACGCCGATCTCACGGACGTGATGGACCCTGTCCCGGTAGGGAATTCTGCCATCGACGAGAACAGTGCCGGAGTCCGGAGTCAGAATCCCGGAGAGAATCTTGATCGTCGAGCTTTTGCCTGCACCGTTCGGACCGATATAACCGACCATCTCACCGTCATGGATGGTAAAACTGATATCGTCAAGTGCGTGGATTTCTTCATATTCACGGTGAAAAAGCGCCCGGATAGCCTCGCCGAAACCGGCGTTCCGCCTTGCGATCCGGTATGTCTTGCAGACATGTTCCATGGTGATCATCAGCATCCTCCTTTATGTTTGCAAAAGCGGGGAGAAATATCAATATAACATGATCTGCAGACCATGTCAACCGAAAACCATGCCCTGCCAGAGAGGCAAACAAATCCATATCGAGACAGGATTTGCGGTTGATAACAGGGGGCAGTTATTGTAAAATAACGGTATGATGGTCCTGAACAATTAGCAGAGATCAATATAGAGGAGGTAACAGCAGTATGGGGAAATATCAGGTGAAAAACTTTGATGAGGCGCTGGTTGTCATGCGTGTTGCCGGTGTTGAGCCGATTACGGGACCGGAGAGCAACCATGTCGCGCTGGCAAGGGAGCTGGCTGACGAACTGATCGAGCAGATGACGCTGAAGGAGAAGGCTTATATGCTCAGCGGTCACTGGAATACGATCAACGGTATGCTGCACGGGCGTGTCTATAATTATGATCCGATCGCGGGCGGCGGCTGCAAGCGGCTCGGGATTCCGCCGGTTCTGTTCTCGGACGGACCGCGCGGCGTCGTGATGAAGAATGCAACCTGCTTCCCGACTTCGAATGTCCGCGCAGCGGCATTTGATACGGAGATGGAAGAGGAGATCGGCGAGGCGATTGCGAAAGAGTGTATCGCCCTCGGCGCGAATTACTTTGCGGGTGTCTGCATCAATCTGCTGCGCCATCCTTCCTGGGGCAGAGCGCAGGAGGCTTACGGCGAGGATCAGTTCATGACCGGGAAATACGGCGCAGCCCTGACGAAGGGCCTGCAGAAGTACGGCGTGATTTCCTGTCCGAAGCATTACTATATGAATTCGATCGAGAACCTGCGGTTCTCCGCTTCTGCGAATGCGGATGAAGAGACCCTGCGGGATGTCTATCTGTATCATTTTGAAGAGTGTTTCAAGGCCGGGGCCGGTTCCGTCATGTCCGCCTACAATAAGGTGAACGGAACCTACTGCGGCGAGAACAAGGATGTCTTCGACCATCTTGAGAAGCTCGGATTTGAGGGCTTCTCGATCTCCGACTTCATCTGGGGTGTCCATGACGGTCCGGAGAGCCTGCGTGCCGGTCTCGACATCGAGATGCCGATGACGATGAAGCGCGGCAACAAGCTGATCAAGGCGGTCCAGAAGGGAGAACTTGACGAGAAGCTCCTGGATGAACACTGTGAAAACATCATCGCAACCATGCTGCGCTTCCAGAATATTTACAGAGAGCAGAAGGTCGACAAGAAGGCTGTCTGCAGCAAGGAGCACAGAAAACTTGCCCTGAAGGCGATGGAAAAGGGGGCGGTCCTGCTGAAGAATGACGGCTGCCTGCCGATCCGCAATTTCAACGCTAAGCTTGCACTGGTCGGCAGATTTGCAGATGAGAAGGTGATCGGTGACCACGGCTCCTCCATGGTGCATCCGCCGTACATCGTGACACCGTTTGACGGAATCTCGAGACGCTATGGAAATGTCTCGCTGGCTGCAACCAATGATATCGATGCCTGCCTTGATGCTGCAAAGGATGCGGAATATGTGATCGCAGTCCTCGGCAATGATTACCGCGATGAGGGCGAATTCGTCGCCAATGCGGATCCGAAGCTTGTGGTAGGCGGTGACCGGAAGAGCCTGCGCCTGCACGACGATGAAGTGGCGCTGATCCATGCGCTGAAGCAGAGCGGGAAGCCGGTGATCGTTGTCTTCTATTCCGGTTCTGCTGTGATCACCGAGGAGTGGGCAGAGGATGCCAACGCGATTCTCTATGCCGGATATCCGGGCATGGAAGGCGGGCATGCACTTGCGCAGATCCTGTCCGGCCGTGTGAATCCGTCCGGAAAACTGCCGTTTACAGTGGCGAAGAACGAGCTGGATTACCCGTACTTCCCGTATTCGGAGGAGAAGGACCAGTCCGTGGACTATGGCTATTACCACGGCTATGCACTGTTTGAAAAAGAAGGCATCGAGCCGGAGTATCCATTCGGATTCGGCCTTTCCTATACGACATTTGCCTACTCGGATGCAGCGGCAGAGGATCTCGGCGATTCCGTCCGTGTCTGCGTCAAGGTGGAGAATACCGGAGAAGTCTCCGGCGAGGAGGCGGTTCTGGTCTTCATAGGCTCCGGCATCAGCAGGAAGCCGCATAAGCTGCTGAAGGGATTTCAGAGAGTTGCCCTGAAACCGGGTGAGCAGAAAGAAGTGGTCATCGATATTCCGAAGTGGGATCTCCGCCTGTATGACCGGGAAGCTGATGCGATGTGCATCCCGGAGCAGGTGACGGTCTATGTCGGAAGAGATGCGCGTGACGCCGAGAATATGGTGATACAGCTGTAACGATGGAGGAAACACATGAAAAAGCTTGATTTTAACCGTGGCTGGGAAGTCGTCAAAGAAGGAGCAGAGGGTGTCCGGACCGTGAATCTTCCGGAGGATGCGATGCTCTATGAGAGCCGCAGCAAAGAGGCGAAGAGTTCTTCCGGCGGCGGATATTTTGAGAATGGGAAATATACCTATACGAAGCGGTTTATGGTCCCTGCGGACTGGGCAGGGAAGAAGGTCATCCTGGAATGTGAGGGTGTCTATCAGAATGCAAGTGTTCTGCTGAATGGGAAATGCCTCTGCGAGCGCCCGTATGGCTATACCGATTTCTATGTGGATCTCACGGAGGATCTTCTGGAAGAGGAAGAGAATGTCCTCGAGATCGTCGCGGATAATGCGGATGCACCGAACACCAGGTGGTATTCCGGCAGCGGCATCTACCGCCCGGTCTGGCTGCACGTCGGGGATCCGGAGGGCATCGCGCCGCAGGGAATCCGCATCGATGTGGATGACACGGCGAATGTGACGGTCAATGTCCGCCTGCTGGGTGCGGCGTGTGAGAAGCCGGAGCAGACACCGGAGGACGCAGATCCTGCGGAAGAGGCCGGCACGGATGCGCCGGAAGTCCGGGTGGAGATCCTGCTTGACGGTGTCAGGGTCGGGAAGGCAGAAGGGAATCCGGTGACGATTCCGGTTCTCGATGCAAAGTGGTGGAGCGAAGAGGATCCGGTCCTCTATACCTGCCGGGTGCAGGTCCTGAAGGACGGTGCGGTGATCGATGAAGATGCGGTCTCCTTTGGCTTCCGCACGCTCACATGGGATGGCAGCGGCCTGAAGGTGAACGGAAAGGAAGTGCTGCTCCGCGGTGCCTGCATCCATCATGATAACGGTATCCTTGGTGCTGCCTGCTTCCCGGATGCGGAAGAGCGCCGCGTGCGGATCCTGAAAGAAGCTGGATTCAATGCGATCCGCTCCGCGCATAACCCGATGTCGAAGACCATGCTCGAGGCCTGTGACCGGCTCGGCATGTATGTGATGGACGAGAACTTCGACATGTGGATGATCCACAAGAATCCTTATGATTATGGAAATGAGAAGTTCAGCAAGTGGTGGCGCGCGGATACGGCAGCCATGATCGAGAAGGACTACAACCATCCGTCCGTGATTCTGTACTCCATCGGAAATGAAATCTCCGATCTGGGAGCAGAGGAAGGCCAGAAGATCTGTAAGGAGATGGCGGATTTCGTCCGCGATCACGATCATACCAGACCGGTCACACTGGGCATCAATCTGATGCTTGCCGTGATGGTCGCAAAGGGGAAAGGCCTCTACGGGAACGGCAAGAGTGACGAGAAGGATACCGGCATGGGAAGCTCCGCACTCGACAACATGCCGACCAGTACATTTTTCAATGTCCTGATGAACCGGATGGGCGGCCTGATGGAACTGGCTGCAAAAGGCAAGGCTGCGGACCAGATCGTCGAGAAGGTCGGACCGTCTCTGGATATGCCGGGCTATAACTACGCGGCACCGCGTTACGTCCAGGAAGCAAAGAAGAATCCGGACCGGCCATTCGTCGGCTCCGAGACACTGCCGCAGGCGCTGTACCGCAACTGGCAGCTCGTGAAATCGATCCCGCAGCTGACCGGTGATTTCATGTGGACTGGCTGGGATTATCTCGGTGAGTCCGGAATCGGGACGATCCAGTACAAGGAGAAGAAGACAAAGAAGGATACCGAGGATGGCCTGATCATCTCCGGTGGTGCCGGTGTGGTCGATATCTGCGGAAAGATCCGCCCGGAGGCCGGCTGGAACCGGATCATCTGGGGACTGCAGAAGGAACCGGTCATCGCGGTCGAACCATATACGCACGCGGATGATTTCGCGGCAGCTTCCATGTGGAGAAATACGGATGCCGTTGAGAGCTGGTCCTGGGCCGGCTGCGAGGGGAAGAAGTCCCGCGTGACGGTCTTCACGGATGCGGCTGCGGTGGAACTGCACGTGAACCGGAAGTCCTACGGGAAGAAGAAAGTCAAAGAAGACCTGGTCCGCTTTGAGGGCGTGGTCTATGAACCGGGCGTGGTGACGGCTATTACCTATGACAAGGCCGGCCACAAGACGGGGGCAACGTCCCTGCGGACGGCAATGAAGAAGACCATCCTGCAGGCTGTTCCGGAGAAGAAGGAACTGTGTGCGAACGGGCAGGATCTCTGCTTTATCCGCCTGATGCTCACGGATCCGGACGGTGTGATCAAGGCTTCCGATGACCGGAAGATCACCGTCCAGGTCACCGGCGCCGGCAAGCTGCAGGGTCTCGGCTCGGCAAGACCGCACATGGCGGAGAACTTCGTCTCTGAGACACATACAACCTACTACGGGCAGGCGCTGGCGGCCGTTCGCGCAGGGTATGAAGCGGGAGAGATTCTGGTGACAGTCTCCTGTGAAGGACTTGAGACACAGATTCTGACCATCCCGGTACGGGGATAAAAAAGATCATTTCATCGTTGATAACTGCACAGGACCGGCATCCGTGCCGGTCCGTGACAGCTCATAGAATATACAGGCGTGAAGACGCCGGATAGGAGATTTTACAACATGTACAAGAAAAACGCGTGGGAGAGTTACACGAAGACAGACCTGAAGAAGCTGGAAGCATTCGCAAAGGATTACAGGGCATTTCTCGATAACGGCAAGACTGAGAGGGAATGTGTCACGACTGCTGTCAGTATGGCAGAGAAGGCCGGTTTCAGAGATCTGGATCAGCTGATCAGGGAAGGTGCGAAGCTGAAGGCAGGGGATAAGGTTTACCGCAACTGGATGAACAAGAGTTTTCTGGCTTTCGTGCTGGGCGAAGAGGAACTGGATGCCGGTATGAATATCCTCGGCGCACATATCGATTCCCCGAGAATTGACGTCAAGCAGAACCCGGTGTATGAGAGTGATGGCATCTGCTATCTCGATACCCACTACTACGGCGGGATCAAGAAGTACCAGTGGGTGGCACTGCCGCTGGCGCTGCACGGTGTCGTGATCCGGAAAGATGGCACAAAACTCACGGTTGCAATCGGTGAGAAGGCAGATGATCCGGTTTTCTATATCTCTGACCTGCTGATCCATCTGGCACAGGAACAGATGGGCAAGAAGGCTACAGAGGTGGTGCCGGGTGAGAATCTTGACCTCATCATCGGTCATGTGCCGGACAAGAAGGCAGAGAAGGACAAGGTGAAGACGGCGATCCTCGATTATCTGAAGAAGGAATACCAGATGGAAGAGGAAGATTTCATCTCCGCAGAGCTTGAGATCGTACCGGCTGGCCCGACCAGAGAAGTCGGCTTTGACCGCGCGATGCTCGCCGGATATGGCCATGACGACCGCGTCTGTGCATTCCCGTCCATCCAGGCTGTCCTTGATGTGACAGGCACACCGAAATATACGGTCTGTGCTGCGATCACCGATAAGGAAGAGATCGGCTCTGTCGGTGCAACCGGCTGGGGCGCTCACTACTTTGAGAACACCGTCGCAGAGCTCTATGCATTGACAAAAGAGTATTCCGAACTTGGCCTGAAGCGCACGCTGGCAAACAGCCGTATGCTCTCGAGCGACGTCTCTGCGGGGTATGATCCGAATTTTGCTTCCGTCTTTGAAAGAAAGAACGCAGCCTTCCTCGGAGAGGGTGTCTGCTTCAACAAGTATACCGGCAGCCGCGGAAAGTCCGGCAGCAATGATGCCAATGCAGAATTCATGGGAGCTGTCCGGAAGATCATGGATGATGCAAAGGTCTCCTGGCAGACCTGTGAGCTTGGCCGTGTGGATGCAGGCGGCGGCGGAACCATCGCATATCTCTGCGCGAAGTACGGCATGAATGTCATCGACTGCGGCGTTCCGGTACTTTCCATGCATGCACCATGGGAACTGATCAGCAAGGCTGACCTCTATGAGGCCTACAAGTGCTATGGCGCATTCCTCGAGAATGCTGAACCAGTGTGACAATCTGAAGGTATTCAGACAGCGTAGGTGGAAAGGGAGACAGACATGAAATCCATTCTTCAGGAAACGAGATTTGAAACAGAACGCGATGGGCTGATGATCCGCGGCACGATCTACCGCAGTAATCAGGATCGCCTTCCGATTGCGATCATCAGCCATGGTTTTATGGCAAATGAGAAAACAACTGCTGACTATGCCCGGTACTTTGCCGAGAGGGGTTATGTCGCGTTCACCTATGACTTCTGCGGCGGCTGTGTCCATGGCAGAAGTGATGGTAATACCTGGGATATGTCGGTTCTGACCGAGAAAGAAGATCTGAAGGCTGTCATTGCATATGCGTCGGGTCTTCCGTTCACCGATGAGCAGGAAATACTCCTGGCCGGCTGCAGCCAGGGCGGTTTTGTATCCGCCCTTGTGGCTGCAGAGCTCCAGGAGAAGATCCATAAGCTGATCCTTTTCTATCCGGCCCTCTGCATCCCGGATGATGCCAGGGCAGGGAAGATGATGACGGCAAAGTTTGATCCGGATGATGTCCCGGAGAAATTCCAGTGCGGGCCGATGAAGCTGGGCAGAAGATATCCAATGGATGTCATGCACATGGATCCGTTTGCGGAGATCTCTGCCTACCGGGGACCGGTCCTGATCCTGCATGGGACAAAGGACCGGATCGTGAATGTCTCCTATGCTGTCCGTGCGTTTGAAGCATATCAGTCAAAGACCGGCGCGCCGCGTGCCGATGTAGTCATGCATCTGTTAGAGGATGCAGACCACGGGTTCAACAAGGTAGAGAATGAACGGGCATTCTTTGTCATCGACCAGTTCCTGGCGGGACGCAGTGAGGTGCTCGCGGTCGACGTGAAGCTGACCGGGAGAGAGATCGAATTCACCGGAAAAGGTGCTTCCACAGTAACCCTTCCGTTCGTGGGTACGGCAGAAAGCCCGTATTTTCTCGGCAGAATAGAACCAGGAGCGGCCGATGTCCAGCAGTGGCAGGGCAAGAAGCCGCAGCATTGTGAGGCGACCTATACCATCACCGGGCAGGACTACACCGGTGCAGATTGTTTCGTCAAGGTGGTGAACAGCTGCGGCCCGGATATGAATTGGAAGCCGGTGCTGACAACGGATTCGGAGGCGCTCTCTTTCCTGAACGGAGCAGACTGCTATGTGAATCTGGAGCACCGGAAGACAGGACCATATGTGAGAATCTTTACGAAGGTAGTGTGAAAAGATGGTTTATGCCATGACGCTCCTCGGAGCGATTGATGTCATTTCTTATTTTGATATCGATGAAGAGACAGGTGCCGGGATTCTTGTGGATCCCGGCGCTGAGCCTGAAAAACTGGAAGGGATCATCGAAGAACGCAGGTTTCAGATCGAGGCGATCTTTCTGACGCACGGTCATTTCGATCATATCGGCGGTGTCGCGGAGGTGGCCCATTTTCTTGCCGAAAAGAATCCCGCAAAGGGGCCGGTCCCGGTCTATATCCATGAGAATGGGAGAAAGTATCTGACCGATCCGGCCTGGAATCTGTCCTCCCAGTTCGGGAACCAGATCCTGCTGCAGGATTCCGATGATCTCACGCTGCATGCTGTGCAGGATGGAGAAGAGATCCTGTTATCATCCGGGAAGAAATACCGTGTGATCCATACACCGGGGCACACGACGGATTCCATCCTCTATTATAACGAGGCGGAAGGCTATGCGTTTTCCGGAGATACAATCTTCCGCGGGAGCGTCGGGAATGACCGGTTCCCGGGCGGCGACGGACGCGCTCTCTGGCAGAGCATCCGCGAGAAGGTATTTACACTTCCGGAGGAGACCGTGCTGCTCTCCGGCCACAGTGAACCCACGACGGTGGCTGAGGAGAAGAGGAGGTATCGAAGAACATGAAAGTCATTGATGTCTATCAGCAATATTTTGAGGGATTCTGTGTGGCGAATGAAGTGGAACGTCATGGCGTTCTGGTCCGGCTGACCGCGACCTCCGATGAAGGAAAGATATCCTATGAAGTTGGAATCAGTTTCTTTCCACACAGGGATCCGGAGGACTTTGGGATCTCCTATGATGCCGAGGCAAGCCGTGCGATCTATCAGGCATCCGGGAGACGGTCGAAGAAGCGGGAAGAAGCTTTTCTGGCTGGCATCCGTCCGGTAGCAGAAGCACTTGCGGGACAGTTTGATGGAACGATCGACTGGGAGAAACCTCTGATTGAAGCGAGAAGAGGGTAAGAGAAAATACTAGAATGGACTGTGGTTCGTCACAGATGAGAAAGAAAAGGGACTGTGTTTTGTCACAGTCCCTTTTCTGTATACAAAGATTGGCTGATTACAGGATCTTCACCATCTCATCGAACGGCTTGTACTCGGTGTGACGCGGTGCCGGTGCTGCATCCTCTGCCGGATAGCCGACCGGGAACATGGCATCCAGATGATAGCCTTCCATCTCCGGGAAGAGTTCCGCAAGTTTGATCGGATCGAAGAATCCGACCCAGGTGGTCCCAAGACCCAGATCTGCGATCTCAAGCATCATGTGGGTTGCGACAATGCCTGCATCGACATCGGCGAAGTTTGCCTGGTCAAACGGGCGGACGAAGACGCCTTCTGCATCCGGCTTTGCGCCGATCACGAAGATGACCGGAGCAACCTGGGCAAATGTCATCGGTGTGCACTGACGGACCTTTGCAAGCGCCTCTTCACTCTGGAACACCCAGATCTTGACCGGCTGCGCATTCTTGGCCGTCGGGGCAATTCTCCCGGCCTCAATGATCTGATCAATCTTCTCCTGCTCGACAGGCTTATCCGTCAGACTTCTGCAGGAATAACGTTCTTTAGCAAGTTCTAAAAATGACATATCAAATCCCTCCTTCTATAGTACGTATGAATATGATTCAGTATAGATGAAATTGCTCCCGGCCTCTTCTTTTATTCAATTCCCTGATGATTGCCGGGTATTCCCGGTCGAGGTGGTAGGCGAGCATGATCAGGAAGGTCACGACAAGGAAGATGCCTGGGATCCAGGTGTAGCAGCCGATGAGGGCGGCTTCGCCCGATGCGGTCTGGACGGCGGCGGAGGCTTCGAAGCCGCCGAAGTCCAGGATGAGACCGAGAATGTAGGTGCCAATGCCCATTCCGAACTTGCCGAGGCCCTGCATCATGGCGGTGCCGAGGCCGGCGGAGTTGATGCCGGTCTTCCATTCGCCGTAGTCGATCGCATCTGCGCACATGCCGTAGATCATCGTAGTTGTCCCGGCAAATGCGATGCCCTTCAGTGCGTTCATGGCGAGGATCAGCGGCAGTTTATCCGGCGCGAGTGCACTGCCGAAGAAACTGATGATCATGAGAATGGTCGATGCCTGGTAGAGCGTATGTTTCTTAAAATGCCGCAGTAGGACAGGGGTGACGAAGACCAGCGTCAGCACCTGGGCGATGGACTGTGCATTCGTGATGGAACCGGTGGCATCCACATTCTTCAGGATGAACTGGGCGAAATAGGCCGCTGCGCCCATCCCGATGGCGCTCTGCATGAAGGAGCAGAGGGACGTCGCAAGGATCATGAGCAGATACTTGTTCTGGCCGACAGACCGCAGGGAATCGAGAATTGTCACAGAAGGATGCCCGCTCCCGCTGCTTTCCCCACTGACGCGTTCTTTTGTCCCGAAGAAGGTCACGAGGGTCAGCAGGAAGCAGGCAATTCCGATGATCAGGAAGGCCTTTGTCCAGCCGCTCTGATCGGCAAGTTCTCCGCCGCCGAGCTTTCTGACGAGAAAGAAGACGGAGCCGTTGATCAGCACCTGTGCCGCGTAGGCAAAGACCAGGCGGATGTTTGACAGCCTTGCACGCTCGCCCGAATCATCGGTCAGGAAGCAGTGAAAACTGGAATAAGGGACATTCAGTGCAGTATAGAAAACGGTCGTCACCAGGTTATAGCAGACGAAGATCCAGATCAGCTTACCGCCGATCGAAAGACCGGACGGGACGGAGAAGAGCAGGATCGTCGAGAGTCCCAGCGGCAGTCCCATAGTGAGAATATACGGGCGGACCTTGCCGAAGCGGGACTTTGTCCGGTCGATGACAAAGCCCATCAGAATATCTGTGATCCCGTCAAGAATTTTGGAGATGGAGATGATCCGAACGGCATCGGCAGTCGGCACGCCGGCAACATTCGTAAAATAATAAAGCAGATAGACGGAGATCGACTGCCAGATCAGACAGCAGGCGAAATCGCCCAGTGCATAGCTGACCTTCTCGCGGACGGGAAGGATCGAAGTATTTTCATTCTGCATGTTCATTCTGAACCTCCGGGAAATGTTCCTTCTTTCACCTTAATCCAGTGGGCGGCCTGCGTCAAGATGAATCCATGCCTTTTCAGAAAAAGGGGAAAACAGACGAAAATCTGAACATTTTGCATAAAAGATTGTTCCCTTTTTCATGAGAATATAGTACAATTACAGGAGGGTGTGGTTGTCCACCGAATTTGATCATCAGAAAGGAAGGATATCTTATGTATCAGGATGAGTATAAGCGCTGGCTTGAGGCAGATCTCATTGATGTCGATCTGAACACAGAGCTCCGCAACATTGAAGGGGATGATGAAGCGATTAAGGAACGGTTTGCAGTTGCGCTGCAGTTCGGGACGGCCGGACTCAGAGGAACACTCGGCGCAGGCACGAACCGTATGAATATCTGGGTTGTCCGCCAGGCAACACAGGGTGTCGCTGACTGGGTCAAGACCCAGGGTGGCACACAGACCGTAGCAATCAGCTATGACAGCCGTCTGAAGGGCTGGAATTTCGCAAGAGATGCTGCAGGCGTTCTTGCTGCCAATGGCATCCATGTCCGCATTTATGATGAGCTGATGCCGGTTCCGGCACTGTCCTTTGCAACCAGATATTATCACTGCAACGCAGGTATCATGGTCACCGCTTCCCACAACCCGGCGAAGTACAACGGCTATAAGGCATATGGCCCGGATGGCTGCCAGATGACCGATGATGCTGCAGCTGTCGTCTATGATTCCATCCAGAAGACGGATGTCCTTACCGGCGCAAAGTATATGAGCTTTGCAGAAGGTGTTGAGAAGGGTCTGATCAAGTTTGTCGGGGACGACTGCAAGGAAGCCCTTTATGAAGCCATTGAGGCACGTCAGGTCAGACCGGGTCTGTGCAAGACTGCAGGCCTGAAGCTTGTGTACTCGCCACTGAACGGCACCGGTCTTGTTCCGGTGACCAGAGTCCTGAAGGATATGGGCATCACAGACATCACCATCGTTCCGGAACAGGAATATCCGAACGGCTATTTCACAACCTGTTCTTATCCGAACCCGGAGATTTACGCTGCACTGGAGAAGGGCCTCGAGCTCGCAAAGGAAGTCGGCGCAGATCTGATGCTTGCTACGGACCCGGATGCAGACCGTGTCGGTATCGCCATGAAGTGTCCGGACGGCTCCTATGAGCTTGTCAGCGGTAATGAAATGGGCGTCCTGCTTCTCGACTACATCTGCGCAGGCCGCATCGAGAAGGGTACCATGCCGAAGAATCCGGTTGCCGTGAAGTCGATCGTCTCCACACCGCTTGCAGATGCTGTTGCAGCACACTACGGCGTTGAGATGCGCAGCGTCCTGACCGGCTTCAAGTGGATCGGCGACCAGATCGCACAGCTCGAAGAGGCCGGTGAAGTAGACCGCTTCATCTTCGGTTTCGAGGAGAGCTACGGCTACCTTGCAGGACCGTATGTCCGCGACAAGGATGCGATCATCGGTTCCATGCTGATCTGCGAGATGGCTGCATATTATCGTTCCATCGGATCGAGCATCAAGCAGCGCCTTGAGGAAATCTATGCAGAGTATGGCAGATATCTGAACAAGGTCGACAGCTTCGAGTTCCCGGGCCTTTCCGGTATGGACAAGATGGCAGGCATCATGGATGATCTCCGCAAGAATCCGCCGGCAGAGTTTGCAGGAAAGAAAGTTACCAAGGCTGTTGACTATGAGAAGCCGGAAGAGACCGGTCTTCCGAAGTCGAACGTCCTGATCTACAGCCTCGAGGATGGTGCAACCGTTGTTGTCCGCCCGTCCGGTACTGAGCCAAAGATCAAGACCTACTTCACAACCCTTGGCAAGGATCTTGCTGAGGCACAGGCAGAGAAGGATCTTCTTGCAGAAGCAGTGAAGCCGATCCTGTCCTGATGCGGGCCTGATCAGTTTGATGAAATGTCTTCGTGAGAAGACAACAGATATCGGGAAAAGCACTCATCTGAGTGCTTTTCTCTAATACGGAGGTTTTTATGAAGTTCAATCTTGGCCAGTGGCGGATGAAAGAAGGGTTCAACAGTGCATCTCTGACACAGATCCGCCAGGTGCGTCTGTCAGAAGACGGCACCAAAGTATCCATTTTCGGCGTTTCTTCCTACAGACAGGAACGAAGTATGGACGGACCGACACTCGAGATCGAGATCACTTCTCCGGGCGAAGACATGCTCGAGACAAAGGTGGTTCATTTCAAGGGCGACCGGCAGAAGTATCCGAAATTTGAATTGAATGAACAGAAGGTCGTGCTTGGTTTTGAAGAGAGCGAAGAGACCGGCACCAATATGTTCGGGATGGAATCCACAACAAAGATCTGGAAGATTTCTTCCGGAAAGCTGCATCTCACGATCCGGAACATCTTCCCGTGCAGCTTTGTCTATGACTATGACGGCAGAGAGCTGACAGCAGTCGGTGACCGCTTCGGCACCGCGATGCTTTCTCATGTGACAACACCGGATGGGAATTTCATGCGCGGACAGCTGGATGTCGGGGTCGGCGAGAAGATCTACGGCCTCGGCGAGCGGTTCACGCCATTTGTGAGAAATGGCCAGGTCGTTGATATCTGGAATGAGGATGGTGGTACGTCTTCGGAGATTTCCTATAAGAATATCCCGTTCTATCTCTCCAGCCGCGGCTATGGTGTGCTGGTCAATGATCCGGGTCCGGTTTCCTTTGAGGTCTGTTCCGAAGCGGTTACGAAGGTGCAGTTCTCCGTGCCGGGTGAGAAGCTTGACTTTATCGTGATCGGGGCACCGGACAGAAAAGGCGTGCTGACCCGCTACGGCGCACTCTCCGGAAGACCTGCGCTGCCGCCGGTCTGGAGTTTCGGCCTGTGGCTGTCCTCCTCCTTCACAACTTCCTATGATGAGGATACCGTCAACAGTTTCATCGACGGCATGGCAGAGCGCGAAATCCCGATGTCCGTATTCCACTTTGATTGTTTCTGGATGAAGGAAAATGAGTGGTGCGGTTTTGAGTGGGATCCGGATATGTTCCCGGATGTCGAGGGCATGCTTGCGAGACTGCATGCGAAGGGACTGAAGGTCTGCGTCTGGATCAACCCGTACCTCGGACAGCACTCGCCGGTCTTCGATGAGGCTGTGGAAGGCGGATATCTGCTGAAGAGACCGAACGGAGACATCTGGCAGTGGGATCTGTGGCAGGGCGGCTGCTCTGTGGTCGATTTCACCAATCCGGAAGCCTGCGAATGGTATAAGGGAAAGCTGATCAAGCTGATGCGCCAGGGCGTCGATGCGTTCAAGACAGACTTCGGTGAGAGAATTCCGACGGATGTGGCCTACTATGATGGCAGCGATCCGGTGCGGATGCACAATTATTACACCTATCTTTACAACAAACTGGTCTATGATACGATTGCAGAAGAGCGCGGAGAAGAGGAGGCGATCCTCTTTGCAAGAAGTGCGACAGTCGGTGGTCAGAAGTTCCCGGTCCACTGGGGCGGCGACTGCAACTCCACTTATGTCTCTATGTCGGAATCCCTGCGCGGCGGCCTTGGCCTGACACTTTCCGGATTCGGCTTCTGGAGCCATGATATCGGCGGATTTGAAGGAACAGCTTCACCGGATGTCTATAAGAGATGGCTTGCCTTCGGCCTGCTGTCCTCGCATTCGAGACTTCACGGATCGAATTCCTACCGCGTGCCGTGGCTCTTTGGCGATGAAGCGGTGGACGTCTGCCGGACCTTCAGCAAACTGAAGAATAGTCTGATGCCGTATCTGTATGCGAAGGCTGTCGAAGCGCATGAGACCTCCATCCCGATGATGCGCGCGATGCTGCTGGAATTCGACGAGATCGGCTGTGAAGATCTTGACCGCCAGTACATGCTCGGCGATGCACTGCTCGTAGCACCGATCTTCCGCGCAGACGGAGATGTGGATTTCTATCTTCCGGAAGGAACCTGGACACATCTGCTCACCGGAGAGCGCGTGCTTTCGCACGGCGGATGGAGAAGAGAGCATTATGACTTCTTCTCGCTGCCGCTCTATGTCCGCGAGAACACCATCCTTCCGATCGGCAGTCACACAGACCGCCCGGATTATGATTACCTCGATGGCCTTGAGCTCCGCATCTATGCGCTTGCAGATGGGAAATGTGCAGAGCGCGTGATCTGTGATACAGAGGGAATCCCGGTCCTGAAGGCCGTCGCAGAGCGGAACGGCGATGTCATCACCGTGACACTCAGTGGCTCGAGAAAGGACGCAGATGTCCGCATCGCAGCCATGGAAGATGGGCTGCAGGTCGAGGTTGTGCGGTAATTCAGCACTCACCAAAGAAAACCCCCAGAACACTCTGCTTGGGCGCTGGTGCGCTAACGCTTACATGCGCCTACGCAGAGTGTTCTGGGGGTTTTTTGCTGGCAGTGTGAATTCCCGTCTACGTTACATGGCGGCAAACTCGCTCATGATGTCCGGGATCTGGATGCTCTGCGGGCAGATTGCTGCGCAGGCACCACAGCCGATGCATCTGGCCGGATCGAGGGCTTCGTTGTAGGTGTTTCCATCGCCGAATGTATTCACGGTGCCGCCGTTCTTCTTCTCGTTGTAGCGGGCGATGATGGACGGAATCTCCAGTTCCATCGGGCAGCCTTCGGTGCAGTAGCGGCATGCGGTACATGGAACCCAGGAGAGCATCGAATCCGCAACGGAAGCGAGCACAGCACGCTCTTCATCATTGACTGGATTTGCTTTTTCATAGGTAGCGACGTTGTCGATGATCTGCTCGATCGCCGTCATGCCGGAGAGTGTAACGCCGACTTCCGGAACAGACTGCAGGAAGCGGAGTGCCCATCTTGCCGCGGAATCATCCGGACGGAGTGCGGTGAGCTTTGCCATCTGTTCAGCCGGAAGCGCTGCAAGACGGCCGCCGCGGATGCCTTCCATCACGACAACCTTTAGCCCGTGCTTTGCAATGACTTCGACCTTCTTTGCAGCATCCTGCAGCTTCCAGTCGAGGTAGTTCAGCTGAATCTGGACGAATTCAAAGACACCTTCGTATTTGGTCAGGAACTGATCGATGACTTCTGCATGGCCATGAGAAGAGAAGCCGAGGTGGCGGATCTTTCCGAGCGCCTTCTGTTCCTGCAGATATTTGACCACGCCGAGGTCCTCGTCGGTGTAGAGATCATAGGATCCCTCGTTCATGTTGTGGAGCAGATAAAAATCGAAATAATCGACCTGGCATTTGCGCAGCTGTCCTTCAAAGACTTCCGGGACGGTGGAATCCGGAATGCCCGTCAGTGCGGCAGTGAACTCCAGAACACCATTTCCCTTGCGCTTCATCATATGGCCCGGGAATTTATCCGCCAGGAACCAGGTGTCGCGTGGATACTTCTTCAGCGCCTCGCCGATGAAGGTCTCGCTTTCTCCACCATGATAGCGGAACGCCGTGTCATAATAGTTGATCCCGTGCGCATACGCATAATCGATGATTTCCTGCGCCTTCTCCCAGTCAATCTTTGCATTCGGATCCCCACCGATGGTAGGAAGACGCATGTTCCCCATACCGAGAGCAGAAACCCGCTCACCGGCCATCTCGTTGTAATACATACCATATCCCCTTTCCAAACAAAATTGTAATTGTTCAGGAACGGTAAAAGTTGCGAAGCAACGATCAGCCACGAAGCTTGCGGTGGAGTTCGACTTAGTCGAACTCCTAAAGATGTCGGTCCTGAACGATTTACAGGTTACAGGTTAAACAGCTCGCCCGGGGCCAACGCCGGGTTGGCCCAACAGCGGATTACAGTGTCAGCAGCTCGCCCGGGGCCAACGCGTAAAGACGTTCCGGGTTGATGATGGCTGCCCGGATGCGCTCCGGGTCGCCGTTGAATGGTGTGAATTCAGGTGCGTCGACGGTTCCCCAGTGGATGCAGATCAGCTTTGCATCCGGATAGGTGGCGGCCATCTTGACGGCTCCTTCAAATCCGATGTGCCAGTCATTGTCGGAGAAGTCGAAGAGGATGGCGTCCGGTGCTTCCTGGGTAAAGAGTGCGGGAATCGGCTGGGAATCGCCCGGGACCCAGATCACACCGTCCGGTGTCTCGATCCGGAATCCGCAGTAGTCCTCTTCCTTCCATTCCCGGTAGTTGTACTCCGGAAGATAATTCTGCCAGTTGTGCCGGGTCGGTGTGAGGGTGACCGTCAGTGCATCTGAGGCAGCACCACCTGCTGCCGAAACGGTGAAGTGCTCACCGATTCCATGTCCTTCGGCAGAAAGGCCGTCGTTCCGCGCATCCTCTGCCACATACTGTGGTGCATGGATGGAGCGGGTGACCGCTTCCAGATCGTGGAGCGTCAGCTTGCTGAAGTGGTCGTTGTCAATGTGTGTGATCAGAACAGCGTCCAGCACCGGCACTTCTTCCGGCGTGATTGCCTGATCGATCAGCAGCGGCATATCAAAGCCTTCCAGCACCGGGTCCACCATGATATTGGTGCCCCTGGCGTTGATGAAGATCCCGGCGCCGCCGAGCCAGGCGATGGTAGTTCCGTCCTGTTTACGGAAGGCATCCTTCTCAAGTTTTACGGTTTCAGCCGGCATAGCCTGTCCGGCTACACTTCTTCTGATGTTCATGGCGTGTTCCTCCAGCAGCTTACCATTCATATGTCATATGCATAATTGCTACAAAGAAGTAACTGTTCAGGACCGACATCGTATAGACCGACGCTTCGCGTCTAATCGTTGCTTCGCAACTCTTGTCTATACGCCCGAGGTTGCGTGGCAACCCCTGCCATCAAGGCCGGTAAGAATTCGAAAGAAGGCGGCTATGAAAGCAAGCTTTCAGCCGCTTTCTCTCGAATTCTTGTCGGTCCTGAACAGTTACATAAAGAATTGCTTCTATAGTAAAGTATATCGGAATCTGCTGCTATATGCAAATACTTATCTCGCATTGTTTGCCATACCGAAAGAGAGTAGTTGACGGGAGGACGTGCAATCGTTAAAATTGATTGCAGGACTGCAGAAGAATCAGGCAGAGCAATCAGAGCAGAACTGGAAGGAGACCTGCGATGACCATTTATCTGGAGCATGTGACAAAGGCATTTGACGGAAGAAATGTCCTGAATGATTTTACCCTCACGGTTGAGGATGGGAAATATTACGCGCTGATCGGGCCGGAAGGAGCCGGGAAGACGACGGTACTGAAGATTTTCATGGGGCTGATCCAGCCGGATGCAGGAAAGGTGACGCGGCTCGGGGATTACAAGTATCCGACGCTGGTGAGTTCCTATATGTCGCAGGACGGGCAGCTGGAGCCGAAGAAGAATGCGATCTGGAATGTGAAAAAAGTGCATTTCCGTGTAACCAAGGGCCGAGCGATCGAGGATCTGAGCCTGTTCCTTGAAAAAGACCGCCTGAAGCTGCCGGTGATGCAGCTGACGGAGAAGGAGCGCCGGTTCGTGGAATTCGTGCGGGCACTCAGCATCCCGTCGGATTTCATCGTGCTGGATGAGCCGTTCCTCGGGATGAATGAAGAGGACAGAAAGAAGATCACGGATTACCTCTTCCATGCGGTCGGAACGAGACCGATCCTGATGGCATCGCGCAGCGAGACGGGGATGGAGTTCGCAAGGAAGATTCACCTGTAAGGGTTCACGGACAGGATGACGGGAAGGGATCCGGCAGTATCCGGTGAAGGAAAGATGAGATGGCAGATAAGAAAAAGGATGTGACGATCTCTGCGAAGGCGGAAGTGGCTTCGGGGGAGAAGGCGAAAAAGCAGAAGGAAGAAGCCGATGCCCTGAAGAAGAAGCAGATCGCGGAGAATGTGAAGGCACAGAAAGCCCAGAAAGCAGCCGAAGAGGAGCGGAAGGCGGAAGAGAAGCGCCGGCTCGAGGAATACGAGAAGGCGAAGACAGATCAGGAAGCCAGACGGGAAGAGGCCAGAAAGAAGCGGGCGGAAGAAGAAAAGGCACGAAAAGAGGCAGAGGAAGCTGCCGCTGCGGTGGAAGCGGAAGCCCAGGCGAAGGCAGAGGCAGAGAAGAAAGAAAAAGAAGAGAAAGCGGCAGCGTTGGCGAAGGCCGGCGGCATTGCGATCGCAGGACTTGCCGGAGCTGCAAAGAAATCCGGCCGCCTCGGTGATTTCTTCAAGGGCGCGATCGCAGGACTTCTGGTCGGCGTGATCCTGATGCTGTTTCTATGGCGGCCGTGGCAGGCAGTCACGAGTACGGACGGTGGCGGCAGCGGATCCGGGCTGTTCGGAGGACCGGTGCTGACGGAGCATGTGCCGGATGCGCTGGATGAAGCGGATGTGGTCCTGGAACAGGGGCCGGCGGCAATCACATTCACCGTGGCAGATTTCTCGGATGCGATTCTCGGGAGTGTGTCGGAGCACCAGGAACTGGTTGTCATGGAACAGGAACTGGAGATCCCGACCACGATCACCAAGGCAGGACTTGGCGGAATCGCCGCATTTTCCAAGATGAAGACCGTGACCTATCACGGTTCCGGCGTCTATACGATCGACCTGTCGCACATGGATGACGAACATATTCTGGTGGACAACGATGCCAGGACCGTGACCATCCGGATCCCGCACGCTGTGCTGCAGTATATATATCCGGACCTGGAGGCGACGGAGTTTGAGGACACGGAGAAGGGCATCCTGTCGTTCGGAGACATCAAGCTTACCATGGAGCAGCAGAACGAACTGGCGAAGGCAGTCGAGGATGCGATGCGGGAACGGCTTGAGAAGCCGGATCTCTTTGCGCTGGCGGATGATTACGGGAAACTGAAGACCTGGGAAATCTTCCAGCCGCTGGTGACGGCCGTATCACCGGAATTCCGCGTAAACATGGAGTTTGAATAAAAAGTTACTATTCACGGCCGATCCGAATCAGTAAACTGAGCCCGTTATGATTTCATAAACGGGTCAGTTTACTGATTCGGATCAGGACTGTGAAGCAGGAACCGCCACCACAGCCTCAGACAAAAGCGCCGAAGGCGCGACAGATGTGTGAAACACAGATGGTCTGTGGCTGGTGGGTGGCGGGATCGTGAATAGTAACCTTGATGATTCCGGAAAAAACTGCTTGACGGAAGACCTCTTTCTATGCTATAGTAGACGGGCGATGAAAGAGGTCTTTTTTTTATGCCCAAAAAAGATGCCTCAAAGAGTAACTCGTTAAGGAAATTTCAACTGATAGGAGGATGATTTCATGCGTACAAAGATTACATTGGCGTGCACAGAGTGCAAGCAGCGTAATTACAACACAATGAAAGAAAAGAAGAACCATCCTGAGAGAATGGAAACGAAGAAGTATTGCAGATTCTGCAGAAAGCATACTCTTCACAGAGAGACCAGGTAAGTCTCGCGGAGCATTTTCCGAAGAGATGACCTGATCCGGAAAGGACAGAACATGGCGGATGGAGCAAATACAACCGAGAAGAAGACAACCAGTTTCTTCAAGGGTGTAAAAGCGGAATTCAAGAAGATTATCTGGCCGGATAAGAATACCCTCTTCAAGGAAACAGTGGCCGTGCTTAGTTCCACGGTAGTACTTGGTGCAGTGATTGCACTTCTGGATATGGGCATCCAGGCAGTGCTCAATCTCATTCTTTGATAGGAGTCTGATATGGCAGAAGCAAGCTGGTATGTGGTGCACACTTATTCCGGTTATGAGAATAAGGTGAAAGTCGATCTGGAAAAGACGATCAAGAACAGACATCTGGAGGACACGATCTTAGAGGTCTCGGTTCCGACAGAAGATGTCATTGAGATCCGGGACGGGGTGAAGAAGAATATCACCAGAAAGCTGTTCCCGGGCTATGTGCTGATCCGGATGATCATGAACGACGATACCTGGTATGTTGTGCGGAATACGCGCGGTGTCACAGGATTTGTCGGACCGGGTTCGAAGCCGGTACCGCTCACGGACGAAGAGATCGCGAGCATGTACCAGCAGCGCACCGAGGTGGAGATTGATCTGGAAGTCGGCGATGCGGTGGAAATCATCTCAGGTGTCTGGGAGGATTCCCAGGGCTATGTCAAAGCGATCGACCACGAGCACCAGACCGTAACGGTGAACATGGATATGTTCGGCCGTGACACACCGGTGGATGTCAGCTTCACGGATATCAGAAAACTGTAAGGTCAGAAGTTCGGCATTAGCGTGCGCATCCTGGCACACGCACTAGGAGGTTAAAAATGGCTAAGAAAGTCACAGGTTATATCAAATTACAGATCCCTGCTGGAAAGGCTACACCGGCTCCTCCGGTTGGACCGGCCCTTGGTCAGCATGGTGTGAACATTGTTCAGTTTACAAAAGAGTTTAATGCACGTACCTCGAACATCGAAGAGGGTCTTATGACACCTGTCGTGATCACGGTATATGCAGACAGAAGCTTCAGCTTCGTTACCAAGACACCGCCGGCAGCAGTTCTGCTGAAGAAGGCCTGCAAGCTGCAGAGCGCTTCTGGCACACCGAACCGCGTAAAGGTAGCAACGATCTCCAAAGATGAGGTCAGAAAGATTGCTGAGATGAAGATGCCGGATCTGAACGCAGCAAACATCGATGCTGCGATGAGCATGATCGCTGGTACCGCGAGATCCATGGGTATCGTTGTAGAGGACTGAAGCTGATTCATGTGGGAGACCATTTTCCATGAAAGTGGTCGATCAGTGATTACCACAGGAGGTTTATCATGAAAAGAGGAAAGAAATATATCGAAGCAGCCAAGCTGGTCGAGAAGACAAAGGCTTACGACCCGGAAGAGGCTGTGGATCTTGTAAAGAAGACTGCTATAGCCAAGTTTGACGAAACAGTCGAAGTTCACATCAGAACCAATCTGGATGGCCGTCATGCAGATCAGCAGATCCGTGGCGCAGTTGTCCTGCCGCATGGAACCGGTAAGACCGTCCGTGTCCTCGTATTCGCAAAGGGCACCAAGATTGATGAAGCACAGGCAGCCGGCGCTGATTATGTTGGCGGCGATGAGCTCATCCCGAGAATCCAGAATGATGGCTGGTTGGATTTCGATGTAGTTGTAGCGACACCGGATATGATGGGCGTTGTCGGCCGTCTGGGCCGTGTCCTTGGTCCGAAGGGTCTCATGCCGAACCCGAAGGCCGGTACCGTAACAATGGATGTTGCTACAGCAATCCAGGAAATTAAAGCCGGTAAGATTGAGTACCGTCTTGACAGAAACAACATTATTCATGTTCCGATCGGTAAGACATCCTTCACCGCAGAACAGTTGAATGACAACCTGAATACCCTGATGACCACGATTGTCCGTGTGAAGCCGGCAACCGCAAAGGGTCAGTATCTGAAGAGCGTAACCATCGCCAGCACCATGGGCCCTGGCATCCGTGTGAACCCGTCCAAGTACGGCGCTTAATCCGGAATACGTTCGGGCATAGAATGGCCGAAAGGTCAGAGATTACTTTCATCGCAATCAGGAACCGCTGCATGATCGTGCAGCGGTTCTTTGTTTCAAAAAGGACTTGACGTACGGGATGTGAATAAGACATAATATTGCTACCATAATTGAAAACGATTACATTACATATGTCAGGAAAGGCATCATACACGGGATAAAAGGAGGGGTAGTGAATGGCGAATGGAATTCAGAAGATGATTGACCGGTTTGGCGGCGCAAGAGATATGACCACAGGGGATCCGGCAAAGTGTCTGATTGAGTTTGCACTGCCGCTGCTGATCGGGAACATTGCACAGCAACTGTATTCGACGGTGGATTCTATTGTCGTCGGCAAATATGCAGGGGATAATGCACTGGGTGCGATCGGTGCGACGATGCCGATGTTCAATCTGATCTTTGTCCTGTTCATGGGAATCTCGGTCGGTGCCGGCATCCTGGTTTCGCAGTATTACGGTGCAAAAGATAAGAAGCTGCTGTCTCAGACGGTCGGTAATTCACTGATCATGGTTGCGGTGGTCAGCCTGATCATCATGGTGGTCGGGTCGATCATTGTCCGCCCGTTTATGGCATTCCTGAACACACCGCCAGAACTCTATGACATGGCAGTTGATTATCTGACAATCCTCTTGCTGGGGGTGGCAGGAACGACATATTATAACATTCTTTCCGGTATTCTTCGGGGAATCGGAGATTCGTTTATGCCGCTGGTGTTCCTGCTGGTCTGCACGATCATTAATACAATCCTTGATATCATCCTTGTCGGACCGATGCACATGGGAGTGACTGGTGCGGCGCTGGCGACGGTTCTGGCGCAGATCATTTCCTCCATCCTCTGTTATCTGCGCATTGCAAAGATGAAAGAGACCTTTACACTGGACCGGGAAGCCTTCAGGGTGGATTTCAGGCTGATCAAACATCTGCTGGTGCTCGGTATCCCGACCGGCGTGACGCAGATGATCTTCTCCCTCGCCAGTATCATGGTGCAGAGCCTGACCAATAATTTCGGCGCAATGATCGTGACGGTCAATTCCATCATCATGCGTGTCGACGGATTCGCGATGATGCCGAACTTTACCTTCGGATCCACCATGACAACCTATGCCGGCCAGAATGTCGGAGCGCTGAAGATCAAGCGGCTGCATGATGGGACGAGAGAAGGCATGAAGATGTCCCTTGTCGTTTCCGCTGTGCTGGTTGCGGTGATTCTGCTGATCGGAAAACTGCTGATGGGACTGTTTACGAATACGCAGGAAATCATTGATTATGCCTACCATATGATGTGCATTCTTGCAGCAGGCTATATCGGCATGGCTGTGACACAGATGCTTTCCGGTGTCATGCGTGGGGCCGGAGATACGATGACACCGATGTGGATCTCCATTATCACGACAGTCGTCATTCGTGTGCCACTGGCTTATCTGATGGCCTATATGACCAGAAGTGAGGCCTATCCGAACGGAGATCCGAAGACGTTATTTATCTCCCTGCTGATCTCCTGGATTGCAGGTGCAGTGCTTACTGCTGTCCTTTATATGCGCCGTGGCTGGGCGAAGCATGCCAGAGTCGGTGGAAATGTCATCGATATCTCGCAGATGGGGGATGCAGAGTGAGACAGATCGCAGAGAACGATTGACAGATATAAAACTGCCATACGATGCAGGAGTATCTCCTGTAACGTATGGCAGTTTTGATGTCATGGTAAACACAGTTCACAGATGAGAACAGAACCAAATGCCAGGCGGCTTATCAGATCTCTTCACTCAGTCTGCAGATCTCATCGATGTAGCTGCCGATGATCTCGATGGTATCGCGGAGGGCTGCATCGGTGGTGATGTCGATTCCGCCGAGCTTTGCCAGTTCGACCGGTGGGAGCGTGCTGCCGGCCCTGAGCACCTTCTTCCAGTCCTCGACGGCCGGAGCGCCTTCTGCTTCGATCCGCTTCGCCATCTGGGTGGCGATGGTGAGGCCTGCACTATAGCTGTAGGAGTAGAGGCCCATATAGTAGTGCGGCTGGCGCATCCAGGTGAGCTCCGCGCCAGGGGTCAGCTCGACTGCATCGCCCCAGAACTTCTCAAGGACACTTCTGAAGAGGGAAGAGAGGGTTTCCGCCTGGACACTGCCACCGGCATCGACGATTCTGTAAACCTCACGCTGGTATGCGGCTTCGAGCAGGTGGGTGACGAAGTTGTGGTAATACGTATTGCTGACCATATTGGCGAGAACCCAGCGGCGGAAGCGTGGATCGTCATTGGTCTTCAGCAGATAATGCCCCATAAAGAGCTCATTCATGGTTGATGGCGCCTCGACGAAATAGCCGGAGACATTCGTATCGAAGATGCACTGCGCATTGTTGCAGAGCCGGAAATGTCCTGCGTGGCCGAGTTCGTGTGCCAGTGTGAACATATCGGACATCTTTCCGTTCCAGGAGAGCAGGATGAAGGAGCCACGTCCATAAGGACTTGCACAGAATCCACCGGTGCTCTTACCCTGATTCCTTGCGAAATCCACCCAGCGTTCCCGCCTTGCCGTGCGGATCATGCCCACATAGTCCTCGCCCATGAGCGACAGGCCTTTCTCGATCATATCCCAGGCTTCGTCGCGGGTGATGGACGGCGTATAGGAAGGATCGACCGGCAACTTCAGGTCTGCGTAGGTCATCCGGTCAAGGCCATGCAGTTTCTGAAGAAGTTTTGCAAGCTTCCGCATATGCGGTGCGAGATATTCCATGATGAGATCGATCTGGCGGTCATACATCTCCCTGGTGACGCGGTCCTGGACCAGGTCGGATTCCCACATATCCTTGTACCCGCGGAGATCGGACATGATCTTGACATGCTGCACATAGGCATTGTAGGCAGCGGCAGTACCATTTTCATATTCCTTCAGCTTCTTTGAGAAGGCGTCAAAGGCACCACGGCGCACAGCGGTATCCGGTTCGTATTCATAGTTGTCCTCAAACAGCGAATAGCCGAGCGGCCAGGATTTGCCGGCAGCCTCAAAGTTCGGGAAGCGCATGTCGGCAAGCTTCAGCGTGTTGTAGAACTCATACGGTGCGTGGGTCGTATGGGAAATTGCTGCCAGCACCCGCTCGGCCTCCGGATGCAGGAGGTACGGCTTCCTGCGGAGAATGTCCTCGAGGTAGCCCTTGAATTTTCCGGAAGAAGCAGCGGCTTCTTCCAGAACACGTTCCGGCAGCATGGACAATTCAGAGTCGATAAATGTCAGATCGCTGTCGATCTGGGAGATGATCCGGTTGATCCGGGAAGAGCGGTCCTGGTTGGCGTTGTCGTAGTAGTCCACCTCGACTGCCAGGTCCACGTAGTTGCCGATCAGGGTCATCCATTCGTAGACCTGCCGGTAGTCATCGAGACAGGAGAGGATATCTGCTGCACTGTTCAGCTTCCCCTGCCAGGTTTCCTTAATCTTCGCTGCAAGAGCAGTCATCTTTTCCAGATCTGCTTCCATGGCAGCTTCTGTCGGATAGATCAGCGAGAGATCCCAGGTCTCATCGACAGGGACTTCACTTCGCATCGCGAGTTTTTCTTCCATAGACATAGTTTCTCCTTTGATAGGAATCCTTTTTGTTCATCAGATGACATGTTCTGCCTGATCAGATCCAGCCACCGTCAAAGGTGATGACCTGCCCGGTCAGATAGGGCGTTGCTCCCGGCGCGTTCTGCCCAGTGATCCGGTATGCCAGTTCTGCAACTTCTTCTGCTTTTCCGAGACGGCCTGCAGGTATTTCATCTGTCAGGGAGAGCAGTTCCTCGTCCGTCAGAAAATGATTCATCTCCGTGTCAATCGCGCCGCAGGCGATGGCATTGACGGCGATGCCGGATGGCGCGAGTTCCTTGGCAAGTGCCCTGGTGAGCGCATTCATGCCGCCCTTGGCCGCGGAGTAGGCAACTTCACAGGAGGCACCTGCTTCACCCCAGACGGAAGAGATGTTCAGGATCTGTCCGGCTTTCTTGTGAATCATATCCGGAAGAACCTGGGAAGTCATGTTGTAGACGGAGGTCAGATTGGTACGGATGACCTTGTCCCAGTCCTCCGGCCGCATCTCGGAGAACAGGCCGACCCAGGAGATTCCTGCATTATTAATCAGAAGATCCGGTGGCCCGAACAGTCTCTGTGCTTCTCCGGCAAATGCTTCGGCGAAAGCATAGTCGCCGACATCGCCGAGCGCAGCATAGACAAAAGCACCTTTTTCCTGCAGTAGTTTCTCTGTTTCGCGGAGGTCCTCCTCCCGGTGCAGGCAGCAGATGGCAAGATTCACACCCGGAGCCGCATAGCGGTGGGCGAGTGCCCGACCGATCCCGCGGGAAGCCCCTGTAATGATGATGGTTGACATAACACGAAACCCTCCTCTGAAGATGATTGCCGATCAGATGATCCTGTCAGTCCTCTTTACAGGATTGCCAGATTTCCTTTTTTGTGATACACTGGGAAGGCTGACGTCTGACAGGTTTGCATCAGGACCGATATGGGTTGGCCCTGATGGTACAAGTATAACACAACAGGTGCGACATGGAACAACATTTTTCTTTAAAGGTCAGGAGAATCCTGATGCTTGCGGCAGGAACGGTTCTGATGGCAGGAGCGATCAACCTTGCATATGACCCGGCAGGGATTGCGAACGGCGGATTCTCCGGTATTGCGGTCATCTTAAAGTCGGTTACGTCAAAAGGGGGCAGCGGGGGGATCCCGATCTGGGTGACAAACCTCGTGCTCAACATCCCGCTGTTTCTCATTGCCTGGTTTGTGCTCGGAAAGCGGTTTATCGCACGGACCATCCTGGGAGCGATTTTCTTTGAAATAGCCCTCTATCTGATCCCGGTGTATCCGATCTGCGGAGAGGACCGGCTGCTGGCCGTCATCATCGGCGGAACCCTGGAAGGTGCGGGGATGGGGCTGGTGTTCATGGCGAACTCCACAACCGGCGGCACGGATATGCTCTCGGCGATTGTCCATCATTTCCGTCCGTATTACTCGATGCCAAAGCTCCTGGCAGTCTTTGACGGAATCGTTGTCCTGACCGGTGCGGTGGTGTTTGGCTTCCAACGGGCGGCCTACGCCATGGTTTCCGTCTACATCCTTTCGAAGGTCAGTGATACGATCCTCGAAGGTGTGAAATATGCCAAGATGGTCTACATCATTTCCGAGAATTATCACGAGATCTCTGAGCATATTCTGAAGGACCTGAACCGCGGCGTAACGGGAATCCCGGCCAGAGGCATGTACACAGACGCGGAGCGGAACCTGCTGTTCTGCGTGGTCGGCAAGAAGGAGCTGGTCCGTGTGAAGGAGATCGTCAAGAATCTGGACCCGAAGTCCTTTGTGATCGTGACGGATGTCAGAGAGGCACTGGGCGAAGGATTCCTTGGGTATGAGGAATGAGGAAGGGGAAGCATAGTACCTACTATTCACGGTTCCGCCACCGACAGGCCTCAGACCAGCTGTGCTGCGCACATCTGCCGCGCCGCTGGCGCTTTTGTCTGAGGCTGTGGTGGCGGTTCCTGTTTCACAGGCCTGCCCCCGTATTGTGACAGGCCCCGTTCATGAATTCATGACGTGGCCTGCCGCCAATACGTGGTCGGCCGTGAATAGTAACCTGAATTCGACAAACTGCATAAAAAACATACGCAATTTTTGTCAATTTCAAGTATAGATATCTTGACGAGTCTGTATTATGATAATACTGTCAATTTCGGAGAGGGGTGCAGCTCCTCAATACAAACTCAGGAGGATTTTAGAGATGGCTAGTTTATCGCTTAGAAACATCACAAAGCAGTATCCGAACGGCTTCGTAGCTGTTAAGGATTTCAACCTTGAAATCGCAGACAAGGAATTCATCATTTTCGTCGGCCCGTCTGGATGTGGTAAGTCCACAACCCTTCGTATGATCGCTGGTCTTGAGGAGATCTCCTCTGGTGAGCTTTACATCGGCGACAAGCTCGTGAACGATGTTGAGCCGAAGGACAGAGATATCGCCATGGTTTTCCAGAACTACGCTCTGTATCCGCATATGTCCGTTTATGACAACATGGCATTCGGCCTGAAGCTTCGTAAGACCCCGAAGGAAGAGATCGACAAGCTCGTTCAGGAAGCTGCTAAGATCCTCGACCTGACCAAGCTCCTTGATCGTAAGCCGGCTGCTCTTTCCGGTGGTCAGAGACAGCGTGTTGCTATGGGACGTGCTATCGTTCGTAACCCGAAGGTATTCCTGATGGACGAGCCGCTCTCCAACCTGGATGCTAAGCTCCGTGTGCAGATGAGAACTGAGATCTCCAAGCTTCATCAGAGACTGCAGGCTACCATCATCTACGTTACACATGACCAGACAGAGGCTATGACTCTTGGTACCAGAATCGTCGTTATGAAGGACGGCGTCGTACAGCAGGTCGACACCCCGCAGAACCTCTATGACAAGCCGTGCAACAAGTTCGTTGCTGGATTCATCGGTTCTCCTGAGATGAACATGATCGATGCAGTTGTCAGAAAGAATGGCAACATTGCTGATCTTGAGTTCGCTGGCCACAAGATCTCCCTGCCGGAAGCTAAGAGCAAAGTTCTCTTCAACGGCGGTTATGAAGGCAAGACCGTATCTCTTGGTATCCGTCCTGAGGATATTGATGATGATGCTCTGTTCGTTCAGAACAATCCGGAAGGCTGCTTCGATGCAACCATCAACGTATACGAGCTTCTCGGTGCTGAAGTATTCCTGTACTTCAACGTTGGCGATACACAGTTTACCGCTCGTGTAGCTCCGACCACACCGGCAAGAGTTGGTGACAACGTTAAGTTCGCTATGGATCTGTCCAAGCTGCATGTCTTCGATAAGGAGACCGAGCTGACTCTGCTCAACTAATATAAGCGGAATTTATCAGACAGAAGGGCATCCCGAAAGGGGTGCCCTTTTTTGAGGAAGGCATATGAAAAAAAGAGTATTCTTTATTTTCGTAGCGGCACTTGTTTGTGTGTGCGCTTTTGTTGCTGTTCTGCGCCATAATCAAAGTGTGCTATCTGAAAGTGTGGTTGCTCAATTAAGAGATCGGTATCCTGTGGTAAAGAATCTCTCTCCGGAAGGAGTTTATAGTGCATTTGTCACATTAGACATGGTTAAAGATGTTGATGGAGGAAGTTTTGTTTACGGAATGATGGTGTCGGATGAAGAGTACTCCTCTACAGTTGTTTCTACTGGCTATCCTGAATTGGACGAAAAAAGAGAAAATGAAGGGATAGACAATACAGTTCACTTTTTTCTTAACACTTTTGAAGTGATCGATGACTCTGAATCTATGTATGAAAAAGGAACTACGCTGACACTGTCTTCCAATGTCATTTTTAAAGGACATTTACCAATATTTGAAAAAGGACAAAAATATGTGATACCTGTTAAGGAGAGCAGTATTGAAGAAGGCATATACAATTACACATGTGTTGGTATTTTTTACGTAACGGAAGATGGTTACGTTTTAGCAGCTTATGACGAAGAAGGGCGCTCTGAAAAGAAATACACTGGAATGAAGGTTGAACAGTTATTGAGAGAATTAAAGAAATGATTCTTTACGTGTCCACAACTAAATAAGTGAAGATTCTCAAAAGAGAATCTTCACTTTTTTTGCCTGAAAATATTTGTCATTTGCCCCTGTATTGTGTATACTGATAGACAGAGAAGGTATGCAGAGACGGGGCATTTTTTGCTCCTGAGAGTTTGAATTCATAGAGTGAGGTTTGGGGATGATTTCAAATCAGATTTTACAGACGACAATTGATGGACTGAAGGGAATCACACATATGGATCTGTGCCTGTTTGACACGGATGGGAATGTTGCCGCGGCAACATTTACGGGAGCGGATCAGTATGCGGAGTCGGCAAAGGAATTCGTGGAGTCACCGGCTGAGTCACAGGCGGTTGCAGGCGTCCAGTTCTTCAAGGTCTATGATGACCAGCAGCTGGAGTACGTCATCGTTGTCAAGGGCGACAATGATAACGGCTATATGATCGGCAAGATCACTTCGTTCCAGGTGCAGAACCTGCTCGTGGCCTATAAGGAACGGTACGACAAGGACAACTTCATCAAGAACCTGCTTCTTGATAACCTGCTCCTTGTGGATATCTATAACCGTGCGAAGAAACTGCACATTGATACGGATTCGAGACGGGTTGTGTTTCTCATTGAGACCAAACATGAGAAGGACAACAACGCACTGGAGATCCTCCGGAGCATGTTCACCGGAAAGACGAAGGATTTCATCACTGCGGTGGATGAGAAGGACATCATCCTTGTCAAGGAACTGAAAGAGGATGACGGCAGCGAGGAACTGGACCGGATCGCAAAGACCATGCTCGATATGTTGAATTCGGAGGCGATGTCCTCTGTCCATATCGCTTATGGGACGATTATCAATGAGATCCGGGATGTCTCCCGTTCCTATAAGGAAGCGAAGATGGCACTCGATGTCGGCAAGATCTTTTATGAAGAGCGGAATATCGTCGGCTACAACAACCTCGGAATCGGCCGCCTGATCTACCAGCTGCCGATGCCGCTTTGCAAGATGTTCATCCGGGAGATCTTCGACGGCAAGAATCCGGAGGAGTTCGACGAGGAGACGCTGGCGACCATCAACAAGTTCTTCGAGAACAGCCTGAATGTCTCTGAGACGAGCCGTCAGCTCTACATTCACCGGAATACCCTGGTGTACCGGCTGGATAAGCTGCAGAAGACCACGAACCTGGATCTGCGGGTCTTTGACGATGCAATCACCTTCAAGATTGCGCTGATGGTTGTGAAATATATGAAATACATGGAGTCTATGGAGTATTGATGAAAAAGGAAGAAATGGACCAGGCGACGGATCTCGGCAGAGATGATGATCTCCTGGATGAACTCTCACAGCTGGCGGAGATGCTGGCTGTGACAGATGATGAGGAAGAAGAACAGCAGGAGGACGACGGCAGGATCCCTGCCTGGAGCGATTTTTCCGTGATAAGCTCCGGGGTCGGAGAAGCGATCGGCGGTATTACGGCAAGGAGCCTGGAAGAAGATGACACCGGGGAGGTGCCGGAAGAGGATGCCTATCAGGATGAACCCTCCTTTGCACCGACCGGGGCGACCCGGCAGAATTCCTGGTATCAGGAAACCCAGCACTATGAAGAAAGCGGGAAGCAGGAGCGGCGGATCCGGCAGATCGCCGAGGACCCGGTGATTGTCTTCGAGCATGTCTCGAAGGACTATTCCTCCAAGAATAACGGTGAGACCCATTCGCTCCGGGATGTGAGCATGAAGATCTATCCGGGCGAGTTTGTCTTTATTATCGGGAACAGCGGAGCCGGAAAATCAACCATGTTCCATCTGATGCTGAAGGAGATCAGTCCGACTTCCGGGAATATCTATATCGCAGGGAAGAACCTGGTGCGCCTGCGCCGGAGAAAGGTGGCGGCATTCCGCCGCGAGATCGGCGTCGTGTTCCAGGATTTCAGACTGCTGCAGGATAGGAACGTGTTTGAGAACGTTGCATTTGCCCAGAGAGTCATCGAGGAGGATCCGCGCAACATCGACCGGAATGTCAGACAGGTGCTTGAGATGGTGAGCCTGGCGGAGAAGGAGAAGGCTTTTCCGAACGAGCTCTCCGGCGGCGAGCAGCAGCGGGTGGCGCTGGCAAGAGCGCTGGTGAACCGGCCGAAGATCCTGCTGGCGGATGAGCCGACCGGTAACCTGGATCCGAACAACTCCGTCGAGATCATGCAGATGCTCGCGCGGATCAATGAGAACGGGACGACCGTGGTTGTCGTGACGCACAACCAGGGGATTGTTGATATGATGCAGAAGCGCGTCATTGCGCTGGATCACGGCAGGATCGTGAGTGATGAAGCTGAGGGAGGTTACTGGTATCATGAAGAAAATCCGGACTCTGCTGTATAGTATCCGGCAGGGATTTCTAGGAATCGGCAGGAACCGGATGTTTTCCCTCGCGTCGGTGGGAACCATCATGGCCTGCCTGTTTATATTCGGCATTTTTTACATGCTGATTACAAATGTACACTATATCATTGAGAATGCAGAGACGTCCGTCGGTGTGACGGTGTTCTTTGAACCGGGGCTTTCCGAGGAAGATAAGGAACATATCGGGGCGGAGATCCGGAACCGGGCGGAAGTGGCCGGCGTGGTTTATACCTCGGCAGAGGAAGCCTGGGCGAAGTATAAGGAAGAAGCACTGAACCCGGAACTGGCGGAGACCTTCGGTGACGATAACCCGCTGGCCGAGAGTGATTCCTATGCGGTCTATCTGAAGGATGTGGACAGGCAGCGGGCACTGGTTTTATTTATTGAAGGGCTTCCGGGCGTGCGGAAGGTGAACAGCTCGGATTCGACGGCGACCAGCCTCTCGAGTTTCAACTCCCTGGTGAGCGCAGTCTCCGGGACGCTGCTGATCGTCCTGCTCGCGGTCTCTGTCTTCCTGATCAATATGACGATCACGATGGGCATCTCCGTCCGGAAAGAAGAGATCGCCATCATGCGCTACGTCGGGGCGACGGATTTCTTTATCCGTGCACCGTTTGTCGTCGAAGGACTGCTGATCGGACTGATTGGATCGATCATCCCGCTGGGTCTTCTTTACGTGCTGTACGAGAGAATCCTGAAATTGCTGGGAGAGCGGTTCAACGCAATCGCCACCATCCTGACCTTCATCCCGGCAGAACGGGAATTCGCCGTGCTGATCCCACTGACCATCCTGCTCGGAGCAGGCATCGGCCTGGTTGGAAGCTTCATCACGGTCAGACGTCATTTACATTACTAAAAGGATACAATATATGAAATATCAGAAACGCCGGGTCCGCAGGACTTTTCTTGCGGGTATCCTGGCCGGTGCGCTGGCCATCTCCATAGCGAAGATCCCTGCGAATCTCACAGAGCTTCAGGCGACCACGATCGATGATGCCAAGTGGGAGAAGCAGAATCTCGAGTGGAAGCGGTATCTTGCCCAGAAGGAGCTGGAGGAGATCGAGGCGCAGAAAGATGATCTCGAAGCCTACATCCAGGCGCTGGATGAGAAGCAGACAGAGATCGAGGGACGGATTGAGGATCTTGATAACCAGATCGCCGAGGGCGAGGTGGAACTGTTCCGGATCCAGGGCAATCTGCTGGAAGCCGAGAAAACCGTGGATTCCCAGTATGATATCATGAAGCGCCGGATCAAATACATGTATGAGAACGGCACGACGGATTACATCGAGATTTTCGTGCAGGCCGCATCGGTTTCCGATCTGCTGAACCAGGCGGAGTACATGGAGAAGATCACGGAATTCGATAACAATCTCCTGAACCGGTACCATGAGTCCGTCGCACGCGTGGAAGAAGAGAAGGCTGCGGAAGAAGAACAGCTGCAGAAGCTCGCAGATATGCGTGCGGAGCTCGAAGTCGAGAAGGAATCGAATGAAGCTCTGACAGCTTCGAAGCAGGAACAGCTCGCTGGTGTCATCGAACTGGTACACCAGCATGATGAGGAGATTGAGGCATTGGATGTCTCGATCGATGAGCAGGAGCAGCTGATCGAAGAGCTGATCGCCGAGGCAGAGCGGAAAGCGAAAGAAGAGGAAGAACGGAAGCGCCGCGAAGAGGCAGAGCGGAAGGCGAAAGAAGAAGCGGAACGTCTCGCAAGAGAAGAGGCCGCCAGACGGGCTGCCGCAGCGCAGAACAACTATAACAATAACAACAGCGGTTCCTCGAATTCCGGCGGCGGTTCCACAGGGATCAGTGCCAATGGCATCAAGTTCATCTGGCCGATGCCGTCCGGACACTATATCTCCTCCGGTTTCGGCTACCGCGCAGAAGTCATGGCGGGATCCGGAACATTTCACTCCGGAATCGATATTCCGGTTCCGACCGGGACCAATATCATTGCGGCGGCATCCGGTACGGTTGTTGCGACGAGCTATCACTGGTCCATGGGCAATTACGTGATGATCGACCATGGCGGCGGGGTCTATACGATCTACATGCACTGCTCCAGCTTCATCACCTCGAACGGTGCATATGTCAGCCAGGGACAGGCAATCGCACGTGTCGGATCTACGGGTCTTGCGACGGGACCGCACCTGCATTTCTCCATCAAGGTGAACGGATCCTATGTCAATCCGCTGAATTATGTTTCACCTTAATTTCTTGTAACTGTTCAGGACCGACAAGAGTTGCGTAGCAACGATTAGCCGCGAAGCGGCGGTGGGAGTTCGACTAAGTCGAACTCCTAAAGATTGTCGGTCCTGAACAGTTACCATGTGTTATTGACTGGAGGCTATGGAAGTTGGATATTCAAGAAAATAGACATAGCGGTGCCGGGAAGCTCTTTGCGGGGATCCTGATCGGCATCGCCCTGACGGTGGTGCTGGGTTTTGTGTTCCTTTATATTCTGGGACGGGTGATCACGGAGCCGGACCAGGAAGCGGGGAACAGCAGCACCTATGCAACAACCACAACACAGAACGGGAATGGTGCTGTGGAGAACTATGCGGATCCCGGAAAAGTGAATCTGGATGCCGTTTCGGAGAAGGTACAGGCCCTCGAAGAAGTCGTTGAGTATTATTATCTGAATGAGTACTCCGCGACAGACCTGGAGAATGGTATCTATCGCGGAATGCTCGATGAACTTGGAGATCCGTATACGGTCTATTTCACACCGGACGAATTCACCTCTTTTATGGAATCGATGAATGGAAGCTATTGCGGGATCGGCGTGATGGTACAGCAGAATCCGGATACGAAGGTCATCACAATTGTCAGGGTTTTCAAAACCGGACCGAGTGCCGCTGCGGGTGTCCGTGCGGGGGATATCATCGTAGCAGTGGACGGCACCGATGTCACGAGCATGATGCTCGATAATGTGGTTTCCATGATCCGCGGGGAAGAGGGAACCAGCGTGTCGGTGACCCTGATGAGAGGGGATGAGCGCACAGATTATACGATGAACCGTGCGGTCGTCGAAGTGGATACGGTCATGTACACCATGCTGGATGGCGGAATCGGTTACGTCTCCGTTCTGGAGTTCGATGATGTGACAGATGAGCAGTACAGTGAAGCTTTGAACGACCTCCTTTCCCAGGGCATGCAGTCCCTGATCGTGGATCTCCGGGACAACCCGGGCGGCAGCCTGGATACGGTCTGCAACATGGTGAACCGGATGGTCTCCGGCGGAACCATCGTCTATACGGAAGACAAGTATGGCAATGTCCAGACCGAGACGGCGAATGACGCGGAGTCCTTCGATCTGCCGGTGGCCATTCTGGTCAATGGAAATTCTGCATCTGCATCGGAGGTTTACACCGGTGCCATGCGGGATCACGAGAAAGCAACTGTGATCGGGACCACGACCTTCGGAAAGGGCATCGTCCAGTCCCTGATTCCGCTGAATGACGGATCCGCTGTGAAGGTGACGGTCTCGAAGTATTTCACACCTTCAGGCGTGTGCATCCACGGTACTGGTATCACGCCGGATATCGAAGTGGAGTCCGAGGTGATTTCAGCATTCGACATGGATGGAAATCTCGTCACGGAAGGCGATGCACAGCTTGCAGAAGCGATCAAAGTACTGACAAAGTAAACAAAACATGGATAGGAGATCCGGCTTATGCCGGGTCTTCTGTAGAAGAGAGAGGAACATGAAGAAGAGAAAACTGCCGGTCTGGCTGATCGAACTGCTGGGTGCGGTCATCTGTTTTGCCCTGGTACTGCCATTTGGAGAACTGTATCAGCTGAATGAGGATAGTACGATCCTGGCAATGCCGATGATCATCGTGCTTCT
The DNA here is from genome assembly GCA_902783375.1 of uncultured Lachnospiraceae bacterium. Lineage (GTDB taxonomy): Bacteria > Bacillota > Clostridia > Lachnospirales > Lachnospiraceae > Catonella. Next base: position 20,758 of record CACZQN010000014.1, on the reverse strand, counting down.
GGGATTCTGGGGCTTTCTGATTGCGCTGATTGTCCATGGGATCAAGGCGCTGATCCGTCTGAGTACCAGAAAACATGTAGATCCTTCCGTCCGCACCTATCAGAAGATCCGGTCCGGTGCCCTCGTCGACGGAAAACCGGATGGTTTTTCCGGAGGTGGAGGACAGTATACGTACAACAGGGACGAGGGAGATTTCCGGTTCGCGGGAGCACAGGAATCCCTCTCCTGGGGCATCGTTTTCCTGATGATGGTTCTGCTGTACCCGATCGGCTTTTACTATATGGTTGTCAAGACAACACAGGAGCGGGGAAGGTATTACCGCAACGGCGCGACAATCCAGTTCGTCGGCGGCATCTTCTTCCTCCTCTTCACGGGCCTGTTGATCATGACCGTACGGACGGGCGTAGACAACCAGGAATCCCTGCGGAGCATGTTCGGCATCTTCGGAATCCCTGCGGGGGCATGTCTTCTTCTGCTCATCTATGGAACATGGCTGCGGATCCGCGGCAGCATGTATGACCGCTACCGTACCCTGATCACGGTGGAAGGTGTGACCGATCTGGATGAGATCGCGAAGCGGGAGGGAACAACCTTCGCACGCGCAGCAGAGAGGGTGGAGTGGCTGATTGACAGCGGCCTTTTGGGAAATGCCTATCTGTCCTACATTGACAGAGAAGTGATTGTTCCGGGTATTTCAAAGAAGATCGTATGTCGCTGCAGGAACTGCGGCGGGACGACCGTCCTCATGTCAACGGATCCGCGGATCTGTGATTTTTGTGGAGGTGCGCTGTGAAGAAATTGTCAGATAAACAGAAGAATGATCTCTGGACCATCATCATGGTGCTTTCCTGTCTGATGCTGTTCACCTATCCCATCATGTTTGTCCTCGTCTATTTTGAGATGAAGGATTACCGCTCGGAGAGCAGACGGCTGCTCTACAGCGGACTCGGAGCCATCACGCTTGCTCTGTTTATGATGCTTGCAGGCCTGTTCGGGGCCCTCTTAGGCGGCATGACCGATGTCATGAAGATATTTGCAGTCTACTATGGAATTGACCTGGTGATCGGGGCGTTCATGATTGTCCTGTACCTGATCCGGACGAACCGGAGACGGCGGATCACAAAATGTATCAGGCTGGTGGAGCGGGAGCATTTCACGGAGATCCCGCAGATCAGCGAGATTCTGGGAATCCCGGAAGAGAAGACCAGAAAGGCACTGCAGCAGGGCATCCGCCAGGGACTCCTCGAGGGGGCAGACGTTCCGGAGAACGGGAAAGAGATCGTCTTCCAGAAGAGCGTCTGGGCGAAGCAGCATGTGGTCTGTGAGAACTGCGGCGCGGAGGATGTTGTCAACCTCGGCCAGACCCTGACCTGCTCGTTCTGCGGCGGGGCTCTGAAAGCCAGAAGGATCAGACATATACAGGATTGACAAATCACAATCCTGCATGCTATCATACCAAAAGGTAAATGCGATGACGGAGAGAGTAGTCTGCAGGGCAAAAGGCACAGTGAACCGGAGACAGTGGGAACCCGGTGCGAGTAGCGGCAGATGAAAATCACTTCAGGCAGACCGGAGGAAGGATATCCGGTTTCCAGCAGCAGAACTGAACCATCGGGAAGATGCAGTAGGTTCTGACGGTGTCCACCGTTATATGGAGCGGCATAATCCGACAGGACTTCGCCTGCGTGCGAGGATACCCGTCAGTTGGACGTGCATGACAGACAGGTGGTTTATGAGGAGAATTATAACCTCGTCCTTTCTGGACGGGGTTTTTCTTTTTATAAAGATGGAGATGCCCTGGCTGCATGCCATCGACAAAGAAAAGGAGCAGAAACATGATCTACAAGGAAGTGAAGGCGGACATGAATTTCGTGGACCGCGAGAAAGAGACGGTCAAGTTCTGGAAGAAGAACCGGATCTTTGAGAAGTCGATCGAGCAGAGAGAGAACTGCCCGACCTATATGTTCTTCGACGGCCCGCCGACGGCGAACGGCAAGCCGCATATCGGCCATGTGGAGACCCGTGTCATCAAGGATATGATCCCGAGATATCGCACCATGAAGGGATACCAGGTCCCGAGAAAAGCGGGCTGGGATACCCACGGACTGCCGGTCGAGATCGAGGTCGAGAAGCTGCTGGGCCTGAACGGCAAGGAGCAGATCGAAGAATACGGCATGGAGCCGTTCATCGAGAAGTGTAAGGAAAGTGTCTGGAAGTTCAAGGGCATGTGGGAGGAATTCTCCGACGCCGTCGGCTTCTGGGCAGATATGGACCATCCGTATGTCACCTATGAGAATGATTTCATCGAATCCGAGTGGTGGGCACTGAAGGAGATCTGGAAGAAAGGCCTGCTCTACAAGGGCCACAAGATCGTGCCGTACTGCCCGCGCTGCGGGACCTCCCTGTCCTCCCACGAGGTGGCGCAGGGCTATAAGACAGTCAAGGAGCGCTCTGCAATCGTCCGCTTCAAGGTGACCGGCGAGGATGCGTATTTCCTGGCATGGACCACCACACCGTGGACCCTGCCGAGCAACGTCGCACTCTGCGTCAACCCGGAAGAGTCCTATGTGAAGGTGAAGGCTGCAGACGGCTATACCTACTATATGGCAGAGGCACTGCTTGACACCGTTCTCGGGAAACTCGCCTATACCAGAGAAGACGGTACCGAGGTGCCGGCTTACGAAGTGCTTGAGAAGTATGTCGGAAAAGATCTGGAGCACAAGGAATATGAGCCGCTGTATGCCTGCGCAGGCGAAGCTGCAGCAAAGCAGAGAAAGAAAGCACATTTTGTCACAATGGATTCCTATGTCACCATGACCGATGGTACCGGTATCGTCCATATCGCACCAGCCTTCGGTGAAGACGACGCGAGAATCGGCCGCAACTATGACCTGCCGTTCGTCCAGTTCGTCGATGAACAGGGGCATATGACAAAGGAAACACCGTTTGCCGGCAAGTTCGTTAAGGATGCGGATCCGGATATCCTGGTTGATCTGGACAAGAGAGGCCAGCTCTTTGATGCTCCGAAGTTTGAGCATGACTATCCGTTCTGCTGGAGATGCGACACGCCGCTCCTGTACTATGCAAGAGAATCCTGGTTTATCCGGATGACTGCGGTCAAGGATGACCTGATCAAAAACAACAACACCATCAACTGGATCCCGGAATCCATCGGCAAGGGCCGTTTCGGCGACTGGCTTGAGAATATCCAGGACTGGGGCCTGTCGAGAAACCGCTATTGGGGCACACCGCTTCCGGTCTGGCAGTGTGAGTGCGGTGAGCAGCATGTGATCGGCTCGATCGCTGAACTCAAGGAGATGTCCGACGACTGTCCGGAAGACATCGAGCTGCACCGCCCATTTATCGATGCGGTCCATATCCGCTGCCCGAAGTGCGGCAAGCCGATGACAAGAGTGCCGGAGGTTATCGACTGCTGGTTCGATTCCGGTGCGATGCCATATGCACAGCATCACTATCCATTTGAAAATAAAGAACTTTTCGAGAAGCAGTTCCCGGCGGACTTCATCTCCGAGGCGGTTGACCAGACCAGAGGCTGGTTCTACTCCCTGCTTGCAGAGTCGACCCTGCTGTTCGATGTCGCACCGTATAAGAACGTCATCGTTCTGGGTCTTGTCCTTGATGAGAATGGCCAGAAGATGAGTAAGTCCAAGGGCAATTCGGTCGATCCGATGGATGCCCTGGGCAAGCACGGCGCAGATGCGATCCGCTGGTATTTCTACACGAACAGCGCTCCGTGGCTGCCGAACCGCTTCTATGACAAAGCCGTAACAGAAGGTCAGAACAAGTTCATGAGCACGCTCTGGAACACCTATGCGTTCTATGTGCTCTATGCAAATATCGACAATTTCGACGCTTCGAAATACGAGCTGAGAAAAGAAGGCCTCGGCATCATGGACCGCTGGCTCCTCTCGAAGCTGAATTCCTCCATCGCGGAGGTTGATAAACGCCTCGAGAATTACCAGATCCCGGAGGCAGCAAGAGCACTCCAGGGCTTTGTCGATGAGATGAGCAACTGGTATGTCAGACGCTGCCGTGCAAGATTCTGGGCAAAGGGCATGGAGCAGGATAAGATCGATGCCTACATGACCCTCTATACCGCACTGGTGGAGATCAGTAAGGCAGCTGCGCCGATGGTTCCGTTCATGACTGAGGAGATCTATCAGAACCTGGTCAGAAGCGTGAACCCGGATGCTCCGGAGAGCATCCATCTGTGCGATTTCCCGGCAGTTGATGCCGCGAGAATCGATGCAGCACTGGAAGAAAATATGGAAGATCTCCTGGAGGTCGTTGTTCTTGGCCGTTCTGCGAGAAATGAAGCGAATATCAAGAACCGTCAGCCGATCGGCAGGATGTTCGTGAAGATCGATGCACATCCGGAAGGACTGCCGGAAGATTTTCTGCAGATCATCGCGGAAGAGCTGAATGTCAAGGCCGTTGAGGTGATCGAGGATACCGAGCGGTTCGGCAGCTATGCCTTCAAGCCGCAGCTGAAGACCCTCGGCCGCAGATTCGGAAAGCGCCTGGGAGCCCTGCAGCAGGTTCTCGCAGCAGTTGATGGCAATGCGGTGATGGCTGACCTTCGTGCGAACGGTAAGACGACGCTTGTAGTCGATGGCGTGGAGGAAGAACTCGCAGAAGAAGATCTCCTCATCACACCGATCCAGGTGGAAGGCTATGAGACAAAGTCTGACCACGGTGTCACCGTCGTCCTGGATACCACCCTGACACCGGAGCTGATCGAAGAAGGCTTCATCCGTGAGCTGATCAGCAAGATCCAGAACATGCGTAAGGACGCAGGCTTTGAGGTCATGGACCACATCACGGTCTATGCGAAGGACAACGAGAAGATCGAAAAGCTGATGAACGACCGGAAGGATGATATCCTGACGGATGTCATGGCAGACGCGATCGTGACCGGCGAGACCGATGGCTTCGTAAAAGACTGGAACATTAACGGCGAGCAGGTAACGCTCGGCGTCAAGAAGAACTGAGAATCGTAAAATAACAAGGTGCCGGCGGGGGCTTTCCCTGACCGGCACCTGCTGTAAAGATGCGTGAAGAGCGTGGTTACTCGGGAAAGGAGTGGAAGATGGTTAAAGTATTACTGCATGGCTGTGGCGGTCGCATGGGAAAGATGATTACAGGACTTGCGAAAGATGATCCGGAAATCAAGATTGTTGCAGGGGTTGATGTTCTTGGCGGACAGTGCGATGAATACCCGGTATATACAGCACTTGCAGATGTAAAGGAAGAGGCGGATGTCGTTGTTGATTTCGCTGTGGCTGCAGCGATGGACGGGCTGATGGACTACTGTGCAGAAAAGAACCTGCCGGTAGTGCTTTGCACGACCGGTCTTTCTGAGGCACAGGAGGCAAAAGTAGATGAGCTGGCGAAGAAGGTGGCAGTCCTGAAGTCTGCCAACATGTCCCTCGGTGTCAATGTGATCCTGAAACTGCTTGCCGATGCAACAAAAGCACTTGCAGACAACGGCTATGATATCGAGATCGTTGAAAAGCACCACAACCAGAAGGTGGATGCACCGAGCGGAACCGCTCTTGCCATGGCAGACGCGATCAATGCAGCGGCGGACGGAAAGTATGAATATGTCTATGACCGCTCAGAGCGCAGAGCAAAACGCCCGGAAAATGAGATCGGGATTTCTTCACTCCGCGGCGGCAACCTTGCCGGCATTCATGAAGTCTACTACATCGGAACCGACGAGATTGTTGAGGTCAGACATACGGCAAACTCCCGTGCGATCTTCGGAAAAGGCGCGATCAGTGCGGCGAAGTTTCTTGCCGGGAAGCCGGCAGGACGCTATAGCATGGCGGATGTGATCGGGTAATCCTGAAACAATCGTTGTTTATACTTGCTTCCCCTGCCAGGTATCCCGGATCTTCATATGGTGGTGCAGCGCATTCAGGACATTCTTCTTGTCACCACTCCATTTGGGGGCGATGAGAAGATCCCTTGGGGCATCCCCGGTGAGCCGGTGAATCACGATGTCCTGCGGCAGGAGCTCGATGCAGTCACAGAGGAGATCAAAGTAATCTTCTCTGGTAAGGATCGGGAATGAATCGGAGCGCATTTCATCGGCCAGTTGCGTTTCGGATAAGACATGCAGCAGCTGCAGCTTGATTCCGGCTATTCTGATGCCCCTGGCATGCAGGCTGGCCAGATACCCTATCGTTTCAAGCATCGGACGGAAGGGGGATGAAGAATCCGGAAGATACTCTCCCGGAAGTCCGAGGATCACATGGACGATGACGGGTAAATCGTAGTGCCCTGTCACTGCTAGTTCAGACAGACGATGGCAGCATTCTTCAAATACAGATAGTGGATAGCCGCGGTGAATTCTCACCGCGGTTTCTTCATGCACAGTCTGCAGACCCAACTCAATCCAGATGGGCTTATCAGGGAAATTCGTGCGAAGTTCATCAAGAAGTGCGTAGATATCCTCTGAAAAGCAGTCCGGTCTTGTGGCGATCGAGATGCCGCAGACTGCAGGATCTGTGAGTGCGGCAGTATACAGCTTTTTCAGCGTATCAACCGGTGCATAGGTGTTGGTAAATGCCTGAAAGTATGCAATGACAGGGTTATTTCCTTCTGCCAGGTATGGAGCAAGCGGCTGACCGTGATAGGAGATTGCAAAATCGCCGCTTCCGTCGATACTGCAGAATGTACACCCGCCCGTGCCGATGGTTCCGTCCCGGTTCGGACAGGAAAAACCGGCATCCAGAGCCAGTTTCCGGACCGGGTGACCAAACTGTTCTTTCATGTATGCGCCGAGCGTGTAATAGGGACGTCCGTCCCACAGTTTTTTCTCCATGATGCTTGACCTCCAAACAAGGGAATTGTATCATAGAAGGGGAAAGTCTGTCCATCCGTAATGGATGATGAATAGGGGAGAGATACAGGTGATGAAGATCGCATTTACAAAGATGCACGGCGCGAGCAATGATTATATCTATTTTGACTGCACAAAGGAGCCGGGACTGACTATGCTGCGGGAGGTGGATCTCCCTTCATTATCGGAGAGATTATCTGACAGGCGTCGCCAGGTCGGTGGAGATGGGATCATACTTGTCTGTCCTTCCGAAGTGGCGGATGTCAGGATGCGGATCTTCAACGCGGACGGCTCTGAGGCTGAGATGTGTGGGAATGGTATCCGCTGTGTCGGGAAGTTCGTCTATGACCAGGATATCGTGGAAAAAGATATCCTCACGATCGAAGCCGGTGTGAAGAACAGGGCCGTCAAGATCCTGGAACTGCAGGTGGATGAGGCACGACCTGTCGGGGACCAGGTGACGGGAGCCACCGTCGATATGGGAAGAGCGGAAGTGGAATTGAAGCGGATTCCGGCAGAACATGGGAAACTGCGTTTCGATCAGGGAGAGTACGATGCGGAATCTGCAGCGCCGGAACCGTTCAGGGAGGACGGACCGTTCTATACGGCAGGACTTCTGACGGATGGCGAGGTGCTTGATTATACGCTGGTTTCGATGGGGAACCCGCATGCGGTGACGTTTCTCGATGGAGAAGCGGCTGGGGCAGAAGAAGCGATGGACGAGCTGATGAAACTGGATCTTCCGAAGATCGGGCCGCAGATCGATTTCCACCCGTTCTTCCCGGAACGGACCAACACCGAGTATGTCAAGTTGATCGGCCGGAAAGAAGTGAGCATGCGTGTCTGGGAGCGCGGTTCCGGCGAGACGTTTGCCTGCGGGACCGGTGCCTGTGCTGTCGCGGTCGCATCCATGCTGACCGGCCGCTGTGACGGGGAAGTCCTTGTGCATCTCAGGGGCGGCGATCTCCTGATCCGCCGGGATGAACAGACGGGACATATCTTTATGACCGGACCGGCGGAGACAGCATTCCATGGGACGGTAGAGATCTGACATTAAGAAATCGTAACTGAACAGTTACAAAGAATTATAGTATTCAGAGGGTAACAACATGAATCTTCAAGAACTGATAACTGGTACACCCTGCAGGCTTCTTGCGGGGCAGAACGATATGGAGGTAACCGGACTCAGCTCCGACTCCAGAAAAGTAACAGAAGGAGGGGCCTTTGTCTGTATCAGCGGGACGGTGTCTGACGGACACAAGTATCTTCCGGACGTCATCGCGAAAGGCGCAAAGGTCCTCTTCGTTGAAAAGAGCATTGCTGAGCTGCAGAGGGAAGGATTCCTGCCGGGCTCCGGAGATGACGCGGAGGAACTGGCAGGCCTTACGATCCTGCAGATCACCAGTGGGCGTACTGCACTGGCAGCGCTTTCTGCTGCCTGGTTCCGGCATCCGGCCGATGAACTGACCACGATCGGCGTCACCGGGACGAAGGGGAAGACGACCACAACCTATATGATCCGGGAGATGCTTGAGACAGCCGGAAAGAAGTGCGGCCTGATCGGAACGGTGGAGGTCATCATCGGGGAGAAGCACATCCCGGCAGTCAACACGACACCGGAATCCTACCTGGTGCAGCAGTATTTCCGGGAGATGGTCGATGCAGGGATCACCCATGTCGTAATGGAGGTGTCGAGCCAGGCGCTGATGCTCTCCAGAGTGGATGGGTTCACCTTTGATTACGGCGTCTTTACCAATATCGAGCCGGATCATATCGGGCCGAATGAACATACCGATTTCAACCAGTACCTTGCCTGCAAGAAGAGACTTTTCTCGCAGTGCAGGAAAGGATTTTTCAATGCCGATGCGGATCATCTGTCCGAGATGACAGACGGTGTTACCTGCGAAGTGGCTTATTTCGGACAGAAAAAGAATGCGGGACCTGCTCTTGATTATGCGGCAGCGGATCCGGAACTCTTTGCGGACGGCGGCAGCCTCGGCGTCCGCTATCAGCTGTCCGGGAAGCTGACCGGTCCGGTCACGGTGCACATGCCGGGAGGGTTCTCCGTGCACAATTCGCTGGCAGCGATCTGTGTGGCGCACAGCTGCGGCGTGACCTTAGAGGAGATCAACAGAGCCCTCGAGACGGTTCGCGTCAACGGCCGCGTGGAACTGATGCCGGTATCGGATCATTTCTCCGTTATCATTGATTATGCGCACAATGCGATGGGACTGGAGAGCCTGCTCACGACCCTGAAAGCATATCATCCGAAGCGCCTGGTATGTCTGTTCGGCTGCGGCGGAAACCGCGACCGTGCGCGCCGGTTTGAGATGGGTGAGGTTTCATCGAAATATGCCGATCTGACGGTGGTGACTTCGGATAATCCGCGGTTTGAGGAGCCGGAGGCAATCATCGAGGATATCATCGTCGGTGTGAAGAAGGCGGACGGTGCGTATGTGGTGATCCCGGACCGGAAGGAGGCCATCGAAAAGACGATTGCTTCTGCCGAGGAGGGCGATGTGATCGTGATCGCCGGCAAGGGTCACGAGGATTATCAGGAGATCAAGGGCGTCAAGCACCATATGGATGATCATGAGATGGTGATGGCCTGTAAGAAATAAAGAGGAACAAAGATTATGATGAAAGTAAAAGTTTCGGATATTGCTGCGGCTGTAAATGGTTCACTTCTGCAGGGCAGCGGAGATGTCTTTATTGATGGATTTTCCACGAACTCCAAGGAAATTGCGCAGATGGAGGATGCTGCGGTCCTGTTCGTGCCGATCATGGGCGAGCGGGTGGACGGTCATCGCTTCATCGGGGCAGCGGTGGAGGCAGGCGCAAAGGCCTGCTTTGTCAGAGAGGGCTATGAAGTGCCGGCCGGCCTTCCGGAGTCCTTCTGCGTGATCGAAGTCGAGGATACCAGGAGGGCACTGCAGGATGCGGCAGCCTGGTACAGAGGCCTGTTCCCGATCCCGGTCGTCGGCATCACGGGCAGTGTCGGAAAGACATCCACCAAGGAGATGGTGGCAGCGGCGCTTTCTTCCGCACTCGATGTCCATAAGACCAGCGGGAATCAGAACTCCCAGATCGGTCTGCCACTCTCGATCTTTGGGATCGAGCAGCATCATCAGGTCGCTGTGATCGAGATGGGGATGAGTGAATTTGGAGAGATGGAGCGGCTTGCCCGCATCGCAAGACCGCAGTATGCGGCGGTGACCAATATCGGCGTCGCGCACATCGGGAACCTGCATTCTCAGGAGAATATCCGCAGTGAAAAGCTGAAGATCACGGAGTATTTCGATGAGAACGGGGTGCTGTTCCTGAATCTCGATGATCCGCTGCTGAAGGAGGTTGCAGACTCCCGCGTGGCCATCGGGGACAACGTGAAGCACATCGTGACCTACGGCACAGATCCGGAGGCTGATTTTGCCGCTTCTTCCGTGAGCCTTGGGGATGATGGAACCGATTTCGTGCTGACCTATCCGAAGAGAGAAGATCCGCAGATTCGGGTATCTGAGCATGTCCATCTGGCAGTCCTGGGCCTGCATCATGTGAGAAACGCACTCACTGCATTTGCCATCGCTTATGCCCTCGGCATCAATCCGGAGACGGCAAAGGTCGGTCTTGAGCGCTACCGCCCGATGGCGATGCGCGGCAATATCGTGAAGACTTTCGGCCGCACGATCATCGATGATACCTACAATGCAAGCCCGGATTCCATGAAGAGCGCGATTGAGGTGCTCGGAGCGATGCGCGGCGGCGTAGAGCCGATCAGACGCAGAATCGTGGTCTTTGCTGACGTGCTGGAACTGGGTGAAAGTTCAGAATCCGAGCACTACGGTGTCGGAGAATTCATCCGGGAGTACAATAAAAAAGACCCGGATCACCGGGTCAACTACCTTGTCACGATCGGCAAGGATGCAGAGCAGATCGCCTTCGGAGCGACAGCCGACATCGGCTACACCAACCCGGTCGCAAAGCATTTCACGGACAATGCAGACGCTGCAGAATATCTGAAGAGCCTGATCGTAAAGGGCGATGCGATCCTGGTGAAGGGGTCGAGGGGTATGCACACCGAAGAGATTGTGAAGGCACTTTCTGAGGAATTCTAAGTGTGAACATATGTGTTCATGCAATATAGAGGTACATCAGGATAAAGTGGCAGATGCTTCCGCCGAGGACAAAGAGGTGGAAGATCTCATGCGTACCGAAGTTTGGATGGCGGCGGTTGAACTCGTGGCACTTTAGCGCATAGATCACGCCGCCAATCGTATAGATGATCCCGCCGGCGAGCAGCCAGAAGAATCCACCGCGCGGCAGTGTTGCATAGATTTCCGGCAGTGTAAATGCGGCAACCCAGCCCATCCCGATGTAGAGGAGGGAAGAGACCCACTTCGGGCAGAAGATCCAGCAGGATTTCAGGACGATCCCGATGATGGCCAGCCCCCAGATCACGGCGAGCATGATATTCCCGGACTTCCGACTGAGCGAGAGCAGGCAGACCGGGGTGTAGGAACCAGCGATCAGGAGGAAGATCATCAGATGATCGAATTTCTTGAGGGCCAGGTTGATACGTGGGGTGATATCAAAGGTGTGGTACAAAGTGCTTGCCGTATAGAGCAGCCCCATCGACAGCATGAAGATCAGAAAGGCGATGACACCTTTGACACCGGAGGAATCCGCTCCTTTCATGATCAGCGGAAACGCAGCGATGATGGTGAACAGGATACCGAGGAAATGTGTGCCTGCACTGGCAGGATCTTTGACAGTAAAAGCTTTCATGTGAGGGTCCTCCTTCTTATAATAGTACAGTTTTGACACAAGAAGTAAATTAGTAATTTCAAGATGTGGTTTTGAAAACTATGTCTGAAATGATCATACATCATCTGCTTGCAAAATGCAAGAGGATGCGGTATATTTCCTGATGGAAAGTTTTAGAAAGGACAGGGGTTTTATGGACATTGCAGTGGGAGATGTTCTGAAACTCAGAAAGAAGCATCCCTGCGGCGCGGATACCTGGACGGTCATGCGTGTCGGGATGGATTTCAGACTCGCCTGCACGGGGTGCGGGCATCAGATCATGCTGCCGAGACGGCAGGTGGAGAAGAATATTCGCCAGATCATACGACCTGAGGAATAGAGACTTATGATATCCGCCGTGTGCGGAAAGAAAGGAAGTACAAAACCATGGCAAACAGAATCGTACTGAACAACATCGCCTATCATGGTGCAGGTGCTCTTGATGAGCTCGTACCAGAGATCCAGAGAGGCGGCTACAAGCACATCTTTATCGCAACCGATAAAGACCTTGTGAAGTTCGGGACCACCAAGAAGGTTACCGACAAGCTTGATGCAGCAGGCATCGCATACACGATGTACACCGAGATCAAGCCGAACCCGACCATCGAGAATGTGCAGAACGGCGTGGCTGCATTCAAGGCTTGCGGAGCAGACGCAATCGTAGCAATCGGCGGCGGCTCCCCGATGGATACCGCGAAGGCAATCGGCATCATCATCACGAACCCGGAGTTCGCAGATGTCCGCTCCCTTGAGGGCGTAGCACCGACCAAGAACCATGCGGTTCCGACGATCGCGATCCCGACCACAGCTGGTACCGCTGCTGAGGTTACCATCAACTACGTGATCACCGATGTCGAGAAGAAGAGAAAGTTCGTCTGCGTCGACACCAACGATATCCCGATGGTCGCCATCATTGATCCGGAGATGATGTACTCCATGCCGAAGGGCCTGACCGCTTCGACCGGTATGGATGCACTGACTCACGCAATCGAGGGCTATACTACAAGAGCAGCATGGGAGATCCCGGATATGTTCCATCTTGAGGCAATCAAGCTCATCTCCCAGAACCTCCGCGGCGCTGTAAACAACGAGGAAGAAGGCCGCAAGGGCATGGCAATGGCACAGTACATCGCCGGCATGGGCTTCTCCAACGTCGGTCTTGGTATTGACCATGCAATGGCACATACCCTGTCCGCATACTATGACACCCCGCACGGTGTTGCATGTGCAATGTTCCTGCCGATCACCATGGAGTTCAACCGCGACTACTGCGGCGAGCGCTACAAAGAGATCGCAAGAGCAATGGGCGTTGAAGGCGTTGACGAGATGACGAAGGAAGAGTACACCGACGCAGCGATCAACGCTGTCAAGAAGCTCTCCGAAGATGTCGGCATTCCGAAGAAGAACGAGAGAATCAAGGCAGAAGATCTCGAAGCACTCGCAAAGGACGCACTTGCAGACGCATGCTATCCGGGCAACCCGAGAGAAGCTACGATCGAGCAGGTCATCGACATGTTCAAGCAGCTGATGTAAATTAGAACATCGACATATAAGAAAAGTGATTGACCCGAAAAAAAGCGAGCAATGCACCGTCGTGATACATTGCTCGCTTTCTCTGTAAACAGCGTTCTTTATTTTACATGTCTTTTCAGGAAATCCAGTACCCGGTCGAGAGTCTCTGGCTGGTAGAATTCATCGGCGCCGTGGCCGGTTCCTTCGAATACCAGCATCTCACAGGGAACGTTCAGTTCCTGCAGTCGCGCATGCAGATCATAGCTGTGCTGGATCGGAACGAAGGGATCCTGATCACCGTGAAGAATCATGACAGGAGGCATCTTTTCGCTCAGCATGGAGGGAATCCAGCCCGCTTTGACGTCGGGATTTCCGGTGTCGGTTTCTTCGCCGCCCGGATAAACATTGTGCTCATAGTCAAGATAAGCGGTTCCATAGAAATCGATGACTGCCGAAACGCTGCTTGGCTGATCAAGATAGTCGCCTTTTTCAAAAAGAGATATCCCGTCAGAAGAAGCGGCGAGAAGCGACAGGCAGGCGCCTGCGGATTCACCCGCCAGAATTATGTGCTCAGGATCGACGAAAAAGTCAGCGGCATGTGCGCGCAGATAACGGATAGCAGCCTTGATATCTACAACCGGATCCGGGAAAACTCCCTCATTGGAAGTGCGGTATTCAATGCTTGCTACAGTATAGCCGTGCTGTGCGAAATAAATCAGTTCAGGGATCCAGACATCCTTATCCATGACGGAGAAACCGCCGCCGCAGAGCCAGACAATCAGGGGACGAGGACTTTCATAAGGGCGATTCTTCGGAAGAATCAGGCTCATTTTCATGGGCTTCATGGTGTTGTTGAACCAGTATACCTGGTGGGCGTAAGTAACGTCGCTGATGAGCGCGAGACTGTGCATATCAGCTTTTCCGGTGAGCTTTTCAATCATTTTCGTACTCCTTTTCCTATGGTTTTCGGCCAATGGACACGGCCTGTTTTTATGGATTTATCCTACTATAAAACTGCTGGCTTTGGAAGTTTCAAATACTGATAATCTTGTAAGTTTTTCCTGAAAAGAAGTACTTTTTCTCTGGAGAATTATAAGTTTTTACTAAAGTTAATGTAAGGGATCGAAACTTCTGTTTATACTTCAGATGTTATACAATCAATATGTAGGATAGATGCGGCAGGAAAATATTCTGCGTATCCGTGAAGGTATTTCAAAAAAGGAGGGTTTTATGAAAAAGGTAGCAGCTTGGATACTGGCAGTTGTCATGGCAGCTGTGCTTTTAGCCGGATGTACTACAACAGGTTCTTCTGGGAAGCCTGCGGAAACGACGACATCCGTTAAGGGAGAAACCGGTGAAACTCCGGCAAACGAAAGCGAGACCAAAGGTACCGAAGAAGCGGTGAGTGAAGCACCGGGGCATGTCGTCATCGAATCACTGTATTTTGACGCTGTGCCCAGAGACATCGCGGAGGTAGAGAAAGCGATCAACGAGATCACGATTCCGGAAATTAATGTAGAAGTCGAACTGTACCCGCTTCCGTTCAGTGATGCGTCGACTCAGGTAGGACTGATGATTTCCTCCGGTACGCCGATTGACCTTGTCGTCAACTTCCGGCCTGACTTCCTGTCTCTCGTCAATAAGAACATGGTTCTGGAGATTTCTGACCTTCTGGATCAGTACGGTCAGGGCATTAAGGAAGCCGCAGCGGACGCGATTCCCGGCGGCTATGTCGGAGATAAGCTTTACGGCATTCCTTCTGTAGAAAAGTATGGCAACACTTACGGCCTTCTGATCGACAAGGAAGTCGTTGATACGGTCGGCTGGGACAAATTTGAAGATCTCAGCGTCGAAGAACTCGGACAGTTCCTCGCAAAGGCGCATGAAGCTTATCCGGATACGGCGCTGATTCATCTGACCGGCGGCGGAAACAGTGTCGACAACTTCAATATGCTATATGATGTGGACTATCTCGGCTCCGGCAGCGGCACCGGCGGCATCATGGGCATCGGCGAAGGGGAAGGCGACGAGATTGTCAATGTTTTCGCCACAGAAGAATATGCAGAGTTCTGCAAAACCATGCATGAGTGGTACGAAGCAGGCTACTTCAACAAGGATGCGGCGACTTCGATGGAAGCCGGACAGAATGCGGTGACTGCGGGAACGGCCAAGGGCTATTTCATTCAGACAGAACTCGACATGGTTCCTGCCCAGTCTGCAGCAAACGGACTGGAGATGGTGGCGTTAAATACCCGTTCACAGACTCTGGTTATGAATAATATCACTTCCGGAACATGGTCGATTCCGTATCACTGTGCGAATCCTGAAGCGGCCATGAAGTTCCTGAACCTGATGTGGACGAATGAGGATATCATCAACTTGATCTATTACGGTGTGGAAGGTCTGGATTATCAGTTTATGGATGACGGCAGCGGACGGATTACTTTCCTGGACGGCGAATCACCGCAGACGGTAGGTTATCATCAGTGGTTCGGCATTTACGGCAATACACCGCTCCGTCTGGTGTGGGACGGCCTGCCAGTGGATTATAAGGAACAGTTGGAAAAGTTTAAGGACAACATCAATGAAAGCAATCAGTCGAAGTTCATGGGTTACGCCTTTGACCCAGAGCCGGTAAAAACGGAATACGCAGCGGTCAGCAACGTCATTTCGACCTACAGAACTTCTCTTGAGTGCGGCGTCGTAGATCCGGAGGCAATACTTCCTCAGTTCTTGAAGGATCTTGAGGCGGCGGGAATTGATAAGATTATTGAAGCGAATCAGAGTGCGCTGGATGCCTGGAAAGCAGCAAATTAATCCTATATTTTCTTAAGGTGGGGAGGGATGTCTCGTACATCCCTCCTGTTTGTACATAAGATCCTGAGAGAAGCGGCCTTTCGGATTGTGCCGTCGATCCGCTTGTTTTTTAGCGTTCAATCGTTTATAATAACGATGAACGGGTTCCTCTGAAATCCGCAGGAGGTCTGTTATGTACAACCATGCTTTGGATCTTTTTGTACTTGTGGCAGAGCTTGGCTCCTTTTCCAAGGCTGCTGAGAAATCCTTTATCACACCGAGCGCGGTGATTCAGAAAATCAACCATCTGGAGGACGATCTTGGAGTCCGCCTGTTTGATCGTACCAAGAAAGGCGTCAAGTTAACTGCGGCAGGGCAGTATCTCCTTTCCGAGAGCAGAGCCCTGATCGAAAGAAGCGGTATGATCCGCTCGCAGCTGGCAGCGTATGCCGACAGCTATAATGAGAGTGTGCTTTTTGGCACCAATCAGGTCCACATTGCCCATCTGATCTATGACTTCTGGCCGGCGTTCTCCGAAGAATACCCTGGAGTCACATTCTCTTCCTATGCTTTTAACAAGGATGCTACTGACGTTCGGCCTGAAACAGATTTGATCGAAGGCATTCTCTATGAAGAGCCCGCCTGGCAGAATAGCTTTTCTTTCTATCCGATCACCTATACGACGCTTTCCCTCCTGGTATCGGAGGACTCGCCGCTTGCCTCCTGCGAGAGTCTGAGCGCAGAACAGCTCAGGGGGCGGACGCTTGTCGCCATCGAAGAAGGCGTATCGCTGGCGTATGACAGGATTAAAGAGGATCTTCGGAAGGCGGGACTGAAGGTAGAAGAAGTGAGTCTCTTTTCACCTTCCGTAATGATCAACTGTCTCAAAAATGAAAAGCCGGTGGTAATCCCAAACTGCTGGCGGGATCCGCACCCGCACAGTAAAACCATTCCCTTCCTGCCGGAATACCGCATTCCTTACGGCTTTTTTATTTCAAATACAGCCTCTGCAGCAGCGAAGAATTTTATTGCTTTTCTGTCGGAACGATCTAAGAACATTGAACCACTGTAAAGCAAAGAGACAGCGAAAATGATATACAAGAAAGACCCCGAAAGCGCGTGCTTCCGGGGTCTTTAGGTCAGAACTGATGTA
Organism: uncultured Lachnospiraceae bacterium; assembly: GCA_902783375.1. Taxonomy (GTDB): domain Bacteria; phylum Bacillota; class Clostridia; order Lachnospirales; family Lachnospiraceae; genus Catonella. Next base: position 3,629 of record CACZQN010000014.1, on the reverse strand, counting down.
TGAACTATGAACGGAGGTTTTTACTTCAGTGCAGATCCAAAGGCGCGGATTTCGTCGTATTTTGCGGCCTCTTTACTTTCTTCATCGCAGATCGTGAATCTGCCCATATCTTCGAGTTTCATGTAGCGGAGAAAGGTGTTTTCGTACTCATAAAGCGCACCGCCGTACATTTCAGGGCTTCCGGAAGCCAGGAAAATCGCGGCTTTTTTCAGATTCTTCGGAACACCGACTGCATAGGTCCGATTGATCACGCACTGCATCTGCCCCGTCATGTTGTGATAATAGATCGGGGAGGCGACGATGATCATTTCGGCGTCTTCGAGCGCGTCGTAGACTTCCTGCATCTCGTCCTTCTGGATGCAATGCCCCTCGCCCCTGGTGTGGCAATATTCGCAGGCCATGCAGCCGGCGATTTTCTTGTTTCCGACCTGAATCACGCTGATCTCATGACCGTTGCTCTCCGCGCCTTCGAGGAAAGCTTTAATCATAGCAGAAGTGACGCCGTTTTTACGGGGACTGCCGTTTAATACCAGAATTTTCATCTGCTGCCTCCTTTTACTTTGAGATTTCATTCAGGAAATTGACTGCGCGCTCCGGCCATCCGCGAAGAGGACTGAAAAGCGCTTCGCCGAAACCGTGATCCATGTCCTTGCCGATTTCCAGCACATAGGGGATACCGGCTTCCTTCAGCGCATCTGCGAGGATGTAGGAATTGACACAGTCGCAGGAATGGTCATTATCGCCGTGGAGGATAAAGGTCGGCGGGAAGTCGTCAAGATGCTCTTCCACGTTCCAGTCGGTCTTCGCAGCCTCCTTGATCGTAAGCCCATGGGTAGTAATACCGAAGAAATCGACATCCCAATCGTCCTTGACGCCTTTCCAGGAGACAAAGCCGTAGACCGAGATATTCATGACCGGCTTCGGAAGGCCGTAAGCCTTGAAGCCGTGGTTTGTGGTGCCCCAGGAGTTGACGAGGTATCCGCCCGCTGAGAAACCGGCTGTAAAGTACTGACCAGCATTTAAGTGCAGTTCATCTTTTCTTTCCTCGATCACCCGCAGTAGTTGAGCCATATCTTCGAGCGGAGCCGGATACAGCTTTTCTCCGCCGTAGCGGTAATTCAGAATGACGACGTGGTAGCCGAGCTGGTTGAAATGGTTGGCGATGGGGAAGCCTTCAGTCATGTTCCAGATCTGGACGTTTCCGCCTCCCGGGACACAGATGAGGAAGGGACGCGTATCGGCATCGGGATCCATGGAGGGGAGGAGCATGAAGCAGGCTTCTGCTTTCTTCGGATCCGCCTGGATTTCTTCTTCCGTATACAACGGATATAAGAATACCCCATCCTCCGCGGCTTCGAGAAGCCGGTTGAAGCCGTTCAGCAGCGTGTAGCCATGGAATAAGTGCTGACGGGAGATTTCCTCAATCGTCGTCTCATAGAACGGCGCCTGAGTAAGATCAAGTCCGACAACCACCCGATCGGCATAGGGTGCGATACGGGAGTCTGTCATAATGTCTTTCAGAGAATTCTTTTTTGTGAACATTTTCCACCTCTTTCTATGTTATTGTTCATTTTCTATTTGTATGTGATCAGACATACGTTCCGTCCTGATCCATCCATAGAAGACTCTGGAAGCTGATGCTTTTCTCATCTTGCACATTCTTTCAGGATTTCAAGGAAATCGTCCCTGGTGAAATGAACGCGGCAGCCGGCGTTCGGAAGGCAGTGATCCGCGATCGTCTGAAGGAGTTCATCGTCTGCCTGGATTCCTAATTCCTTGAAAGTGGTCGGAAGGCCGAGCTCGCGGATGAAATTTTCAAGGGCCTGTACGCCGGCACGTGCAGCTTCATTTACGGTCATGCCTTCCGTTTCAAGGCCCATGACTTTTCTGGCAAATCGTGCAAATTTCTCAGGTTCGGCTTCACAAAGCCTGCGGTAAACGACCGGGTGCAGGACAGCGAGCGTCCGGCCGTGATTGGCATCCGTATAACCGCTGATCCAGTGTTCAATGCTGTGGCATTGGAAATCCGTCGTCTTTCCGGCGGCCGGAAGTCCGGAAAATGCCAGGGAAGAGTCCCAGAGAAGCTCGCTTCTTGCATTGTCATCTTCCGGATTCTCCTTGATGATCCGGGCGTTACGGATGACATTTGCCATGATAGACTCCATGATTTCATCGCTGACACAGTCGCCTTTTCCGAAATAGGTTTCCATGAAATGACTCAGCGTATCGAAAACACCGGTCAGAAGCTGCCCCATCGGAACGCTTTTAGTGAATAAAGGATCGATGATGTCAAATTCCGCATGTTTTCCGGCGTAGGTGATCTTCTCGTGGCGCTCTTCGTCATTGATGCCTGCAAGCCAGTTCATATCGCTGCCGGTGCCGCCGAGCGTGAGTACGATGCCCATCGGGACTGCGTCTTTCGGAAACTCATGTCTTTCAACTTCAACAGTCCAGATATCTTCATCAAGGAGCGCCTGTACCGCCGCTGTGCGGACGCAGTCGATGACCGAGCCGCCGCCAACAGCCAGCATGAAATCAACTTCTTTTTCGCGGGCAAGCTTTGCGCAGGCCTGAACTTCCGTATAGCGGGGATTCGGCGTGATCCCGGGAAACTCGATAATTTCCTTACCTGCCGCATTCAGCATGCCGACGACTTTGTCATAGACGCCGTTTCGTTTGATGGACCCGCCGCCATAAGCAAGAAGTACACGCTTTCCGATTTTGGGAAGCTCCATATCCATGGCATACTGCATCATTCCTTCCCCGAAATATACACGTACGGGATTGTTGAATACGAAATTGTTCATCATAGTCCCTCCTTTTCCAGAACAAGGTTTTTCCAAGGAAAATTGTACGGTAAGCCATGGCTTTTTTGAAGTTTGGATTGTTGACAAGATTATAAGTAAAAGCTAATAAAAGAGCAGCGTGTGGACCGGTAAGCTTCGCATTATAAGAATAACCTAATAGAATTGTTAAGAAATGAGGCTATATTTCGGGAAAGATTACGGATATAATTATATCAGTGAGAAGCCATGATGATTCAGCACTTAAGAGAACGGAGGAAGCCATGAAATTTGATATCAGTCAGTGGAATTGTCCGGACCGGAAGTACCGGGTAAAACCGATCATCCATCATTTTGCGGAAGATTACAAGAGACATCTGGATGCTGTGGAAGCTTTCGGCTACGGCGGTGTTGTTACGAATCCGGACCGGGACGCTCCGAATGAACATTACCGTGAGGACTGCAGGAAACTCGGGAAGATTACGGAAGAACTGAAGAGAAGAAATCTCGGGTATTTTCTGTATGATGAGAAGGGTTTTCCCTCTGGTATAGCAGGGGGCATGAGTGTTCAGGGACATCCGGAACTGATGGCAAAAGGTCTCTACATGCATCGGCACATGGCTTACGCGGCGGAGCATTTCACCTATCATATCGATGATGATTCGGACAAAATTGTCTGGGCAATGAAGATTCCGGTGCGGCTCAGATGGGACAGTGCTTTCCCAATTAGAGCGCTTGATGAGGACGCCGCGGAAGCAGTTCCCTTTGCCGAAAGATCGATGGAGACGGATCTTCAAAAGGATGATGTGCTTTTTATCTTTGCTGTGCGAACAGCCCAGGAAGGCT
>CACZQN010000013.1 GCA_902783375.1 uncultured Lachnospiraceae bacterium | reverse complement strand
GATTATGGTGCCGTACTTGGCTTCGCCAAGTACTACGAATCGGTAAACCGATTCGAGATCTTAACGTTCCAAATACGTCCATCTTGATTTTTGAATTTTCAAGATTGTCTCACTATTCGATTGTCAAAGTGCTTTGTCCTTGCCCCTCATCACTGAAGGCTTCGACATTCTATCACATCTTGTTTTGTTTGTCAAGCACTTTTTTGAATTATTTTTTAATTCGTTTTTGTGCTTAGATGCGATCGTCACCAGGATGTTTGAAATATCATCCGCAGCAACTTTTGTAGTTTATCACATCTTTCCGATCTTGTCAAGCACTTTTTTGAATTTCTTGAAATTCTTTTTTGTACCTGTGAAGTGATAAACCGACGGAGAAACAGGGATTTGAACCCTGGCGCCGCTATTAACGACCTACTCCCTTTCCAGGGGAGCCCCTTCAACCTCTTGGGTATTTCTCCAAAGCTTGAATCATCACATCCATATGAAATTGGATACGGAGAAGGTGGGATTCGAACCCACGGTCCCTTGCGGGATCACTGGTTTTCAAGACCAGCTCCATAAACCACTCGGACACCTCTCCAAACGTAAGGTAAGAGCTGTTCTTGATCATCAATGAAACAGCTTCATTAGAATACCACGCGATCTCGCTTTTGTCAACAGGCTGTTTTAACTTTTTTCAAATCTTTTTTCAAGCTTTCTTTTTACTTTTTTCCTTTAAAGTGGTATACTTTCTTCTATATTATATATCATCCGTCTATCCTGTTGGCCTCACCTGTATTGGAGGTTTCTATGATTCAGCTTGAACTGCTTGAGAAACTGGTTGCATTTGCAGACTGTGGTACCCTCTCCGCCGCATCGGAGAAGCTTCATATCTCTCAGCCTTCTCTGACAAGATCCATGCGTCAGATTGAGGAATACTATGATATTCCCCTGTTTGAACACCAGAAGAATAAACTGACCCTAAACGAGGATGGTATATACCTCGTCTCTCTTTCCCGTACGCTGCTGACCCAGGCCAGGCAGCTGGACGGCGATCTCCTGCGGGCTTATCAGAGCAGGCATAAGATCGCCATTGGTTCCGTTACGCTCTCTCCCCTATGGCGGCTGGTTCCGCTCTGCACATCCCTGTATGAGGGCCGTATGACTTCCGCAGAGATCGACGGCCCTGAATCACTGCTGACCGGGCTGAAGAACGACCTCTACCAGCTGATCGTTCTCGCAGATACACAGATCACGCCGGAGGTTCTTGCCGAGGAGAATTTACTGTCTATCACTTTATATGAAGAGTTCCTGTATGTCTGTCTGCCGAAGGTTCATCCGCTTGCTTCCCGCAGCAGCCTCTCCGCAAAGGATCTGGATGGTGAAACCTTCCTCGAGGCCACACAGCTCGGCTTCTGGTCCCATGTCCACACGACGCTGTTCCCGAATTCCACATTTCTTCCTCAGAAAGACCGGACCGGCTACAAAGCGCTGATCGAAGCCTCCTCACTGCCCTGCTTCTTCAGCAATATCAGCCTCGCCAGTGAAACGATCCCGGACAGTCGTGTCGTGATCCCCTTAGAAGACGAAGGAGCTCACGCAACCTTTCTCTGCATCTTCAAAAAGGAAAAGAGAAAAGAGTTCCGCGAGCTCATCCAGACACTGACCGCCGGTTAATATGGCTTATACAACCTTTCCCATGGCATATGCTTCTTCCAGTTCCGGTTTCCCCGCAATATCGCCGTGATTCGGGTTGCCGGTTCCATAAACAACACCTTTTAACGCCGCGTCCGGAAGGCAGACACGGAAGCCCTCGAACGCCTGGACAGCACCGTCTACGGATGATTTTCCGCTGTCGGTACAGGTAGCCAGATAATACAGCTCTTTCCCTTTCAGTTCAAAGAAGCATGCAAAAGTCCTGTCTATGAAGGTCTTCATCTGTGCACATACATTATAATAGTAGACTGGAGATGCCAGGACATAGACATCTGCCTCTTTCATGTATGCGAGAATCTCTGCCATGTCATCTTTCACCGCACACACATTTCCGTGGGCATGGCAGTAATTGCATGCCAGACAATAGCCGATCTTCTTCTCCCTGAGTGAAATGAAGTTCACTTCATGACCACTCTCCAGTGCACCTTTCTCAAATTCTCTTGCAAGCTGATCAGAATTGCCATTCTTTCGCGGACTTGCAGAGATAATCAGAACTTTTTTCATACCGGCTCCTTTCCTTACTCCTGGTTCATGAGGCTGCGTCCTGCATTCCACGCCTGGCCGACCTTTTCCCCGACCGTATAGTATCCCGCCTGGAACTGGTCGAAGATCAGCGCATGCAGCTTAGCCGGATCAATCCGTCCATTCTCCGCAAGCACTTCCTCATCCGCACAGACATTGATAATCTTTCCGATGACAGCATGCATGTTCTCGGTGTTGATGACTTCCGCCAGTTCACATTCGAGTGCAACCGGGAACTCCGTGATGACCGGTGCATTCACGTGACTGCTTTTCACTGCATGATATCCTGTTTTCTCGAATTTGTCATCGATTTTATTGCCGGATGCAATTCCGAAATAATCAGCAACCTCCATATGCGCCACATCAGCAATGCTGACTGTAAAAGCCTTTGACTGGTGAATGTTCTTTGTCGTCTTATGGTCCTCATCGATGAACAGTGTCACTTTATCCATCGCACTGATCATCCCCCACGCGGCATTCATCACATTTACTCTCTCATTTTCATCATAGGCTGCGACCATCAGGACCGGCATCGGAAACAGCGCCGGCTGTCTGCCAAGATCTCTTTTCATGACTTCTTACCTCTCTTATCTGATCAATCATGGATGTTTCTGCGATTCAGGAACTGTACCAGTTTCGGATCAAAATGATTGATGATCTCACTGTGATCGAGTGTCAGCGCCGTAATGCGATCCATCTCTTCCTTGGTAAGCGCGAAATCGAACAGGTCCTTATTCTCTGCCATTCTCTCCGGCTTCGTCGACTTCGGAAGAATCACCACACCGCGCTGTACATTCCAGCGAAGAGCGACCTGCGCCGGGGATTTCCCGTACTTCTCACCGATTTCCGTCAGGACAGGATGTTTGAAGATATCATGCTTGCCTTCTGCGAGCGGTGCCCAGGCTTCCGGCTGTATACCATATTCCTTCATCACGTCAAGTGCAGCAGTCTGCGCAAAGAACGGATGCAGCTCGACTTGATTGACCGCCGGGATGATCCGGACATTCTCACAGAGGTTCACAAGGGTGTGCGGGAAGAAATTCGACACGCCGATTGCTTTCAGTTTTCCCTCTTCATATGCATCTTCCAGGGCTCTGTATGCTTCGAAATAATTGCCCATTGCCTGGTGGAGGATATAAAGATCCAGATAGTCAAGGCCCAGTTTCTCAAGAGATGTCTCGATCGCTTTCTTAGCCATCTCATAATTCTTCATATCCTGCACCCACATCTTGGATGTGATGAATAGTTCTTCTCTCGTAACCAGGCCGCTCTCAATCGCTTCCTTAATTCCAGCTCCGACAGCCTCTTCATTCATATAAGAAGCAGCTGTGTCAAAAGACCGGTATCCCGCCTTGATGGCCGAAATGATAGTCTGTTTGCAGATCTCCGGATCCGGGATCTGGAATACGCCAAAACCGACGATCGGCATCTTCGCACCAGTATTCAAAGTTACATATTCCATCGTATTCTCCTTTCAGTTACCCTGAATTATTAATTCCTCAAAATTACATTTCGTTGTTGCCAGCATCGCCAGCGATTCCGGCGTCACCCGGTAGAACGGCGTATGCTTTGACAGCCCGGTGATGGCTGTGATTTCATCATCTGTCATCTTGAAATCAAAAATGTTCGCATTCTCTTCGATATGGGCGAAGGAACGGCTTCCCGGAACCAGGCCGAAACCCATCTGGGTATGCCAGCGGAGAATCACCTGCGCCGGTGTCTTTCCGTATTTTGCTGCCAGATCCGTGATGACCTGTTCCTGCTGCATCTCCGGATTCCCGTGTCCCAGCGGGAACCATGACTGGAGGCGGATTCCTTTCTCGTCACAGTATTCTTTCACTGCCTCTGCCGGATAATACGGATGGCACTCCACCTGCATCAGCGCCGGAACCACTTCACACTGGTCAATGATCTCCTGCAGTTTCTCCACCGGAAAGTTTGAGACGCCGATCGCACGCAGTTTCCCTCCCCGATAGGCCCTCTCAAGCATCCTGTATGCATAGATGTAATTGTTTACCGGGTGATGCAGAATCATCACATCGATATAATCGACACCAAGTCGCTTCAGCGTATCATCGACAGCGGAATCTTTCTCATATAATGTCGGACCCAACTTTGTCTCAAGTGTATAGTCTTCCCGCGCAAGGCCGGAAGCTTTCAGTCCCTCACCGACCTCAACTTCATTCCCATACCGGTTCGCGGTATCGATCAGTCTGTAGCCGTGGTTCAGTGCAAATGCGACATTGTCCCGGATCTGATCACCAATCTGATTGATTGTTCCAAAGCCAAGCTGTGGAATCACCACACCGTTATTCAGGATCATCTGATTGTCCATGGTATTATCCCCCTTCCTGCTTAATCGTGTATTTTTCTTGTCACGCACATCCGTACAAATTCCGGATCAAAGTGCTTCGTCCTTGTTCCCCTTTCAAAACAAAAACTGCTATCCCCAGATCTCATGATCCAAGTATAGCAGTTCCTTTTCATAAAATACAATGCCCGTTGTGGAGGGTACTATGCATCGGCTGAATAGTGCTTCTCCCGCAGGAGCTGTTCCATCCTCTGCAGATCCTCCGGGACCGTCAGCTTCAAATTCATCTCATCTCCAGGGCACAGATGCACCGGGAGCGTACCGTAGCGCTCCATCACCTGCGCATCATCCGTAATCGCATGCTCGCCCCCGCTTCGGAACATCGCCTCGTAGGCCTCCATGATCGCAGAAAGGTCGAAGGCCTGCGGTGTCTGTGCCGCAAAAAGGGTCGCCCGGTCCGGTGTTTCCACAATCACCCCATCCTGCACAACCTTGATGGTGTCTTTGACCGGGATCATCGGAATCACCGCCCCATACATCTCGGTCTGCCGGAGAATCTCAAGAATCATCTCCGTGCTGACCCCGGGTCTGGCCGCATCATGGATCAGCACCGTAACCGTTTCGCCGCGGAACATCCCTTCCACCATCTGCAGGCCGTTCCACGAGGACTGGTATCGTTCTTTCCCGTTCTCGGCAAATCCGATCCACTTTTCGCGTACTGCATCCTCACAGAGCATGATGACATTCTCCCGGATCCACTCCCGGTCTTCTGTCGGACAGACGATCAGAAAGCCGTCGATCTTTTCGCAGGCGGCAAATGCTTCGACGGACCATCTGAGGACCGGTTTCCCGGCCAGCATCATATATTGCTTCGGTGTCTCCGACCGCATCCGGTTCCCCCGCCCGCCGGCAAGGATCATGGCTATGTTCATTCGTTTATCTCTCCCCAAGTTTCAGGTTTGGCACAGCGTTCAGGGACCAGTCCGAGAGCAGACCGTTCCGGTAATCATAGTACGCTGCCGCACCGATCATGGCCGCATTGTCCGTGCAGAGAATCGGGTCCGGATAGTACAGGGTATACCCTCTCCGCTCGCAGGCCTTCTTCATCTCCGCCCGCAGGACAGCATTCGATGCCACGCCGCCCGCCAGGGCCAGCTTCGTGAAGCCCAGCTGCTTTGCGCCCTCAATCGTATGGGACACCAGGACATCCACGACCGCTGCCTGGAAGGACGCCGCCACATCCGCCGGAACGACGGTTTCTCCCTTCATCTCACAGGAATTCAGGTAGTTCAGGACGGCAGACTTCACCCCGCTGAAACTGAAGTCGAACGGGTTGTCGTCAATCTTTGCCCGCGGGAATGCGATCGCATCCGGGTTGCCAAGCTCTGAGATCTTCTGGATCTTCGGTCCGCCCGGGTAGCCGAGGCCGATCGCTCTCGCCACCTTGTCAAATGCTTCTCCGGCTGCGTCGTCTCTTGTCTTGCCAAGTACTTCATAATCCCCGTAATCCCGGACGATCACCAGGTTGGTGTGTCCTCCCGAGACCACCAGGCACAAAAACGGCGGTTCAAGATCCGGTGCCGTCAGATAATTGGCACTGATATGCCCCTCGATGTGATGGACGCCGATGAGTGGTTTCTTTGCAGCAAATGCCAGTGCCTTCGCCGCAGACACGCCGACCAGCAGCGCACCCACCAGTCCCGGGCCGTAGGTCACCGCGACGGCATCCACATCCGGCAGGCCCATTCCTGCCTCCTGCAGCGCTTCATCCACGACCTGCGTCACCTTCTCGATGTGCTTTCTTGAAGCGATCTCCGGCACGACGCCGCCGTACAGTTTATGGATATCGATCTGCGACGAGATGATATTGGACAGTACTTTTCTGCCATCTTCGACGACCGCAGCTGCGGTCTCATCGCAGGACGATTCAATTGCAAGTATTCTCATAGATCAGGATTCTTCCTCTTCTTCCTCAAACAGCAGATCCAGTTCCTTCCCGTCCCGTCCCAGATGGGTCTCCGGGAAGATCGCCCTCGTCTCATCCAGATACGGGTCCGGCTTCGCGATGGACGGCGAGTAATGCGTCAGCCACATCTGTTTTGGCTGTGCTTCCTTCGCCAGTTCCGCTGCCTCCAGAAATGTCATGTGTTTCTTCTCTCTGGCCTTTGCGTCATTCTCATGACCGCCGTACATCCCCTCGCAGATAAAGAGATCCACCCCGGCAGCCATCTCCACGATGCGCTGCACCGGCCTGGTATCGGTGCAGTAGGTCACGGACAGGCCTTTCCTGGCCTCGCCCAGCACCAGATCCGGCGTGAAGACTCTCCCATCTTCCTCGATGGTCTCTCCCTTCTGCAGCCTGCTCCAGAACTTCATCGGAACATCATTTTCCCTGGCAAGCTCCGGATGAAATCTCCCCGCGCGGGAGACGTCCAGGCGGTAGCCGTAGCAAATGACATTGTGGCGGACCCGGAATGCAGTGATTTTCATGCCGCACGCTTCAAAGGTCTCCACGTCGTCCTCCAGCTCTTTGAAATGCAGTTCGAATGGCAGATCCGGTGCGATGACGAGCAGGGAACGCACGACCCTCTCCAGCCCCTTCGGGCCGACGATGGTCACCGGTTCCTTCCGCTCTGCATTCCCCATGGAAAGCAAGAGCCCGCCGATCCCGCTGATGTGATCCCCATGAAAATGGGTAATCAGAATCAGTTCGATCGGATTCATGCTCCAGCCCTTCTTCCGGATCGCCATCTGTGTCCCTTCCCCGCAGTCAATCAGCACGGATGCGCCGTTGTAGCGGGCCATCATGGATGTCAGATAGCGATAAGGCAGAGGCATCATTCCTCCGGTTCCAAGCAGACAGATATCCAGCATCTTTTACAACCTTTATCTTTCCGTTCTTCTTTGTCAGTTCTCAGTCGTTTCCGGCAGGGACAGGCTCATCAGAACCGCGTCCTCGGCAGGATTCTCATAGAAATGCGGGCGGATCCCGTCCTCGGTAAAGCCGAGCGAATCATAGAGATGTCTTGCCGGTGCATTCGACACGCGCACTTCGAGAAGGAAACGGCGAATCCCTTCCTTCTGAAGCGCCTCGATCGCATCCTTCAGCATCTTCTTTGCGGCGCCCCTCTCCCGGTATCCCGGTTTCACCGCAAGCGTCGCGATCTCCGCTTCCTCACCGGAAAGCATCGTCACCACGAAGCCCAGCACATGTCCCGAGAGCTCCGCCACAAACATCCGGTACTCCGGGAAGAGCATGGATTCCGCAAAGCTCTTCTCAGACCACGGATCCGGGAAGCTGTCCGCTTCGATGCCTGCCACGGCCGGAAGATCTTTCTCTTCCATCGGCCGCAGGATCATCTGCTTCGCCACAGAGACTTCTTCCCGCTCCCGTTCCGCCTGCGATGCCCGGAGGTAGATCGGCGCATGGGATACGGCGTCCTCCGTGATCCCCTGTTTCAGGTACTGTTCTCCCAGTGCCGCAACACTTCCGGCATGCTGGCCGGCCAGGCTTCCCGGCATAAAGATGTGTTTGAGGGAAAGTGTGCGGTCGATCTCCTCCCTGAACGGCCCGATGCCGTCGCCGAGGAACACGACCTCCTGCCCCTGATAGAGACTTTCCAGCTCCCGCACCAGGTCGCTGATGCCGATCGCCCGCTCCGGCGTCAGCGTCACCAGTTCCTCACCACGGAAGGTGTAAAGGCCATTATAAACCTGATTTCTTCTGGCATCCATGATCGGACAGATGATCCCCGGGAAGCCGAAGGCATTGTACGCAAGACCTGCAGTCGTCGGAACCGGGACGATCGGGACGTCCCATGCATAGGCCAGCCCCTTCGCCGTTGCCGATCCGATTCTCAGGCCTGTAAATGAACCGGGCCCCGCAGCAATTGCAATTGCATCTGCCTCGGAGCCGTCCAGTTCGCACATCGCAAGGATTTCCGAGAGCATCGGAAGCAGCGTCTGTGAGTGCGTCTTCTTATGGGTTACGGTATATTCTGCGGCAAGGATGCCATCCGCCAGCACAGCAACCGAACAGGCTGTGCCGGAACTGTCCATACCGATGATTCTCATGTTCTGTTGTTCCTCCTCAGCGGACCGTGATCCGCCTGTAGTCAAGACCCTTTCCCAGGTCTTTCTCAATCGTGATCCATCTGGCCTCTTCCGGGATCAGCTCCCGGATCAGGTCCGCCCACTCGATCAGACAGATGCCGTCTCCGAAGAAATAATCGTCGTAGCCGATCTCCTCCATCTCCTCAGGATCTCCGATTCTGTATACATCAAAATGATACAGCGGAATTCTGCCGCCGTGATATTCCTGCACAATCGTAAAGGTCGGTGAATTGACAGCCTCACTCTCGCCGAGCCCGGCAGCCACGCCCTGGGTCAGCACGGTTTTCCCGACGCCGAGATCACCATCAAGGCAATAGATCATCCCCGGCTCTGCAGCCTCCCCGATCGCTTTCCCGATCTGAAAGGTCTCCTCTGCGCTGTGACTTTCATATACTGTCAATGCAAGCCTCCTCACACCTGTTTCATACTGAGTGCAATCCGCTTCTTGACCGGGTCGACCGACAGGACTTTCACATCCACGATATCGCCGACCTTCACCACATCCAGCGGATGCTTGACAAAGCGCTCTTTTGAAATCTCGGAGATATGCACAAGGCCGTCCTGGTGCACGCCGATATCGACAAATACGCCGAAATCGATGACGTTCCGCACGGTCCCGGTCAGCACCATCCCCGGTTTCAGGTCCTTCATATCCAGGACATCCGTCCGGAGCACCGGCTTCGGCAGATCCTCACGCGGATCTCTGCCCGGCTTTTCAAGCTCTTTCAGGATATCCGCAAGGGTCATCTCGCCGATTCCAAGCTCCTCTGCAAGCGCCTTCTGGTTCTTCACTTTCTTCGAGAGGCCCGGCACGCCGGCTTTCAACTGGTCTGCCGTGATCCCCATCTTTGCAATCAGTTTTTTCGCCGCTTCGTAGGACTCCGGATGCACGCCTGTGACATCGAGCGGCTCTACGCCGCCGCGGATTCTTAAGAAGCCGGCACACTGTTCAAATGCCTTCGGTCCCAGCTTTGCGACCTTCAGCAGTTCTTTTCTGTTTTTGAAGGACCCATTCTCTTCCCGGTAGGTGACGATGTTCTTCGCCGTTGTTTTCGTCAGGCCGGAAACGTAGGTCAGCAGGGCGGCGGAGGCGGTATTCAGGTCCACGCCGACCTTATTGACGCAGTCCTCCACGACACCGGTCAGGGTATCGGAAAGTTTCTTCTGGTTCATGTCATGCTGGTACTGACCGACACCGATCGCCTTCGGCTCGATCTTCACCAGTTCTGCCAGCGGATCCTGCAGTCTTCTTGCAATGGAAGCGGCGCTGCGCTCCCCGACATCGAAGGTCGGGAATTCTTCTGTTCCTGCTTTGCTTGCCGAATAGACCGATGCGCCGGCCTCGTTGACAATCACGTAGGAAACCGGTCTCTTGAAGGTCTTGATCATCCCGACGATGATCTGCTCGGACTCTCTGGAAGCGGTCCCGTTCCCGACAGAGATGACATCCACGCCGTACTTGGAAACAAGCCGTCCGATCACGGATGTCGCTTCGTCCACACGGTTCTGCGGTGCCGTCGGATAAACTACCGTCGTATCAAGCACCTTACCGGTTCCGTCAACAACGGCAATCTTGCAGCCTGTCCGGAACGCCGGGTCCCAGCCGAGCACCGTCTTGCCGGCGATCGGCGGCTGCATCAGGAGCTGGGTCAGGTTCGACCCGAAGACATGAATCGCGCCGTCTTCCGCCTTCTCGGTCAGCTCATTCCGGATCTGCCGCTCGACGGACGGTGCGATCAGACGGGTATAGGAATCCTCCACTGCCTCCGCCAGCAGCGGTGTCGTATATGGATTCTCGCCGTGGATGACCTGCCGCTTCAGGTACTCCAGGATTCTCTCCTCCGGAGCCACGAGGCGGACCACGAGCATCTTCTCCTTCTCCCCGCGGTTCAGGGCAAGGATGCGGTGGCCGGCGACTTTCTTCAGTGCTTCTTCATAGTGATAATAATTCTCATAGACAGAGGTCGCCTTCTCATCCACTGCTTCGGATGCAATGGTTCCCTCTTTCATCATGATATCCCGGATCCAGGTACGATAGACGGCCTCATCCGAGATGCTCTCTGCTATGATGTCCTTTGCACCCTGCAGCGCGGCGGCGGTATCTGCCACGCCCTTCTCCGGATCCACGAAGGCCTTCGCCTCCTCCTCGGCCGGGTGCTTCAGCTGCTGCAGCAGCAGAAGGTTCGCCAGCGGCTCAAGGCCGGCTTCCTTCGCGACCGAAGCTCTGGTCTTTCTCTTCTGGCGGTAGGGGCGGTAGAGATCCTCCACCTCCGCCTGCGTCTCTGCATTTTCAATCTGTGCGCGAAGCTCTTCTGTCAGCTTTCCCTGCTCTTCAATGGCAGCGATCGCCGTCTGCTTCTTCTCGTCCAGATTCCGGAGATAGCGCAGTCTCTCGTCCAGGGCACGAAGCTTCTCATCACCCATATCCCCGTGTTTCTCTTTCCGGTAACGGGCGATGAACGGGATGGTATTCCCCTCATCGATCAGTTCAATCACCGCGTCCACCTGCCAGGTGGCGACTCCCAGTTCTTTCGCGATCTTCGCGCTCTGTGAAACCATAGATTCTCCTTACATCTGTGTAGTAACAAAAATATCGTAAATTGCCCGGATTGCGGTCTGGAAATCCGCATTGTCCACGCCGATGATGATATTCAGCTCACTCGAGCCCTGATCGATCATCCGGATGTTGATGTGCGCATGGGCAAGCGCGGCAAAGATCCTGCCGGCGGTACCACGGGTGGATTTCATCCCACGGCCGACGACGGCGATCAGTGCCAGATCCGAATCAATATAGATGGTATCCGGATGGACTCTTCTGTGAATGGCAGAGACCACTCTCTGCTCTTTCTCGATGAACTGATCCTGCTCCACGAAGACCGTCATGGTATCGATTCCCGAAGGCATATGCTCGAAGGACAGTTCATTCTCCTCGAAGGCCTGCAGGACCTTGCGCCCGAAGCCGATCTCGGAATTCATCATATCTTTATCAATGTTGATCGCGCAGAAGCCCTGCTTGCCGGCAATACCGGTGATGATATACTTGGACTTCTTCACTGTACTTTCCACAATCCAGGTTCCCTCATCCTCCGGATGATTGGTGTTCCGGATGTTGATCGGGATGCCTTCCCTTCTGACCGGGAAGATCGCATCTTCATGCAGGACGGAAGCGCCCATGTAGGCAAGCTCCCGGAGCTCTCTGTAGGTGATGGTCTCGATCCGCTGCGGGTTCTCGATGATGCGCGGATCTGCCACCAGGAAGCCGGAGACATCTGTCCAGTTCTCATAGACATCCGCACGGACGGCGCGGGCAACGATCGAGCCGGTGATGTCGGATCCGCCGCGGGAAAATGTATGCACTCTCCCGTCTTCATAGGCGCCGTAAAATCCCGGAATAACTGCCCTGTCGATGTCTTTCAGGCGCTTTGCCAGGACATCGTTGGTCTTCTCGCTGTCAAATTCCCCGTCGCCGGCAAAGATGATCACCTCTGCCGCATCGATGAATTCATAGCCGAGGTAATTGGCCATCACGATCCCGTTCAGGTATTCCCCGCGTGATGCCGCATAATCCTTGTCCGCCGATCCGAGAAGATTTCTGCGGATCGTCACAAATTCCTGCTCCAGAGACAGATCGATTCCGAGTCCGTCAATGATCTCCTGATAGCGGCTTCTGATCTCTGCCAGGACGCCGTCAAGCACCGCAATCTTCTCCGGATCCCCGGAGGCCTCATTCGCCGCTTCCGCAGCAGCATGTGCCTGATACAGCAGATCCGTGACCTTGGTATCCCCGCTGAACCGCTTTCCCGGCGCAGACGGCACCACATAGCGGCGCTCGCTGTCAGACCGGATAATCTCGCCTACCTTTTCGAACTGCTCCGCATTTGCCAGGGAGCTTCCACCAAACTTTACGACTTTCATACTTCTCTTACACTTCCATCCATTATCTATACTGTATTGCTGTTCTGATCATCTGATCAGAAGCCGACGCGAATCCGGTTGATCACATCGAGATCCTTCGTCTTTTCCTTAAAGCTTCCTTCTTTCATCTTCTCCGTGATAAAGGCAAATTCCCCGCGCACTTTATCGGAGATGACTTCACTCACATTGCCGAACGCCTCGATGGCCTTCTCCTTCTGGTTCTTCGGGACGCGGACAAAGAAGCGGTTCATCGCCTCATCCGAATCTCCGAGAATCAGCTTCTTGCTGCTCCAGAGCGTCACAACATGGGTTCCGCGGTGCTTCACCGCATCCACCACGTCTGCAACGACCGCACTTGCCGTCGGCAGTTTCCCGGCGCCGCGGCCATAGAACATGACGTCACCCAGGACATTGCCCTTGACAAAGATGGCGTTGAAGACATCGTTGACCGAGTAGAGCGGATGGGACGAATCGATCAGGAGCGGCGCCACTCTGGCGTAGACCTTCCCCTGCTCTCTGCGGCTCTCCCCGATCAGCTTCACCGCTGCATCGAGTGCTTTCGCATAGTCCATATCCTGCTTGGTGATCTTCGTGATGCCTTCGGTATCGATATCCTGGTAATCCACCTGCATGCCGTAAGCCAGCGAAGTCAGGATGGCAATCTTTCTGCAGGCGTCGAATCCTTCCACATCTGCTTCCGGATTCCGCTCGGCATAGCCCATCTCCTGCGCCTCTTTGAGGGCAGATGCATAGTCAGACCCCTCACGGCTCATCTTGGTCAGGATATAATTCGTGGTCCCGTTCAGGATGCCGCGGATCTCCATGATCTCATCTGCCGTCAGCGCCTGGTTCAGTGGCCGGATAATCGGAATACCGCCGCCCACGCTCGCCTCAAAGAAGAAATTCAGATTTCTCTCCTTTGCCAGTTCAATCAGCTCAGAGCCGTACTCTGCTACCAGCTCCTTGTTGGAGGTGCAGACACTCTTTCCTGCAAGCAGCGCAGACTTCACGAAGGCATATGCCGGTTTCGTCCCGCCCATCGTCTCCACGATGATCTGGATCTCTTCGTCTTCAATCAGATCGTTATACTCGTGTGTGATCAGATCACTGGCAGGATCGTTCGGAAATTCTCTGAGGTCGCAGATCCGCTTCACTGCAATCTCTTCCCCTGCGCGTCTTGCAATGCTCTCTCTGTTCGTCCGGAGTACTTCATAAACACCGGAGCCAACCGTTCCGTAACCAACTATACCGATATATACCATCGTTTCTGTCTCCCATCAGGCAGCAGTGCGCCCCGTGCTCTTCCACTTCAGATATGCATTGATAAACCGGTCAATATCGCCGTCAAGCACGGCCTGCGCGTTCCCGGATTCCTCGTTCGTCCGATGATCCTTGACCATGGTATATGGCTGCAGGACATAGGAACGGATCTGGCTTCCCCAGGCGATATCCTTCTGTTCTCCTCTGATGCCCGCTTCTTTGGCTTCATTCTCCTGCTGCTTCAGGATATAGAGCTTTGCCTTCAGCATCTGCATTGCCTTATCCTTGTTCTGCAGCTGGGAACGCTCATTCTGGCAGGTCACCACAATTCCTGTCGGGAAATGGGTAATCCGGATCGCGGAGGATGTCTTATTGATGTGCTGTCCGCCGGCACCGCTCGAACGGTAGGTATCGATCCGGATGTCCTCGTCGCGGACCTCGATCTCAATATTCTCCTCGATATCCGGCATCACATCGCAGGATACAAAGGAGGTCTGGCGCTTGCCGGCAGCATTGAACGGGGAAATCCGCACCAGGCGGTGAATCCCGTGCTCGCTCTTCAGCAGGCCGTAGGCATTGGTCCCGTCGATCTGGATGGTGACCGACTTCACGCCGGCTTCATCCCCGTCGAGTATATCGAGGATCTCGGTCTTGAATCCCTTCTTCTCAGCCCAGCGCAGGTACATGCGCATCAGCATGCCCGCCCAGTCGCAGGACTCCGTCCCGCCGGCCCCGGCGTGGATCGTCAGGATTGCATTGTCCTTATCATATTCACCGGAGAGCAGCGTGGAAATCCGCAGTGCGTCGAATGCCTGCTCAAAGGCGGACATCTCCTCTGCGACTTCCGCGACCATGCCCGGATCTCCTTCTTCATCCACCATCTCGATCAGGGCGCCAAGATCCTCGTAGGAGGTATGCAGCTTCTTATATCCTTCGATGACATTCTTCAGCTCGGCCAGTTCCTGCATGGTCTTATTGGCCTTGTCTGCATTGTCCCAGAATCCCGGTTCCGAGATCAGGCGGTTCACTTCTTCGAGGCGCAGTTCCTTGTTGTTAAGATCCAGCGCATCCCGCACTTCTTCGAGCGGTTTCGCATATCCATTCAGTGTCAGTCTGTACTGATCCAGTTCTACCATTCGCTATTCCTCTTTCTGTCTGATGGCGGTCTATCTTATATCGTCTTCAACAGCATTATCTGTCCGATATGCTCTTTCTCTGCTCAGGCGGTTCTGCCATGACAGAATTTATATTTCTTGCCGCTGCCGCACGGACACGGATCGTTCGGCATGATCTTCTTCGTTGCACGCTTGACCGGTGCCTTCTTCGAGGTATCATCCCGGTTGGTTCCGGTTGCCTTTGCAACCTCTTCTCGCTCAACCTTCTCTTCCACACGGATATGCATCAGCATCCGGACCGTATCCTCGCTGATGGCAGCCGTCATTGCCTCAAACATCTCGTAGCCGGCAAGCTTGTATTCGACCAGCGGATCGTGCTGTGCATACGCCTGCAGGCCGATGCCCTGGCGGAGCTGGTCCATATCGTCGATGTGCTGCATCCACTTGGTATCGATGACACGAAGGAGGATGACGCGCTCAATCTCACGCATCTGCTCCGGTGCAAACTGCGTCTCTTTCTCTTCGTACAGCTTGACCGCAGCTTCCTTTTCCTTCTGGATCAGTTCACCGCGCTTCATGTGCTTTGCTTCCTGTTCGCTCAGCACGATCGGTTCGAGCGGAATGATCGGCAGCAGGAGGCGGTTCACCTCTGCGACATCCCATTCCTCAGCGGCCTGGTCGTCGTGGATGCAGGAGCTGATCGTATTCTCAACCGTGTCTGTAATCATCTTGTAGACGACATCACGCATGCTCTCGCCGTTAAGCACTCTGCGGCGCTCCGCGTAGATGATCTCACGCTGTTCGTTGTTGACCTGGTCATAATCCAGCAGGTTCTTACGAATACCGAAGTTGTTGTTCTCAATTCTCTTCTGTGCCCGCTCAATGGCACTGGAGAGCATCTTGTGCTGGATCTGTTCGCCCTCTTCGATGCCAAGGGACTCGAACATCTTCATCAGCTTCTCGGATCCGAACAGGCGCATCAGGTCATCTTCAAGAGACAGATAGAAACGGGATTCACCCGGATCTCCCTGACGTCCGGCACGGCCGCGCAGCTGGTTATCAATACGTCTGGATTCGTGGCGCTCGGTGCCGATGATCTTCAGACCGCCGATCTCCTTGACGCCCTCGCCCAGCTTGATATCGGTACCACGGCCGGCCATGTTGGTTGCAATCGTTACGACGCCGTACTGACCTGCATCTGCAACGATCTCCGCCTCCAGCTCGTGGAACTTCGCATTCAGGACTTTATGTGGAATGCCTCTCCGCTTCAGCATGTCAGACAGTTCTTCTGACTTTTCAATCGATACGGTACCGACCAGGACCGGCTGTCCCTTCTGATGGGATTCCACGATGTCATCCACAACCGCTTTCAGCTTCTCGCGGCGGGTCTTGTAGACCGCATCCTCATGGTCGATTCGCTTGACCGGAAGGTTGGTCGGGATCACGATAACATCCATCCCGTAGATCTCACGGAATTCTTTTTCTTCCGTCTGTGCAGTACCGGTCATACCGCACTTCTTGTCGTACTTGTTGAAGAAGTTCTGGAAGGTGATGGTTGCAAGCGTTCTGCTCTCTCGTTTCACATTCACATGTTCCTTCGCCTCGATTGCCTGGTGCAGACCGTCCGAGTACCGTCTGCCGTTCATGACACGGCCGGTGAACTCGTCGACAATCAGGACCTGATCATCCTTGACGATATAGTCCTTATCCCGGAACATCAGGTAGTGCGCACGCAGCGCAAGGTCTACATGATGCTGGATCTCCAGGTTCTCGGCATCTGCCAGGTTGTCGATATGGAAGAACCGCTCGACCTTTGCGACACCGTCTGCTGTCAGGGTGACATTCTTGTCTTTCTCATTGACGACAAAGTCTCCTGTCTCTACGGCCTGCTCGCCCATCAGGATATCCATCTTGGATTCTCCTCCGGTGGACTCGCCGCGGACCAGCTGGGTTGCCAGATGATCTGCTGCCTGATACAGCGCCGTTGACTTTCCGCTCTGTCCGGAGATGATCAGCGGCGTTCTCGCTTCATCAATCAGGACGGAGTCGACCTCGTCGATGATCGCATAGTGCAGTTCCCGCATGACCAGCTGCTCTTTGTAGATCACCATGTTGTCACGCAGGTAATCGAAACCGAACTCATTGTTCGTTCCGTAGGTGATATCACAGTTATAATTCTCGCGGCGGGTATCGTTGTCCATGTCGGAAAGGATACAGCCGACCGTCAGTCCGAGGAAACGATGGACATCGCCCATCCAGTCACTGTCTCGCTTTGCGAGGTAATCGTTGACAGTGACGACATGAACGCCGCGGCCTTCGAGTGCGTTCAGATAGGCCGGCATCGTTGCAACCAGCGTCTTACCTTCACCGGTTCTCATCTCGGAGATTCTGCCCTGGTGCAGAATGATGGCACCGATCAGCTGAACCCGGAACGGGCGCTGACCCAGCACACGCTTTGCCGCTTCACGGACAACCGCATAGGCCTCGACCAGAAGGTCATCCAGGGTCTCTCCCTGCGCCAGGCGGTTCTTAAACTCATCGGTCTTGGCACGAAGTGCCTCATCGGACAGCGCTTCCATCTCCGGCTCTTTCGCCTCGATGGCATCGACGGTTTTCTGGATTCTCTTCAGTTCCCGTTCACTGTGTGTCCCAATGATTTTATCAAGAATACTCATAAATCCAATCCTTCTCTGTTGAATCTCTACTTCACAATCGGCTATGCTCCGATCGTAATATCTTAACATATTCCGTGCAAGATGACAACCATGCATCCGTGTTGAATTCTGGCGGGTTTCGAAAAAATAATCTGAAAATTACACACATCTTACCGTGTCGTCAGCCATTATAATTGTCAAGTCAGAATCTTATTCCTTTTTTCAAAAATGCATTTTTATCATACTCAACAAAACATCTTTTCGCATTCTACGTCTGTGGATAAAGTGGATAACTCTGTGTATAACCACTTTTCCGCGAAAAATGGGGATTTGTCAAATGTGGATAACTTGCCTCTGTCATATCGAATCCGTCAATAACGCTCCTGTTCCTTTGTGCAAAGTGCACAATTCGGGAGATGTCAAGTGGGTTTCCTCATTTTGGAAATTTCAGACTTTTCTGTCGAAGCTGGGTGAATTCACTTGAAAAGATCGCCGTCATCCAGGATCCGGAAAAGCTTCCCGGAAAGTTGCAAAAACCCGGGCCGAAGCCCGGGTTCTCATCGTGATCTTTAAAGATCAGTCAACAATTCTCTTTGCCATATAGATGCTTCTGTAGTCCATCGTCTGGGTGATGATACCGACAGACGGATCGGAAGCATGTACAACACGCCCATTGCCGATGTACATCGCAACGTGGCTGACACGGCCGCCGCCGTATGCGTAGAAGATCAGGTCGCCCGGTTTCAGGTTCGAGAGCGATACCTGGTAGCCGGCACCTGCACACTGTGCAGCAGATGTACGTGGAAGGGAATATCCGAAGTTCGCATAGACACTCTGGACAAATCCGGAACAGTCAGCACCATTCGTCAGGCTGGTTCCGCCGTAAACATACGGGTTACCGACAAAGCGCTGTGCGAATGCTGCGATCTGAGCACCGGTGCCGCTGCCTGTGCTGTAAGTATTATAGTTGCTCGAATTCGACGACTTCTGTGTAGAGCCGCTGTTGTTGTTCTGCGTCGGTGCGGGGGTTGCATTCGTACGGGCTGCCAGTGCTCTCTGCTGTGCTGCAAGTGCTTCCTCAGCCTCTCTCTGCCGTCTTGCCTCTGCCTCTTCCTCTTCGATGGTGATCGCATGCTTAAAGCGATAATGCACGGAAACAAACTCAGAAGAAACCCAGCCGGTGATCTCGCCATCGTCGATGGAGACCTCATACCAGCCATCCTTCTCGTCTGTTGTCAGGAGCATCTGTGTCTGCGGTACCAGGGTTGCGATCTTGGAATCGACGGACGGCTCTTCTCTGACACGCAGTGTCTCGGTCTCGACCTCAACATACTTTCTGCCGTAGGTATCGATCAGGGCTTCTGCATCAAATCCTCTTGCGAGGAACTCCTCTTTGATATAACCGGTAGCATTACCGGAAGAAATCTTGACCCACTCACCTGCCTGCTCTAAGATATCGCACTTGCAGCCCTTGTAAAGCTTTGCGACGATCTCGGAATCCGTGCTCGGCTCGGTTCTGATGTTGACATAATTGCTGGCAATGGAAATACCGACGTTCTCATACTTCGAAACAGCCGGCTCCTCTTCAGCCTCTTCTTCTGCAGCTTCTTCCTCTTCTGCCACAGGCTCAGCATCCGTCTCAGCGTTCTCTTCTTCTTCCACCGGGACCTCTTCTGCATCTGCATTCTCAGCAATTGTCTCTTCTTCTACTGCCTCTTCTTCAGTGACTTCCGGGACAGCCTCTTCTTCTGCTGCGCCTGCTGCCTCTGTTGCGAGGACTTCTTCCGCTTCCTCTTCTGCGCCGGTCTCCTCTACCGCCACAATGCTGACTGTCTCCAGAAGCTCCGGAAGGGATTCTTCAATCTTTGTATCTGCAGCCGCAGTGATAATCTTGTTGCTGTCACCGACAATACTGTCCATCACAAGAGATGCACCTGCAAGTCCACTGGTCTTTGCCAGAGAATCTGCCTGAACACTGCCAAGTGATCCGACCGACATTGCTGCTGCTGTCATTGCTATCACACATACACCAAAGCGGCCGGCATATCTATTCCACTGCATTGCGGGTATCCTCCTTTTTCAAAACATACAAACCAGATCTATCTTGTGTTCCTTGTGAAAATCGTAAATTCATCAAAACTGTGTTAAAGTTATTACAAATTTGTTACATTCCATTACAGATTGTATCACAGGCCCTAAATCCTGTCAACACCAGAAATGTTAAAGTTTTATGTACAAGCTCTTCTATTCGTGATCCCCGCGGAGGAATATTTCACTTCTATCGATTGTAAATTGACTGAGGGTATGGTATCCTTATGGTTGGAAAGAAGCAGGCAATCTTTCCTGTTTCTTCTATACCATTGTAACTGTTCAGGACCGACAAGAATTCGAAAGACAAGCGGCTGAAAGCTTGCTTTCATAGCCGCTTTCTATCGAATTCTTACCGGCCTGCTGGCCGACGCTTATAGACAAGAGTTGCGAAGCAACGATTAGCAGCGTAGCTGCGGTCTATAAGAGGTCGGTCCTGAAAAGTAATATAAGAAAATATCTTTCAGGAGGAAGAACGATATGAAAGACACAACCCTCGTTGTCATGGCTGCCGGCATGGGCAGCAGATATGGCGGCATCAAGCAGCTGGATTCCTTCGGACCGGGCGGTGAGATCATCATGGACTACTCAATCTATGATGCCTTAAAGGCCGGATTCAACAAGATCGTCATCGTCATCCGCAAGGATATCGAAGAGGATTTTAAAGAAGTCATTGGCAATCGTCTGGAAGCGAAGGCCGGCGTTCCGGTCCACTATGTCTTCCAGGATCCGGATGCGCTTCCGGAAGGCTTCACCCGTCCTGCTGACCGCACCAAACCATGGGGAACCGGCCAGGCCGTACTTGCCGCGAAAGAATTCGTCAAAGAGCCGTTCCTGGTCATCAATTCGGATGATTTCTATGGAAGAGAGCCATACAAGCTCTGTCACGATTTCCTGGCTGCCGAGACACCGGCAGACGGTGTGGAGCACTTCTGCATGGCAGGTTACTTCCTCGGCAATACCCTCTCGGACAACGGTGCCGTTACTCGTGGTGTCTGCAAGCGGGACGAGAACGGATTCCTGACCGATATCCGCGAGACCTACTCCATCGCAGAAAAAGATGGCGTGATCACCGGCAAGGATGGTGACGGCGTAGAGTGTGCCCTGACAAAGGACGACGTCGCTTCCATGAATATGTTCGGCTTCACCCCGGCCATCTTTGACGAGCTTGAGAACCGTTTCGTCTCTTTCCTGTCCGGTCCTGCAAAGGAGAATCCGCTCAAGGCAGAGTATCTGCTTCCGGATATCGCAGGCGATCTGCTGAAGGAAGGAAAGGCAGACATGAAGGTCCTGCCGACCGGTGAGCGCTGGTTCGGCGTCACCTATCAGGAAGATAAGCCTTCGGTCAAGGCAGCACTCGAAGCACTGGTCGCATCCGGTGCGTACCCGGAGAATCTCTGGGGCTGATCCGCTCCCTTGGCACTGTTTCATAAGCTGAATATCGCCGCAGGCCGACTGCTCTTTCCAGAGCGCTGTCCGGTCTGCGGCGATGTTCTTTATCCCGCCGGTGGTGAAACCTGCGCCGAATGCCGGGAGATCCTGGTTCCGATTCACGGACCGGTCTGCATGAAGTGTGGGAAGCAGCTGGAACACAATCAGGCCGAATTGTGCACCAACTGCAGCCGGTATTCTTTTTCTTTTGATCGTGGTTTCTCGCTCTATCCCTACAACGAAGTTCTGCAGGAATCCTTATCCGCATTGAAATATGAAAACCGCCAGTCCTTTGCCCGCTTCTACGCGAACCGTCTCTATGAGCGGTTCGGTGATACCATGGCTGCCCTCGGCATCCGCCTTCTAATCCCGGTCCCGGTCCATCCGGACAGGCTGCGGCAGCGCGGATACAACCAGGCCGGCCTGATCGCCAGACACCTGTCGGAGCGAAGCGGCATCCAGCTGTCAGAAGATTTCCTGATCCGGACAAGAAAAACCGCCGCCCAGAAGGAACTCTCTCCTGCTGAACGGCGGAAAAATCTCGCAGATGCCTTTGGAACCGATCCGGCGTCAAGACCGGATCCGGACCGTCTTTCGGCGGTTGCACTCATCGATGATATCTACACCACGGGCAGCACAGCCGATGCCTGCGCCCGCGTCCTGAAGAAGGCCGGCGTCCGGCACGTCTTCGTCTTTACGGTTGCTTCGGGAGGTCTGTAAGCGAGATCCCGTCCTCTTCGATCTGGATCTTCTGTTCGCGGTACAGTCTCCCGATCGCCCGCTTGAACGCCGCTTTGCTCAGATCAAACATTCGGCGGATGTCCTCCGGGTCCGATTTGTCGTGGTACGGTAGGAAGCCGCCCGCTGCCACCAGCTTCTCAAGAATCAGCGACGCATCCCGGTCCATCTGGATCGGTGCCGCCTCCCGGAGAGCCAGATCCAGTTTTCCATCCGGCTTGACATGGGTGACCCGAAGCGTCAGCACATCCCCCTCGCGGAGGGCGCCGGCAAATTCCTTCTTCGGAATCAGGCCATGGTAGCGGTTTTCTACAGCTGTAAATGCACCGATGACCGGGTGGATCTGGTAGATGGTGCCCGTAACCATATCGCCCGCGCGGTACGGGGAATCCGTCGTCAGATGCTCCTCGATCCGCATGGTTGCGGCGAGTCTGTCGGAATTATCAATATAGAGCATCACCATGACCCGGTCTCCCGGCTGTACTCTTCTTTTCTGTTCTGCAAAAGGAAGCAGCAGATCCTTGACCAGTCCCCAGTCCAGAAATGCACCGATCTTTCCGGTTTCCCTGACGGTCAGTCTCGCGATTCCGCCGAGCGTGATGGCCGGTTCCTGCCGGGTCGCGATCAGGCGGTCCTCCGAATCTCTGTACAGGAAAACATCAATCTGCTCTCCCGGAACCACCGGGTCTGTCAGCTGATTCGCCGGAAGCAGAACCTCTTCCCTTTTTCCATCCCCTCCCGCTGCAGCCATCTCCTGCGGATCCGCCAGATAGGCACCGATCGGCAGCACTCTCACCACCTGAAGTTTCTGCCATTCACCAAGTTTCATCAATTCTCATTCCTCCCGTGCATCTCAAGAATACAGTCGCATAGTCCTGAGTAGCGCTTCATCTCACTTTCATTTTCAATCATGGTCTCCACCGTCTGCTCACTCCCGACAATCGCGACCAGCTGCTTTGCCCTGGTTACGGCCGTGTAGAGGAGGTTGCGGTTCAGGAGCATCCGCGGCCCCGTCATCAGCGGCAGGACCACCGCCGGGTATTCGCTGCCCTGCGATTTGTGAATGGTGATCGCATAGGCAAGTTCCAGTTCATCGAGCCCCGCAAACGGGTACTCCACCATCCTGCTCTCATCAAACTCGACCGTCAGCGTCTCTGCAAATTCATTCACCTCGCGGATGACGCCGCAGTCTCCGTTAAAGATCCCGCTGCCCTGGCGGATCACGGTCCCGTAGCTGCTTCGGACCTCCCAGGTAATCTGGTAATTGTTCCGGATCTGCATGACCTTGTCCCCCTCGCGGAACAGCGTCTCTCCGTACTGCTTCTCCCGCTTCCCGGCCTCCGGCGGATTCAGGTACCGCTGCAGGAGCCGGTTGAGGTTCTCGACCCCGAGCTCTCCGCGCCGCATCGGCGTGAGCACCTGGATCTCTTCTTTCCCGACGCCGAGATACCGCGGCAGCTTCTCCATGACAAGCGAGATCACCACGCGCTCCACCAGCAGCACATCATCCCGCTTTAACATAAAGAAGTCTTTGCTCTTATTATCGAGTGCGATCGGTTCTCCCCGGTTGATATGGTGGGCGTTCATGATGATGTCGCTCTCCGCAGCCTGGCGGAAAATCTTCGACAGCCGCACCACATCAAAGAGCCCGGTCGCAATGATGTCTTTCAGGACATTCCCCGGGCCGACCGACGGAAGCTGGTTCACATCCCCCACCAGGATCAGCCTGGTACCGACCGGCACTGCCTTTAGGAGGGCGTACATCAGGGAAATATCCACCATGGACATCTCGTCGATGATGATCGCATCTGCCTCCAGCGGGTTGTCCTCGTTCCGCTCAAAGACCATCGATGCACCATTCTCCGGATTCCCGCTGATCTCAAGCAGGCGGTGAATCGTCTGGGCCTCGATTCCGGTGGTCTCGGTCATGCGCTTGGCCGCCCGCCCGGTCGGCGCCGCGAGCAGGATCTCCATCTGCTCCGCCTCAAAGAGCCGGATCATGGCATTGATCGTCGTCGTCTTTCCGGTACCCGGTCCGCCCGTGATGATGACAAGACCGCTCTGCACCGCCTCATAGACGGCGCGGCGCTGCATCTCTTCCAGCCTGATGCTGTTCTTTTTCTCGATCTCATCCACGCGGGCCTTCATCTTCTTCTCGTCCGCCGGCGCACGCATGGACAGATCCAGCAGCTTTCTGGCGACGTGCATCTCCATATAATAGAAGCTCGCATGGTAGATCCGCTGCTCGCCGTCCTCCATCCGCTTCCGGATGAGGCGCCGCTCCATCAGCAGATCCGTCACCGCATCGCCAAATTCTTCCTCCGTGATCCCAAGCAGTTCCTGGGATTCCTGGAACAGCTGCTCCTCCGGCAGATAGGTGTGCCCGTTCCCGGCCGCCTGGGTGATGGTATGCAGAATCCCGGCTTTCATCCGCTTCGGGTCATGCAGGTCAATGCCGACCTGCCTTGCGATCTCATCGGCCGTCTTGAAGCCGACGCCCCGGATATCCTCGGCCAGGCGGTACGGATCCTCCGTCACGATCTTCATCATCTCGGAGCCGTACTGCTTGTAGATCTTTGCCGCCAGGTTGTTCGAGATCTGATACTGCTGCAGGAAGAGCATCGCCTCCCGCAGTTCCCTTTTTTCTTCAAACTGTTCGGAGATCTCTCTGGCCTTCCGTTCGCTGATTCCCCGCACCTCGACCAGGCGCTCCGGCTCACTTTCCATGATCCGGAAGGTATCATCCCCGAAAGCCTTGACGATGCGCAGGGCAAGTGCCTCCCCGATTCCCTTGATCACGCCGCTCGCGAGATACCGTCTGATCGCTTCGGCACCTTCCGGTTCCTTAATCTGGTAGGAGGAGACGATAAACTGTTCGCCATAGATCCTGTGGTCGGTAAAGGATCCTTCCGCTTCAATGGTATCGCCTTCATCAATCGATGTGAAATAACCGACGCAGACGATATCCTCGTCCTCCCCGGCTATCTGGCACACGGTATAATTGTTCTCCGCATTGCGGTAGACAATCTTTTCGACGATTCCACTGACGACCTCAGCCACCGGCTAAACCTCCCCTGCATCTGTCTTTTTGAAAAAGCCCCTCCCGCGCCGGCGGGAAGGGCAAGAGCATCAGTCTTTTTTATTGCCGCTCAGGAATTCAACAAACTTCCCGGTTCCGATTGCCACGCAGGACATCGGATCCTCTGCGGTCATGGTATTGATTCCGGTTCTCTCCTCGATCAGCTGCTCCATGCCCCAGAGCAGGCTGCCGCCACCGGTCAGCACGATTCCTCTGTCCGAAATATCTGCAGCCAGTTCCGGCGGAGTCTTCTCAAGGACCGCATGGACCGCATCCACAATCTGTGCGCACGGCTCACGGAGCGCTTCAAGCGTCTCGTCCGACGTCACGGTCACGGTCTTCGGCAGGCCTGTGATCAGGTTTCTGCCGCGGACATCGATCGTCACGACCTCCGGTCTCTGGTATGCGCTGCCGATCTTGATCTTGATCTCTTCTGCCGTCATCTCACCGATGAGCAGGTTATGCTTCTTTCTCATATACCGCACGATGGCTTCGTCGAAGTCATCTCCGGCGATATTCACGGATGTGCTGACAACATTGCCGCCGAGCGAAATGACTGCAATATCGCTGGTGCCGCCGCCGATATCAACGATCATGTTTCCGCACGGTCTTGTGATATCAATCCCAGCACCGATGGCCGCTGCAATCGGCTCCTCGATGATGAACACCTCTCTCGCGCCGGCATTGTAGGTTGCTTCCTCAACCGCACGCTTCTCAACCGGTGTTGCAGCAGAAGGGATGCAGACAGAGATCCGCGGCTTGCGGAATCTTCCTGCACCGCCGGCTTTCTGAATGAAATACTTCAGCATCTTCTCGGTCACATCATAGTCTGCCACCACGCCCTGTCTGAGCGGACGGATCGCAATGATGTTTCCCGGTGTTCTGCCGAGCATCAGTCTTGCTTCCTCACCGATAGCTTTCACCTTCTTGGTGTCCGCCTCAATGGCGACAACACTTGGCTCCTTCAGCACGACACCTTTTCCTTTAATATATACCAGTACGCTCGCTGTACCCAGATCAATTCCGATATCACTCCCGATCATCTCTTCCTCCGTTCTTCCGTCTTCACGATCAATTCCCGCATTCTATAGTTGTAGTTTGTTCCGGAACTTTCGTTCCATACTATCTTTTCTGTTTCCGAACCCTGTCGTCATCTGTGCAACTACATCCGTAGTATGCATATAAGGACAGGGGACAGAACTGATCATATCACATTTTTCACCAAATGAAAAGAGCAACCTCTTGAGATTTTGAAAAATCCACGGTATACTGGATCTTGACAGCTGTTTTATCTGATGCGCAGCTGCTCTGATATTGCTTATCGAGGAGGCAATTCCCATGACTGATACCCATGAACGGATCCTCTCTTCTTCGGAGGAGGAACTGCAGCTCACGATGAAGGAACGGATCTCTTCCGAGATCGATCTGGTCAGCTCTGATCTGGCGCTCACGGCAGGCCACTATGCACTGAATCTCGCCTTCGCCATCCTGGCTGCAGCCGCCGCTGCGAATGGCATGAACGGGATGATCGGCATCTTTGCCTTTCTGCTCTACAATTTCGCACATTACGCGATGGTGGGCTACTTTGCACGACACAAGACCCAGCAGTATCTGCTGACCGAACTGCGCCTGCGCTATGACTACCGCTACGCCAGAGCCGCCGGCGGACGCTTCAGCTTCCTCTTCGGCCTGTTGCTGCTGGTCATGCTGCATCCATCCTTTACCGGCCTGCCGGTGATCCATCAGATTCCACTCCGCCTGCTGCCGGTCATCTTCGCCGCAGCCGCGATTTTTGTGAGAATCTGTACTTATTATTTGTTAAAAGCAAGAATACGGCGGCAATTCACCTGATGTTACCCGCAGAAATTGTTCTGATTTCAGAAAATAAGACTGGCTTCGGCCAGTCTTTTTTGATATACTATAATTAATTCAGGACCGACAAGAATTCGGTCCTGCAGGTTAACAGGTCTCACGTTTCTTCAGTTCTGTACCTTCGAAAGGAGTGATGCACCATGAAAAAGCCTAAACTTGTCAGGGGTGGTCTGGCATTTGCAGCGATCGTACTGCTCTGCCTGCTGCTTCCTGCCATCAGACCGAAGGCGGCAACCGCCTATAGCCTGATCGAATACTATCAGATCTATCAGAGCGAAGCTGCCGGCACCCGGTATAAGTCAGGAGATTATTATTTCTATACGAAGATGCTCTCCGATGGCCGTGAACAGCTCTACGCGGCGAAGACGCTCAAGGCCAAAGGAAAACTCCTCTATACCACCAAGGCCGAGAATCCGCACATCAGCAACCTGCTGGCGAATGACACCTATGTCTACTACGCAGTCAGCAATGCTGCCGGAACCTACTACGTCATCTACCGGAATACCCTTTCCGGAAGCGGTACGGCCAAGAAGCTGACCGCTGTGAAGTGCAATGCAGCCGGCGAAGTCCTTCTCTGGAATGCGACGGGCGGGAATCTCTACTACACGCTGTCAGCTCCGGCGGACGGCGAGCAAAGACTCTACGCCTGCAAGATTTCCACCGGGAAGAATACCAAAAAGGCTTCCGGGCTCTACGTCGAGGCCACGAACGGCCGCTACCTCTATATGAGCGCCTACGCAGATGAATATATGCTCCACGTCTTTGACTGCAAGACCGGCAAGGTCATTGCAAGACCGAAGAAACCGGAGATGCTCATGAGCGTCGAGAAGGTATTCGTCTATGATGACCGGATCTACGTCGTCACCCAGTACCAGGACAACACCGGTGCCATCGTCCGGAACGTCTTCCGCTACAAGCTGAACGGCACCAGCCGGACGAATGTCATGAGCACCAGAAAGGACGGCATCTCCATCGGCGATGTCACAAAGACCTACATCTACTACAGCGAAGACCAGGGGAACGGGACAACGTATTACTACGCTTATAAACAGTCCACGAAGAAATCTGCCCGGGTCAAGGCTGCCAACTATAAAGATACATGGGGAGGTGGACAGTGATGAAAATCATGAAGAACAGACTGACTGCTCTGCTGCTCACCGTGCTTCTGGCGCTGCAGATGATCGCAGGCTCCATCCTGCTGGCACCTGAGACCGCCTATGCAGCACCCGTCGGCGGTGAGTTCCACGAATATATCGACCCGATCTTCCTCCCGACAACGCCGGAAAAGATGATTGTTCTCGCCGCTGCCTCTGAGGAAGAATCGAATTCTCTGGACGAGTTTTATCTGGCGCTCCGCCGCCAAATGGTCAAGCGGGCCGACACCTTCCAGATCACGTATAATGGAAGCGTCAATGATCTTCCGACCAAGACTGCGGACATCATGCTGAAGCTCCGCTCCATGGATGACAAGACAACCAGTGATGACGCCGATTTCCTTGTCGGTTCCGTCCTGAAGATCGGTTTCACCTGTCAGTATACCAGCAAGAAGGCGGTCCTCCAGTACTCGATCAAGTACACCGATACCGCTGCCCAGCTGAAGAAAGTCAACACCGCTGTCGAGAAGGCGCTGAAGAAACTGAAAGTAACCAACATGAATGATGTCGCGAAGGTCAAGGCCATCCACGACTACATCATCAAGATCTTCTCCTACGACCAGACGCTGACCGATCATTCCGTCTATGGCGGCCTGATCGACAAGAAGCACACCACCGTCTGCCAGGGTTATTCGCTTCTGACCTACAAGATGCTCACCGACGCCGGCCTTGAGGCCCACTACGTCACCGGATGGGCAGGCGAGAATCATGCCTGGAACCTGGTCAAGGTGGACGGCAAGTGGTACTCTCTCGACGTCACCTGGGATGACCCGATCGGTTCGAAGCCGGTCACGACCTATGATTATTTCATCAAGGGCTATAAAAATATGAACAAGGATCATACCCTTGATGATTCCTTCACCAAGCTCTATAAGACCGTTGCTGCAGACTGCAAATGGAAGAGCCAGATCAAGACCTCTGCGAAGCCATCTGAAAAGTCCGCTGCTGCAGCTGCCAGAAATGCATATGTCAAGACCCTTGACTCCACCATGCAGACCCGGTTCGGCGAGCTCATTTCCGGCGTGAAGCAGACCGGTCATGAGATTCCGGAAGATTATGAATCGGAGCTCTATCTGGCTTATAAGAAGATCATCACCACCGTCGTCGGCAGAATCTCGGATAAGTCCTTTAAGTCCCTCTCTTCCGGCAACGCGAAGTTCCTTGCTTATCTGCTTGACAATACCGGCGAGCAGGTCAAGGCACGTATCTTCGACCCTGCTCTGGAATATGTGGAGAGCGAAGAATTCCTGGCCGACGCCTATGAAGCCATCATCGATGACCTCGCGGCAGGCGGGTTCTCCATCGCTTCCATTCAGTCTCAGAAGCTGCTTGCCGAGATCGGTGTCCTTGTTGCGGATACCTCTGTCACACCGGTTCTGGTGGTTGCGGATGCAGTCCTTGATGAACTGAAGGCTACCGCAGACAGCAATGTTGCCGCCGCCCAGGCCGCCATCGACAAGGCAAAGTCTTCTCTTGGCGATGCACAGGGCTATCTGAAAAAGGCAAATAATTCATACAGTACCGCGGCCACAAAGGAAGAAGCCGATCAGGCGATCTCCTACGGCAATCAGGCAATGACTGCTGCTGAGACCGCAAGATCTGATGCTCTGGCCGCGGAGGATGCCGTCGCCGTTGCAAATGATTCGATCGGTTCTTATAATGCCTATTCTCCTACCGCCTATCCGGATCCGGGACTGGAGGATCCTGCAGCCCTGATTGAAGATGCAGATGATGTCATAGCGAATGCCGATGATCTGATCTCAAATGCAGAATCAAAGAAGGAGACACTCCCAGCCGCCACAGAACCGGAGTCACCATCTGATCCTGAGACGCCATCTGATCCCGAGACCCCATCTGATCCTGAGACCCCATCTGATCCTGGAACACCAGAAGATCCCGATGCCGGCATCTATGATCCGAGCATCTACAACTACCCGGATGAAGAGCCGAAGTCCCCGACCCAGGTCCAGCGCGAGAAGGCAAGAGCTTATCTGGAGCTGCTGAAGATGAATAAGGACTTCTCCGGATATCTTGAAACCTATGAGTATGAAGTCTTTCTGAACAAGGTCGCTGAGTATTCCGAGGAAAACACGCACCCGGTGATCATCGATATCATCGAAGGCATGAATGCACTGAAGTAAGACCTTCCGATCATTGAAACATCAGAAAAGCGGATACCGTGACTTTCTCCGGTATCCGCTTTTTCTATTCCGATTTACAATCTTCGATCAGTGTTCTGATTCCTGTTCTTCTTCCCGTTCCTTCAGAAACTTTTCCCTTGCAGCCTTTGAATATACGCAGCCGCAGTAATCCTGGCGGTAAAGATCATATTCCTTTGAAAGCTCAATCGATCTCCTGTAGCCGTTTTTCTTCTTAAAATCCGAAAAGAGATACGGCACCCCGAAGGCAGCGGACAGTTCGGCGCCGATCTCATTCAGCTTCTCTGCGTTCTTATAAGGGCTGATCGAGAGAGTTGTCGTAAAGTAATCCGCACCCATTTCCACCGCAATCTTTGCAGCCTCAAGAAGTCTCAGACGGTAGCAGCGGAAGCACCGCTCACCACCTTCCGGAAGATCTTCCATCCCCTTTGCAATCTCGTAAAACTCCTTCGGGTCATAGCGCCCCTCGATGATCTTCACGGTGACACGTTCCCCGAGTATATTCGTCATCGGCATCGTCTTCACCAGGCGGTTCAGTTCACCGATCCGGTACCGGTACTCCTCTTCCGGAGCGATATTCGGATTGTAGAAAAGAATCGTGATGTCAAAAAAGCCTGAAAGATATTCCAGCGTGTAGCTTGAACACGGCGCACAGCAGGCATGCAGCAGCAATTTCGGCAGCCGGAAGGCTGCCCCCTCCTCTTCTTTTCTCTTCACAATACCTGCAATCGTTTCATCTAAGATCTTCTGGTAATTCTGTTTCATCTATTTCCCTCTGTTTTCCTCCAGTTTTCTTTCTCTCAACTGTGCAAGAACAGCTGCCCGGTTTGTTTTCTTTTGAAGATTCGCTGCTATTATATTAACATTGCCTTCTTTTGTTAATCCCGGATAATCCAGCTCGAACCCGATTAACAACTCTTTGGTCTCTTTTTCTCCGATGACTGTCTGTGTATATAGCTCACTGAATCGTCCGTCCTGAATTACATTGAAAATAAAACTCCTGGATGACTCCGGCAGTGTGTTCCAATCTCCGTAAAGATCTGATACAGCTTTCTCAATCCGTTCCAGGGAGATCGGATTTCCTCGTTTTTCGTGTTCAGCAAGAATACCCAGGACATCGGAGAGATCACGCTTATACTGTCTTCCGGAGCGGAGTTTCATCGCTATGAGATATTCAGCTGCAACCGTCCGGATCGTCAGCACATTGGAATAAGTTCTATAGTATTGAGAAAAGCGGAATAAGCCAGACGAATATGATTCTGTCCGGACAAAATCCTGATTCAGCCATCCGTTTGGAAGATCATACCGATTCCCAACACGGTCAATCACATCCTTCATGACAGATGCCGCCTGCATGACAGCATCTATATCTGTTGTCATGTCTCTGAATCCATAATTAAGAAGCACGGATGCACCACCGACCAGAATAATCTCAGCGGGCATGCTTCTGCCGATCTGTTTCCTATATTCCCTTGCAACTTCTTTTAGATAAGTGTCTATATTCTCTTTCGTAAACTCAATCTGTTTCTCAGATGACATTTCTTACCTCGTTCTCGATAATGTTGAATCGCTTAAATTCCGGAATTGCCATTGCTTCAGCACGTCTTAATACATCATCTTCTTTTAAGGCCGCAGACATAGCAAGGACACTTAAGGGATATATGGTATGATCCAATCTGCACCGGCGAAGATCATCATATTCATCACAGAGTGGAATGTCATTTTCCCTGCTGATATAATCAAGCATTGCAAGAAGATATAGACTTTCAGGATACCATTTCCGTTCAAAATACATACGGATATCCTGACTTTCCAAAGTGTCTATAATAAAATCGATATCGCCAAGTTCCTTCACACGATGACATATCGTGCTTTTAAAATTCTCAAAACTGCTTCGCTTCACAAAACACGGTGCGAGAATCGACTCCATGGAGACATTCATCGCCTGAGCAATCTTATATACTGTCTCAGCACTGCACTTCTCCAGCCGCGCTTTGCCACTTACGATGTCATTACACGTTGCGTATGGAACTGTGCTTATCTTCGACAACTTATAAATGGACATCTTGCTCTCTTTCAGTCTCTCCTGTATCGTCATAAATAATCACCTGCCTTTGCTGTGATTATAACGGTGAACCGATATAGTGTCAACAGATATCGGATATGAAATAGGACTTCTTGTAAGAAGTCCTTTTTCTATCGGATGTACTTTCTGATCTCTCCTCTTTTCTCGATTCCTAGCTTTTCTTTCACCGTTCCGACCAGCTTCTTGGTGTATGGCATGGAAATATTCAGCATCTCTGAGATCTCTCTGTCGGAGCGGAACTGGGCCATCAGATTGGCCACATCGGATTCTCTGGCGGTAAGCGGCTCCGGGAGTTTCTCAAGCAGCCGCTCATCCAGAGATCCTGCCATGCTTTCTTTCCTCGCTTCCGTCAGGTCCAGATAATGCTTGACCCGCATCAGGAGCACACGCATTCCCACCGGTTTCTTCAGATAATCCAGCACCTCCCGCTCGAATGCCTGCATCTCTGTGGTCTCATCCGTCAGGCCAGTCAGGAAGACGACCGGAATCTCTTTTGTCTTTTCATCCTCCCGGAGGTGGTCGAGAACACGGTACCCATCCATGCCCGGCATCGCGATATCCAGCAGAATCAGGTCATATTGCCGGATCTCCAGCATCTCCAGCGCTTCTCTTCCGCTCTCCACATCATCCATCAGCATCAGCGTGGGTTTCAGAAGGGAAAGCATTACCTGCCGGTTGAATTCATTATCATCCACAACAAGCATTTTCACATCCGGCGCGATGATACTGGCAAATGGCTCGGCCAGGTCTTTCACGATCACAAGCCCCAATCCTGTCCCTTCATTTCCCCGCTTCATGGTATAGGTGCCCTGGTGAAACTCTCATGTTTAAAAACACGAGCTTCTTTCGCCGCTTTAGGCGGCCAGACTGGATAACAGCGGATACGCCTGAAGATTAGACGCCCGTTAGGACAATAGCTATATCGCTTGCGCGCCATAACCCCACTCATCAGGTAGTCCGCAGTCATCTGCCTGTGTCTGCTTCCTCCGCTATGATGCTTTCCGCATCTGAAGCAGGTCCGCATAGACACATGAGCTTCTGCGCATCACCGCAGGAACTTTTGCCTCCAGTGATGACCGTACCGTCT
>CACZQN010000012.1 GCA_902783375.1 uncultured Lachnospiraceae bacterium | reverse complement strand
CTCGTTCACCGAGACTTGAATTATCTCTTTTCAGGTCAACGTTTTGACATCGCGGATCTTCAATTCAAGCTGAATTGCCTTGTAATCCGGCTTGTTTCTGGCCAGCCAGAGGAGAAAAGCTTGATAAGCGTTGACCGAAAAGAAGCTGACAGGAATTCAGGTCAAGAACCTTTCTGAAAAGAGACTTGTCTGTGATGACCGAGAAGAGAAGAAAGAAGAGATAGGGCAACACCCCCTTGTTTTGAGAAGGCGCCAGGGCCTGCCAGGGTAAAGCATTCTCATTCAGAGAAGGCGAAAAGCGTGGCAGAGCAAAGAGATAATCCGGAAGATCCTGTCGGCGTGGACTACGGTTTTGAACGGGAATACACGTATGACCCGGAAACGGACACGTTCTTCATCCCACGGACAGAGACCGGAAAGATCGAGGGGAAATTCTATTCATGGAACAACGATCATCTTGATGGCTGCGGGTGAGGCTGGTAAGGCGCATCCTCAGCAGGTTATGGGTGCTTGCCCGGAAAGGAAATAAGACATGAAAATCCTGTATGTTGATATTGATACCATGCGGCCGGATCACCTTGGCTGTTATGGTTATCCGAGAAATACCTCGCCGAATATCGACCAGGTGGCGGCGGAGGCGATCCGCTTTGAGCGGTATTACTGCTCGGATGCGCCGTGCCTGCCGTCGCGGGCTGCGCTGATCTCCGGGAAGTTCGGGATCCGGAACGGTGTCGTCGGTCACGGCGGGACGGCAGCGGAGCGGCGGTTCTATCCGCCGGAACGCGATTTCGCCGATCAGCAGGACATCGAGAATTTTATCAATATCTTCCGCAGGGCGGGGATGTACACGGCGTCCGTGTCCACCTTCCCGGAGCGGCATTCCGCCTGGTGGTTTAATGCGAATTTCAATGAGTGTTTCAACCAGGGTGGTCATGGCCTTGAAAATGGCGATCAGATCACGCCGTATGTGCTGAACTGGCTGGAGAACAATGCCACGCAGCGGCCGGACTGGTTCCTGCATATCCACTACTGGGATCCGCATACACCATACCGCGTCCCGATGGAATTCGGCAATCCATTTGCAAATGAACCGCTCGCAGATTGTTTCTGGGTGACGGAAGAGGATCTTGCCCGCCACCAGGAGGCGGTCGGCCCGCATTCGCCGCATGAATTCCACATGTACGATGACCTGGAGGATGAGAAGCTTCCAAGGAATCCGGGCAAGATTGAAAATATGGCGGACCTGAAGCGTGTGATTGATGGTTATGACTGCGGCGTGGCCTACATGGATCAGTGCCTCGGCGAAGTCTTCGGGAAGATGAAGGAGCTGGGCGTCTATGAGGACTGCGTGATCATCATCAGTGCCGACCACGGAGAAAACTTCGGAGAACTGGCGATTTACGGCGAACACGGAACCGCGGATGCGGCCTGCTGCCGGATCCCGATGATCATCCGCTGGCCGGGTCTGACGAAGAAGGGCGTGGATGACGGCCTGCATTACAATCTCGACCTGCTGCCGACGATGTGTGATCTGCTGGGTGTGCCGGGATACGCCAGCTGGGATGGCAGAAGCTATGCGAAGACGCTGACGGAAGGCGCCGACACCGGAAGAGACAGCCTCGTCATTTCCCAGATGGCCCATGTCTGCCAGCGCTCCGCCGTTTTTGGCGACTGGCTCTACATGCGGACCGTCCATGACGGTTTCCACCTGTTTGACAAGGAGATGCTCTTCAATCTGAAGGATGATCCTTATGAGCAGCACGACGTGAAGAAAGCCCATCCGGAGGTCTGCGCACAAGGCGCAAAGATCATCCTCGACTGGATTGATGAGGAGATGGAGAAGAACCCGACCCAGATCGACCCGATGTGGACGGTCTATCATGAGGGCGGACCACTGCACGCCTCGAAGGCAGACCTTGTGGGGTATGTGCAGCGGCTGAAGGATACCGGAAGAGGAGAACTGGCGGAGAAACTACTCGAGAGGCATCCGATGTAATCTGGGTACTCGAGCAGCATCCGATGTAATCTGGGTACCCGAGAGGAATCCGGTGCAGCAAATGCGGCCTGCCACTGCTGAAGTGAGGTGGTGGGAAGGCGGGAAGAACGTGAAGATGGCAGGGAAAAGGCATGAAGGACGATGAATAAAGTGACAATGTCATACTTTGCTGGCTTGAATTGACTTGATGCTCTTTTCGGGCAACACTTTTTCTCTTGTTTTTTTTATGGTGTTGACCTAAAGTAGATTATCTGCTTGTCAGGTCATCAATTTGACTTGTTGATTTTTGCCGATCTGAGGAGATAAGCGTGAAAAGCGTTGCCCGAAGAGAAGCTGGTGAGCAGTTAGGTCAACAAGTCTTTTGAAAAGCGAGTTGGCGGCGATGACCGAAAGAGGGAAAAAGGCGCAGTAGGGCAACAACCCCTTGTTTTGAGAAGGCGCCGGAAGGGCGGAGAAGCGATGTGCTTCGCTCTGAGAAGGCATAATAGAGAGACAGCCTCTTATTTTGGGAGGCAAAAGGTTGCCAGAGCAATAACTTCTTATTCTGTGAGGGCTCAGAGACTGGACAAAGAAATGCCAAGCAGTATGGAGGATAGATTAACATGAAGATCATTATTTCCCCGGCGAAGAAGATGCGGGTGGATACGGATACGCTGCCATATGCAGGACTGCCGGTGTTCCTGGAGAAGACGGAGGTGCTGCTGGCGTGGCTGCGGAGCCTTTCTTATGAACAATTAAAGAGTCTGTGGGAGTGTAACGACGGGATTGCCAGGCAAAATGCGGTGCGGGTCAGTGAGATGAATCTTCGGGAATGTCTCACGCCGGCGCTTCTGGCGTATGACGGAATCCAGTACACCTACATGGCACCGGCGGTATTTGAAGATGGGCAATACGACTATGTGCAGGAGCACCTGCGAATTCTGTCTGGTTTCTATGGCGTGCTGAAACCGATGGACGGCGTTGTGCCCTACCGGCTTGAAATGCAGGCGAAGGCAACGGCAGCGGGATGCAGGAATCTATATGATTTCTGGGGAGAAAGTCTGTATCAGGAAGTCATGGACGAGAGCAGGGTTCTTATCAATCTGGCTTCAAAAGAATATGCCAAATGCATCGAGAAGTATCTGCAGCCGCAGGACCGGTATATCACCTGTATTTTCGGTGAACCGGAGGGGAAGAAAATTGTTCAGAAGGGCGTCTACGCCAAGATGGCAAGAGGTGAGATGGTGCGGTTCATGGCGGTCCATCATGTGGAACAGCCTGAAGAGATGCAGGCGTTCTCCTGGAGTGGGTACCACTTTGACCGGGAGCGGTCCTCGGAGAAGGAATACGTCTTTCTGCGGAGCGGGAAGTGAGGAAGCGGTGAAGATAAGACAAGAGAAATCTCTTCTCATAAGCTGACGGGAAGCAGGTCGGCGGAGTTTTGGTGAAAACTCTTGAAAAAAGCAAGATAAGGACCTGCAAGACTGGCTGGATGCCTGGGAGTAGCTGAAAGAATGGCCGGAAGGGTGCTTGAATAAGAACATTGTCATACTATGTTGACCTGGATCGCAATGCTGCGGTTTTCGGTCAACATTTTTTCTCTTGTTTTTTGAGCCGCGTTGACCTAAGGTAATATATGTGCCTTTTAGGTCATCAATTTGATGTGATGTTTCTTCTAATCAAGAAGAATTGCCTTGTATTCAGGCTTGTTTATCGCCAGATTGAAGAGATAAGCTTGATCAATGTTGACCGAAAGGAAGATTACAGGGATTCAGGTCAACTACCCTTCTGAAAAACGAATTGTCTGCGATGACCGAAAAGGCAAAAAAGAAGTGTTAGGGCAACACCCCTTGTTTTGGAGAGGCGCCAGAAGGCGTAGTAGGGCGATATTACTTGTTTTGAAGCGGCGCCAGAAGGCGTGGTAGGGCGACATCACTTGTTTTGAAGAGGCGCCGGAAGGCGTGGCAGGGCATCGCCCATGACTTTTTGACTGGTTCAGACCGAATTTGGGGGAGTTATCATGATTTATATCATCAGACATGGCCAGACAGCGAAGAATAAGGCGAATGTCCTGCAGGGGCGGAGTGATGTTCCGCTGAATGAGGCTGGTGTGCAGCAGTTGATGGAAGTCAGGGATCGATTTGCGGCGCTGGGAATTCGTTTTGACAAGGTTTACACTAGTCCGCTGGTGCGCGCCGCCCAGACGGCGGCGATTGTTGCGGCGGATGTGCCGCAGATCGTCGACGAGCGGCTGATTGAGATGGACTATGGCCCTTATGAGGGGATGGACCTGCAGAATCCTGCGCCGGAGGTGATGGAATTCTTCAGGGACTTCGTCCATAACCCGGCGCCGGAGGGCATGGAGCCATTGCGGGACGTCGTCAAAAGACTTGGCGACTTCTTAGAAGAGATTCGTCCGGAAGCGGAGCATGGAAATATCCTGATCTCGACGCATGCGATTGCGATGAAAGGTGCACTCGAGTACCTCACGCCGGATTCTCAGGGAAGTTACTGGTCAAAATACATCGGGAACTGCGCGGTTTATGCCGCGGAATATACACCCGAGCAAGGGTGGAGTGTACCGGTGCCGGTTTTCGAATGATAAGCTGTTGACATCGCGATATCGTGTTGGAGTCAATATTGCTTTGAAAGCTGCGATATAGCGCAGCTTTTCATATCATCATGTGCTTAATTAGGGAGAGTTTATGATTGGCCTTGGTACTTTTATTAACAGCCTGGCGATTCTTGCCGGCGGGCTGGTTGGTCATCTGACAGGAAAGTTATTTCATGAGGAGCAGCAGGATGCGCTGACGAAAACCTGTGGCATCAGCGTGCTGTTCATCGCGATTGCGGGTGCGATGGAGGGGATGCTTGCGATCGACGGTGGGAAGGTTGCGAGCGGCAAATCCATGCTGGTCGTACTATGCCTGGCATTTGGCACCATCGTCGGCGAACTGATCGGAATCGAGAAAGGCTTCGAGCGGTTCGGCGAGTGGCTGAAGATGCGGACCGGAAACAGCGGCGACAAACAATTCGTCAATGCATTTGTCACAGCATCACTGACCGTCTGCATCGGCGCGATGGCCATCGTCGGCGCCATACAGGACGGTATTTCCGGGGACTATTCCACGCTGGCCGTGAAGGCGGTGCTGGACTTCATCATCATCGCGGTCATGACGACATCCCTCGGGAAGGGCAGCATCTTCTCCGCGATTCCGGTGTTCCTTTTTGAAGGAACGATCACACTGCTTGCCCGGCTGATCGCCCCGATCATGACCGAGACGGCCATCGCCTATCTTTCGCTGATCGGCGCGGTGCTGATCTTCTGCGTCGGCGTGAACCTCGTCTGGGGGAAGAAGGTCCGTGTGGCAAATATGCTGCCGGCCGTGGTGTTTGCGGTCATTGCGGCCTATATTCCGTGGACGTTCTGATGCTGTGGAGATGCTGATCCTGGTGAAGTATACGGTATGATGAAGGCTGCGTGAATCAAAGCAATTGTCCACCAGCGCCGCTGGCTCTCAGAGCCAGCGGCGCTGGTGTTTTCTTTACTGAGGCGTTTTTGCTGGCCGGGCCACGGTTTCCGTGGCCCGGTATCCTTGTTTTAAGGCCTTTGTATGACCGAACAAGCCTTTATGCTTGTTTCGGTCATCGTAGATTAGTCGTTTTTTGGAGGGTGGTTGACTTGATTGCTGATTTGCTGCTTTTCGGGCAAGCATGGAAAAAAAGCAAAAGAAAAATCGATGACCGAGATGAGTAAAAAGGCGATTCAGGTCAACAGAAGTATGACAACGATATTTTTCTGAACTGATTCAGGCTACCTGACCAGGTTATATGGCTGAAAGTCTCTATCTGGAGCAGAAATTGCAGCTAGCTGCTTGAAACCAGAACATTTGTTTGCTATAATGCTTCTGCAGAACAGGAGCGAGCTGCTCCGGATAGAAAGCCTTGATAGAAAGTCTAGGTAGATAATCTAGATAGATAGTCTTAATAGATAGTTGGAAGAGACGGCGGAGCAGTGTTGACAGCGAAGTGAAAATCGTGGAAAGGAGGCGTTTTACATGGATGCGCTGGGTGTGATGACGATGCCGGCGGGGTTCCGGTACCGGGATGTATGTCTGAAGGGCAAGCCGGAGCATGAGCGGTTTGATGCCTTCCGGATCCGGCATCCGCAGATGGATGTTGGGAAGAGAGCCAAGATCTTTGCGCCTTTTGATGCGCTGCGGGGCTTTAATTTTGCCATCATGTGTAAGAATGAGATCTATGTGGACCGGCTGAGCCTGAGCCCGGAGGAGCAGGAAGAACTGGATCGAAGGCTGGAACTTCTCCACAACCTGACCTACAACAGCCGGATGGCCAGGGCGAACCGGGTACAGGTGGAAGTGACTTATTATGAGGCCTGCAGCGATGAAAACAACGAGGCGTATGGCCTTCGGGGACAGTACAAAACGATCATCGGCATTTGTTTCAATGTCGACGCTGAGGTGACAAAGACGATTCTGGTGGATCAGATGCGGATCCGCATGGAGGACATCCGGAAGATTGAGATGCCGGGCTATTCGGTGCGTGATATGGATGGTGTTATCGACGCGATGTAGGGGGTGGTATGGCATCATCGAGAAGCTTGGTTATGACAACTACCTTCTGGAGATGATGGATATCTGTAAGGATTATAAAGAGGGCTTTTTAAGTCAAAGTACGATCACAAGTTAAAGTTCATCCGGGAGAAGGAAGCCGTGAATCCGGCAGAACCTTCTCCCGGATTTCTTTTTGTGTAGCCAGGGG
This sequence comes from uncultured Lachnospiraceae bacterium, assembly GCA_902783375.1. GTDB lineage: Bacteria > Bacillota > Clostridia > Lachnospirales > Lachnospiraceae > Catonella. Next base: position 18,601 of record CACZQN010000012.1, on the reverse strand, counting down.
TTATCGTTATCCGGCGGGCTCCAGGGGTATCGATTTCCGGCGGGCTCCAGGGGTTATCGCTATCCGGCGGGCTCCAGGGGTATCGATTTCCGGCGGGTCCCAGAGGATATCGGTCTTCGTCGGGTCCCAGAGGATATCGGTCTTCGGCGGGTCCCAGGGAATATTACTTTCCGGCGGATCCCAGGAGTCTCGATCTCCTGTCGGTCCCATAAAAAAGTGCAGGCTGTTGCCCTAAAAGGCTTTTTCGGCATGTCAGGTCATCGGAGAGGAACTGCTTTTCAGAAGGGTGGTTGACCTGAATGGCGGTGAGCATCTTTTCGGGCAACACTTTTCAAGCGAATTGCTCCTGATCAACAGGGATACGGACAAGAGAAGCTGTTATCTTGCCTGATTGGAGGACTGATGAAGTCAAATTGATGACCTGAAAAGAAGAATCGCGCATCTCGGGCAAGCCAGGAAAAAAAGCAAGGTAAAAAGCGATGACCGAGAGGAGGTTATCAGCGATTCAGGGCAACAGAGTATGATGATGTCATCTGTTTTGCCCTTTTTCTGCAGGCGGAGAGGTTTCCTGCAAACAAACTGCGGTCTGAAAAGATGGAACTGAGGATTGCAAACAGGAACAGCATAGGATTATGATAGATGGGAATGATTCAGGATGTGTGCTGGAGGAATGAGAGATGAAATCAATCAGGGTGGTTGCGGCGGTGATCCGGTCTGTGAATGAGGATGATGTGCCGGTGGTTTTTGCGACGCAGCGTGGCTATGGAGATTACAAGGACTGGTGGGAGTTCCCCGGGGGTAAGATTGAAAGCGGTGAGACGCCGGAGGAGGCTCTGGTGCGGGAGATCCGCGAAGAGCTTGCCGCGGGAATCACAGTGGAGAGATTCCTGACAACGGTGGAGTATGACTATCCGGAGTTTCATCTTTCGATGGACTGCTTCTGGTGCAGCCTCAGCGAAGGGCATTTTACGCTCCTGGAGCATGAGGCGGCGAAATGGCTGCCGCTTGATGATCTGAGGCAGGTGAACTGGCTCCCGGCGGACGTTCTTGTGATCGAAGCAATTCATCAGGAACTGCAAAGCGGGAAGAAGTAAAGGAGTTATGGTGTTACGATGGTTGGTCAGTATAAAGTCATCACATTATGTGGCAGTACCCGGTTCAAAGATGCATTTCTCGAGGCGCAGAAGCGTCTGACGCTTGCGGGAAATATCGTGATCAGTGTGGGGCTTTTTGGGCATTCCGGCGATGACGAGGTCTGGACGGAGGGCACGAAGGAAATGCTCGATGATATGCACAAGCGGAAGATTGACATGGCAGATGAGATTTACGTGATCAATGTCGGCGGTTATATCGGATCGAGTACGAGATCAGAGATTGAATACGCGATCCGGAACGGAAAGCCTGTGCATTACCTGGAAGAAATCTGAAGAGATCTGAAGAGATCTGAAGAGATCTGAAGAGAGCGGTCCGGGAATGACGATTGAAGGGCATTTGCAAGAAAGTGAGGAAATATGAATACACAGATTCTGACCGGGATTCTGATCCCATTTCTGGGGACCAGCCTCGGTGCGGCCATGGTGTTTGTTCTGAAGGATCAGATATCCGACGGCATGCAGCGGACACTCACGGGATTTGCGGCCGGCGTGATGGTCGCGGCTTCCTTCTGGAGCCTGCTTCAGCCGGCGCTCGAGAGTTCGGAAGGAATGGGGAAGCTTTCTTTTATACCGGCAGCGGTTGGATTTCTGATCGGCATTGGTTTCCTGCTGTTCCTGGATACCGTGACGCCGCATATGCACATGGATGAGCAGGTGGAGGGCCCGGAAAAGCCTTCAAATTGACACATGTTGCGGCTATTCTGGTACGGATCTGTAGAAAAGGAGGAACATCATATGAGAAAGATCATGATGCTGCTGGCTTTATGCAGCATGAGCATCGCGCTGGTATCCTGCGGTGCAAAGAAGGAAAAAGTAGGCGGAGAGACGGCGGCAGCGGTTGAATCAAAGGTTGAGGCGGTTGAAGCAAAGCCTGAATCCACTCTGTCAGATGAGCAGGCGCTGGCGGCTGTGAAAGAATATTGCATCGAAAGCAATCCGGATCTGAAGGATATGCTGGATTCGGAAGATTATACGATTTACTGGGAAGTTGAATCGAGTGAAGCGGACGAGATCGTCGTTCTGTATCGCTCCTACACCGGGGCGGAGGTCCGGTATTATGTCGATCCGGTCACCGGGGAAGCGTACGTGACGGAATTTGTCCCGGGCATAACCGAGGAAGAGCAGCGCACGGACGAGACCGTGAATGTAAGAGAGTATATCAAGTAACAATCAAGAATCAGAAATCACAACAGCAGAGGAGAATCGAGATGGAATTAATCCAGAGCTTTACAATCGACCATATGCGCCTTGTGCCGGGGATTTACACCAGCAGAGTGGATCACCTGGGCGATGAAGTGGTGACCACGTACGACATCCGGATGAAGAGACCGAACCGCGAGCCGGTCATCGACACTGGCGCCATGCACTCCATAGAGCACATCATTGCGACATATCTCAGAAATGACCCGGACTGGAAGGATGAGGTGATTTACTGGGGACCGATGGGCTGCTTCACCGGCTTTTATCTGATCCTGAAGGGCAGCCGCACGCCGGAGGAGATCTATGATCTCATGCTGAATGCATTCCGCCATGTCGAGGACGTCAAGGAAGTTCCGGGCACGCAGCCAGAGAACTGCGGGCACTACCTCCTGCACAACCTGGAAATGGCCAAGTGGTATGCAAGGGAGTATGCGGCGTATCTTGCTGAAAATGCCGGGAACAAAGAGATCTTCAACTATCCGGCGGTGTAACGATCGCACCAAAAAGATGAACCCCTGCTGCGTAATGCACGCAGCGGGGGGTTTCCGTTATTCTATTACTCTATTATTCCATGAATTTATAATCTGCTATCCCAACTCCTGCTTTCCCACCTTCAGTTCCTTGTAAAGTTCACCCACCCTGTCGTCATTTCGGTGACGATGCCGTCTTTGGTTTCGAGGGCGGTGTAGTCGTTGCCGGAGCCGGCGATGCTGACTTCGAGTGGGCGGTCACTGTAAGAGGTGTCTTCCAGCTTGTCCGGGGAGATGACCCAGCTGGTCAGGCCGTTGAGGGACAGGGTCTGGGTCGCGGCGTCGTAGGAGACTTCGTATTCTGCGACGACCACATCGCCGCCGTACCAGGACAGGTCAGGCTCTTTCGCGATTACGTGGTCACCGTCGAACGACAGGATCAGGCGGCTGCCTTCCTCATCGACCCATTCGCCCATGAAGGCGTCGATGGTGAGCGGCTCTTTCGCGGTGACGGTGATGTTAATCTCCGGGATGTCGATGACAAATGGCACGGTGAATTCGGGTTTGTCTTTTTCAAGATCTGCATCCGGCTTGAAGAATTCGACCGTGTGCGGATAGCCTGCGGTCGCAAAGCCCATCAGGGTTGCGCTGGCCTTGACGGAACCGGACTCCGGCCAAAGACCCGTCCAGTTATTCTTCGGGGCATTTTCCACCAGCGGAGCAAAACGGAACTTGTAGCCTGCGAACTGGGAGGACTGGCCTGCCGGGATCTCTTCCGTCATGGTGATCTGGATTTTCGAATTGTAGAAATCCCGGATCTTGTACAGGGCATCCAGCTGCTGCTGTTCTGCCTTCTTGATCATGTAGTTCCGGACACTCGTCAGAACGGCGGGCATGGTATTGTTCTTCAGATGATTGACATAGTTCGTGATCATCTGATCCTTTTCTGCCTCTGTGAAATTCGGGATACGCTTGATGTCGACATTTGGGACGTCGGCAGCGACTTCCGCCATCTGATCCGCAGAAAGCGCGAAGAACTCGGAGGCGTATTTGTTGAAACCAGCTTCCAGGGTACTGATGGCGAGATCCGGATTATCCGGATTCTTTTCAAGGACCTCGATGACCAGCGCGCGCCAGTCCTTCGGCCGCATCAGCTTGTGTGCCCATGTTGCGGAGAAACCTTCGTTGTAATGATGATAGACGAATTCGATGTCTTCAATCCTGGTTTCCTGCATCTGCTGACCAAAGGCCATCAGCATCTTTTCGATGATGAGAACGCCGCCCATCCAGACGGAGAGGGCGCCACTGCCGAGTTTCGTGAACGAATCTGCCGCAAAGGTGATCATCTTGGTGGACACATCCCGGATGAGGTTCAGAATCTCTGCGTCCTCTGCCTGACCTTGGGAGTCTTTTGCGGCGATCGTCAGCAGGTTATAGCAGGTCGCGAAGTAGCCGACGGCAGTGAACAGGGACATGTTCGTGTCCGGGATCGTCGGGGACAGGTAGTCCGGTACTTCTCCGAGAAATGCGATGTTGAAGGCGTTGTCGACGCGGTCTGTCCAATCGAAGACGGTGGAAGCAACCTCGTCGACCAGATCATCTTTCACGGTCGGATCGTCTGCGGCGATCCGCTTTCCGAAATCGATGACTTTGTCCGGGTCCATCGTCACGTTATATTCCATGACATCCGAGATATAGGCATTTCGCTTCGCCTCATCGGTGACATGGAAGGCGCCATAGATGGAAAGGTGATCGGTGTAAATGACCAGCTCTTTTGCCTGGGCATCGACTTCAAACAGCACATCTTCCCACGCACCGGTTTCTTCATTCAGGTATTTTGCCCCGACACAGCGGGCAGGATCCTGGCCCGCCTCGCAGTAGGTATCATCATACGGGATCCGGATCGTGATGAAATCATCCAGTTCACTAAGATCTCCGATCGCGATGTCATACGATTCGATCTTGTAACCTTCTTCCGCATTCTCTTCATCGGCCTGCCGGGTCACGGAAAGCGTGGCAGGACCGTCCAGGACAAATTCACCGACATCGACGGTGACACCGTTTTCTGTACCAGCGGTCGCTTCCGGGGAAAGTTCCACGGGACCGGTTTCCGCTGCCTGCGAAGCGGCGGTTCCGGATTCAGTGCCTCCGGCTGCAGCGTTTCCGTCTGCAGCGCCGGTTCCCTGCTGGGATCCTTCGGCTGTCTGGGTTGTGCCGGGAGTCTGTGCTGTCGCCGACCCCGGACCCTGTTCCGGTTTGCCGCCGCAGCCGGCGAGAAGGGAGATCAGCAAAACGGCGGAAAGCAACAAGGAAAGTGGTTTTCTCATTTTCTTCATGGCAGCCTCCTCATGTGAAGAAAAGTAGTCGGTCGTACACTTCTTATTATAACATGGATTTGGGAGACATCAATGATAAAACGTGAAGCATCTTGAGAGAAGAAAAGACTTGTTAAAGATGAATTCTTGCCTCCAGAGAGCGGGCGGCGCCCTTTTTATCCGTAAAGCCTCCGGAAATCTCATGACCATTTGCATTTGCCAATTGCCGTAAAACATGTTACGCTGTTTTTGAACTTTAATTATGCAACACGCATCTGTCGTTAATGTATTTTCGAGAGAAATGGAGCGATATCATGGATTATAGGAAGTTTGGCGAAACCTTTTATGTCCGGATGGACCGGGATGACGAGATCATCAGCGGTCTTCTGGAGATTTGTAAAGAGAATCATATTTCGTCTGCGATCTTCAGCGGAATCGGTGGCCTGAAGGAGGGTCAGATCCAGACCTTCATCCCGGAAAGCGGGACATTCGAAACACAGACCATCTCCGGCATGCTGGAACTGGTCTCTCTGAATGGAAATATCATCTCTGATGAGGCGGGGACGCTGTTCCATCACACGCACTCCCTGCTGTCGTACAAAGAAGACGGCCATCACTGCATGGCAGCCGGCCATACGAAATCGCTGACGGTCCTGTACACCGCGGAGATCGAGCTACGACCGGTCGTGGGCGGAAGCATCGGCCGGAAATACGATCCAGAAACCGGGACCGGGTTCTGGAGCTTCTGATAGGGAGGCCGGGACCAGGGCCTAATAAGTCTTCGGTTCAGGGCCTGACCAGTCTTCGGCGGCGGGGCCTGCTCAGGCCCCGCCGTATGCCATCACCGGCCCCTGACTTTCTCCAGGTATCTGCTTCTTTCTCTTTCGATTTCCCTGACCAGTGCTTCCTCTGTCAGATTCCACTCGGTTTTCAGGTTTTCAAGGATTCGGTCGCAGGTATTGGCGGCTTCCTGATATTTGCCCTGGATTTCGTAGATTGTCATGACGCCCTGAAGGGCGTCGATAAAACGGGGCTTTTTGTCCCTTTCGTAGGATGCCTCGTAGGCTGTAATCGCACGCTCGTAGGAACCTTTCTTTGCATAATACTGGGCTGCCTCGAAGAGGAAACCGGGGTCCTCGCGGTATGTCTGAAACGCCTCCTCCATGATGGCGTCGGCTTTTTTCTCGTCAAATTCAGCGAGGGCGATGCTGGCCTGGTAGGCAGGAATCATGTAATCGCGATCCTTCTGGATTTTCGAGAAATCATCAAGGACTTCTCTTGCTTCCTTTGTGCGATGATCCGCAATCAGATTATCGATGAGCCAGAAATGGGGCAGCCATGTGCGCCGGTCCGGATTGACCTTCCTGTCCTCCCGGATTATTTCCTGGTAAAATGCGATGACCTTTGCATGATTGCTGATGTTCCAGTCCCACACAGCCTGCCCCTCGGACATATCCAGAAGCCACTGGCAATCTTTCCTTTCCGGTGCGCGTTTCATGGATTCCCTGGCATACTGGCTGACCTTCTTCGCATCGGACGCCATTCTGTGGTGATACAGATGGGCCAGCAGACTGTAGATCTTTGCTTTGTCTTCTGTCTTTTCAAGAGCATGCGTCAGATCATCTTCGTATGCCCAGAACACGTCTCCCGGCAGCGGTTCTTCGAACGCCAGCCGGTTCTCGATCCGCCGGAGTTTTTCGCTCTCATTGAGCCCGAACAATTCGTCAACCGTCACGCCGAAAATCTCTGCGATGCCTGGCAGAAGTGAAATATCCGGCATGGAAATGCCGTTTTCCCATTTCGATACGGATTGCGGACTGACTCCTAATTTCTCGGCAAGCTGCTCCTGCGTCAAACTTGCCCGAAAACGCATTTTCTTAATAACATTTCCAAGTTCCATGATGTTGTCCTCCTTTTGAGGATATCATACGCGCAGACCGCCCGGGATCCAATGACGCAGTTATCGATTGAATTCAACTGGTGGTTGTATCGGGCAAATGCTTTTCGTTCTGTCTTGCTTTCGGTGGATGAACACTGCAATTGCCATTTCTCATCAAACATGGTACGCTGTTCCTGAGCTGTTTTCATTATGCAGCGCAGGTTTCGGCAGCGCAACCCCGTGAACGAATTTCCCGAGAAAAGGAGTGTGGCATTGATCAACAGAGAAGGTGTGCGAGAGGCTTTTCGCAAATATGTTGCGGCTTATGACGCGGAGGATCCGAAGATCAGGCTGAAGATCGACCACACGTACCGTGTGGCGGCTTTGTGTGAGCGGATTGCGAAGTCCCTGGAAATCCGGAATACGGATCTGGCGTGGCTGTGCGGAATGCTCCACGACATCGGGAGATTTGAACAGATCAGACGATATCATACGTTCGTGGACGCCATCTCTGTCGACCACGCGGAATTCGGGGCAGACCTGCTGTTCCGGGAAGGACTGCTTGAGCGCTTCTCGCCTGACCTGTCAGAGACGGAGCGGCGCATCCTGGAGACCAGTATCCGCAATCACAGCGCCTATCGGCTCCAGCCGGGGCTCGGCGAGGCGGAGATCATGTATTGCAATATCCTGCGGGACGCGGATAAGATTGATATCTTCCGTGTCAACTGTGACACGCCCCTCGAAGAAATCTATAATGTCACGACGGAGGAGCTGCGCACCTCTGCGGTCAGCCCCGCAGTCAAAGAATGCTTCCTGCAGCACACGGCCGTGCTGCGAAAGCTGAAACAGACCGCCGCCGACTATGTCGTCGGCCACCTGTGCCTGACCTTCGAGCTGGTCTATCCTGTCAGCCGCGAAATCGCGAAGGCGCAGGGGTACGTTGACAAGCTGCTTGACTTCCCCACGGAAAACCCTGAGACAAGGGAGTGTTTTGCGTATATGAAAGAGCATATGTGGTGAGGGGGGCTGCTAAGATGACATCGCCGGGGTGTCGGTCATCTTTTTAACAAGTTTTTTCTAGCTAAGATGACATCCCAGGGGAGTGAGCATCTTGGTGAGAGTTTTCTTCTTGTTAAGATGATTATGTACCGGATGACAGACTCGAGGGAGCTTCGAAATGGAATCATTGGTTTCGTTTCGAAACTCCCTCTTCTTGACAGGAACTTCCTTTCGGATTATCTTCTGAGTATCAGAGTCGACGCTGAGAATGTACGTAGGAAAAGGATATCTGCGTGCTGCAGAGGACATCTGGAGCACGCAGCAATCAAGAAGAATGGACTGGAGGAAGCAATGCCTGACGAGAAGGATCAGATCATGCTGCAGCTGCTGCGGAAAGATGGCCGGATCAGTTTTACGGAACTCGGCAAGAAGACAGGGATGACGCGCGTGGCTGCGAAGAAACGGGTGAAGAAGCTCGAGGAAGCAGGATACATCAGAGGTTATCAGGCATTGATTCCCGAAGAAGTGCTGAACGGGGAGGTGCCGACGATGAATGTAAGAGATATTCAGGTATTTAAAGACCAGGGGAAAGATAAGGACGCGCGCAATGTCTCGTATGATGTGGATATTTCGGATCTGAACCTTTCGGTCAGATCCTATAACTGTCTCAGAAGGGCCGGGTGCGACAGCATCCAGGACGTGATCAGCCTGATCGCGGAGGACGGCCTCGGCAAGATCCGGAACCTTGGTGTCAAGAGCAAGGCCGAGATCGAAGGGGCTGTGAAGAACTACATGGACAGCGACGCGATGGCCATGGCCAGGTCTGGGGCTGGATCAGGATCCGCGTCAGGATCCGGCTCAGGCTCAGGGTCCGGGTTTTCGGGCGCAGGCGCGGGGCAACCGCAGCCGAAGCGCAGAGTCCTGGCGGAACCGGCAAAAAGCCTGTGGGACACCGAGATCGGGGCATTTCACCTGACAGGAAAAACAATCCGCGACCTCTCCGCATGCGGAATCCGGGTGGTGGGAGACCTCTACCGGAAAGACCCCGCGGGAAAGGAACCCGGCTGGTACGCCGTGAGAGAACTGTTTGAGAAGATTCTCAATGGGTGAGAGGTGTAGTCCTCAGATGTACCATACAGGCAATTCCAGGACATTCTCCCGAAGCATACCTGGCGCAGGACACATACTGATCACAGCACCCATACCTCTCTTTTTGTCAGGTACCTGGTCTAATACCTGAAAAGTGCTGGTCGCGTCTGCTGTTTCAGAAGTGTTTTTCTTGATTTCGATGGGGTAAAGGATTCCATTTTCTTCGATAATGAAATCAATTTCCCCATCGATTTCTATTTCTTCACCGTTCCGCTTCTTTTTCTTCTTATCCTTACCACGGTAATAGGATATGCAATAACGGTAATCGATCCCCTGATTCGAATAGGATTTGATGATTTCAGAGATGACATATGTTTTGAAGATATTTCCTGCCATCGCACCGAGTGCAAGTGTTTCGGGGGTGAGCCATCTTGTGAGGTAGGAAGCGAGTCCGGTATCACGAAAATATACTTTTGGAGTTTTGATCGCGCGTTTCAGCACAGAAGGTGTGTATGGTTCCAGTAAATAGATGATACCGGATGCTTCAAGGATGGACATCCAGTTTCGGATTGTTGCGGCATCTTTCCCGATTTCTTCAGCAATGTTGGAAAAGTTAACCATCTGACCCGTCCTTGCGGCAACAGCAATCATGAAACGTCGGAATGCATTGAGATCATGAACAGCCGAAAGTTCGCGGACATCACGTTCAAGGTAGGTTTTCACATAACTGGCATAAAACTGCTGCCAGTCAAGGTCTGGATTCTGATATAATTCTGGATAACTGCCTCGGTGGATGAGCTGCCAGATGTTTTCTGGTTTGCGGACAGTCGTCTGACGATCTGCAACATATTCCATTGTGGGAAGGAATGGCCTGTTAAAGGAATCAACCTGAATTTCTCTTAAGGAAAGTCCGGCCAGTTCTACAATTGACACACGACCAGACAGGGATTCGGATACAGTCTGCATCAGTCTAAATGGCTGTGAACCGGAAAGGCAATAAAGCCCATATTCATTTCGGCTGTCGCATTCGATCTTGATATAGCGGAATAGATCCGGGACACGCTGCACCTCGTCAAAAGTAACTGGAGGCTGATTTAGAGTCATAAACATATTGGCATTTCTTATGGCCTGATCTTCGAGAAAAGGATCGTCAAATGTGACATACTTTCTTTCTGGAAATAACTGTTTCAGGAGAGTTGACTTTCCTGTTTGCCTTGCTCCGGTTATTAGGACGGCTTTGAAATTTTTTTCGGCTTTTTGAATATATGGCGTGATACTTCTTTCGATGTACGTCATGGATGCAAGCCTCCTTCGCGACTATTCATGAATTAATTTCCTGATTAGCCATAGAATACACCGGAATAGAACCCGATGTCAAGTGCAATCAGAGGCAGAGTCCTGGCGGAAGACCGTGTAGGTATTATTGCTTTTTCGGAAGATATTTAGTAAAATGTGTATGGTTCTGTGGCTTGGCAGAACATTTTGAAAACGTACACGATATGAATAATCTGGAGGAAAGAAAAGTGAAACAGAAAAAGAGCTGGAAGATGGCGGGATGCCTGCTGTTAGCGGCGGCCCTGGTGGTATCCGCGGGCTGCGGCAGCGGGAAGAGTTCGTCCACTGCAAGCGGATCCACTGGGAGTCCACTCACTGTTAATGGAGAAAAGGCTGAGCAGAAGGAAACAGAGAAGCAGAAGCCGACAGAGAAAGAGTCAAAAAAGGAAGAAACAACAAAGAAACAGGAGTCTGCCGTGACGGTAGACCGGACGATGCTTGAGACGGCCAATACCAACAGACAATCTTACCGGGGGCAGATGGCCTTCGATGGAGACTATATGTATTTTCATAGTGGGTATGATCTTTATCGCTGCCGCTATGATGGCTCTGATGTTCAGAAACTTGAAATCGATCTTGATGATATCATCGTTGCGGAAGGAAAACTGTGGGGGTTCAGGAGCGGAGATGTTACTAAACCTGGTGCGATCTATAGTATGGATTTGAGTACCTGCGCTATGACTCAGGTGACGGAAACAGCCGGGGGCGTCGCTTCGATCCTGGTGAAAGGGAACTGGATGTGCTATGTCGGCGACAATGGAACGGCTCTGATTGTTCGGAATCTGGATTCTGGAGAAGAGAAGACGATCAGCCAGTACTCGCTATATAAAAGCGGTGGATTATATGATATTTCAATGTGCATCTACGGTGATACGCTGTATGCCTTGATTAATAATTCTGGAATTTATGCGCTTTGCACTTACATACTTGGCAGTGATGCAGACAGTATGACGGTGGTGGTCCAGGATCTGAAAATGCAGATGGATGACCAAGATGGATTTGTGCCGATCTGGATGGAAGATGGCTTGCTGCTACTCTCTTATGAATGGGGTATAGGACAGTATTCATATGCTAAATTTGCAGATCTCGAGAAAGACGGAAGCATAGACTATTATAATAAGGATATTAGGATTGGGACGAAGGACGAGCGCTATATTCTCAACGATATCAATCAGCCAAGATTTGTTCTGGGAAATGATCTGGTACTTCCTGCAAGTAAGTCCATCAAGTATTACAAGGGATTTGATCTCAGTGAGGAACAGAAAATATGGGAAGGCAAGAATACAGAAAGTACATACGAATTGCGCATGGGTATGCACGATGGTTCTCTCTATTATTATGATGAGAATACCAGTGAGATCCTGAAGATTTCCGAGGGCGGAGCGGTCGAGCACATTCCGGTCACAATTCCGGAGTCATGAAATGATCTTGAAAAGGTGATCATCCCGGAGGGTGTGACCTACATCAGTGGATCTTGCTTTGATACCTGCTATAATCTGGAGGAGCTGACGCTTCCGGAAAGTCTGACATCGATTGCAAAAGAGGCATTTGTCGGGAGCTATATTAAGGAACTGACAATCCAGGCTGCAGTGACGGAGATCGGGGAGAATGCCTTCCCGGACAGCATGTCCCTGCATGTGCATGCCGGTTCCTACGCCGAGGAGTATGCAAAAGAGAATGGTCTGACCTACGACATCGTGGAGTAAGGGAAGATTCGCTTGAGAAGTAGAAACAGATGAACCTGTCAGGAATGAAAAGAATCAACACCTGGCAGGTTCTTTTTTCTTGTCTTCCCTGGCCCTGGTGAGGGCAATCTTGCTTGTCCCGGTGGGTGAGGATCAGGCTGCTACGTATAGGGGTGCACAAATGAGGGGCCAGACCGTAATCCGTCTTTTGTCATTTCTTTGATTTACGGATAAGAGAACATGAAAAAGACAGATTATCCGTAGTCAGTTGAAGCAATTGATGCACGAATATGCCCGGGTCCATGGCTGAAGTGTCAATTGACTACGGATAAGAGCCTGATTTATCTTGTACAGACCGTAAAATCAAGATCTGGGAATATATGGGTTACGTATAACGAGACATGATCTGCCGGCTTTATACGTAACCAGGGGTGAAAAGAGCGATGGACTTGAGTTTCCGGGCCAGTTGACGTAGAATAACAGAATCGGGGACGAGAGTATGGTCATAGCGGGGAGGATAGAATGAATCGGAAAAGTATTATACGTGACTGGGTGCAGATCGTGTTCGGTCTGCTGGTGTTTTCGCTTGGCGTGCATCTGACGATACGGGCGAATTTCGGGCTGGCGCCGTGGGACTGCCTGGGGATGGGCATTTCTTATCATATTCCGCTGAACTATGGACTCACGATGACGGCGATGAGCGTCGTGATTCTGCTGATCGACATCTGGATGAAAGAAAAGATCGGTTTCGGCACCATCATCGATGCACTTCTGACGGGGAATTTTGTGCAGCTGTTCAATGATATTGACCCGTTCCCGGAGACAACAGGTGTCTTTGCCGGCATTCTGATCATTCTTGCAGGACTGGCCCTGATGGCGATCGGACAGTACTTCTATATGATGTCCGCGCAGTGCTGCGGTCCGCGTGATGCCCTGCTTGTCGGGCTGGGGAAACGCCTCGGAAAACTGCCGATCGGTGCGGTGCAGGTCATCCTCTGGGGAACGGTTCTTCTGATCGGCTGGCTGCTCGGCGGACCGGTCGGAATCGGGACGATCGTCAGTACATTTGGATCCGGCGTCGTGATGCAGCTCATCTATAACCTGATCCGGTTCGAACCCCGGAAAGTCGACCACCGGAGTGTGACGGAAGTCCTCTCCGCCTGGTGAGACAGAGCGGATGAGGAGGACGGAAGACCGGATCGGTTTTCCTTGACAGAATCAGGAAATGCCGCTATGATGAAACTATAGAAGCTGAAAGGATAAGTGTGAAAGATATGATAAAAAGATAATCTTGCCGCAGTGAGATAAAACAGCCCGAGATCGGGTTTGTTTGCGATGGGATTATCTGATCATGATTATAAAAGGCATTGTGTCAGGCTATGCCTTCTTCTGTGATGTTGGATGATCCCTTCTTGGATAGACAAGGAGGGTTTTCTTTTGCGTAATAATCTATTATTTCTTGAAAATATATCCATGTCCTTTGGAATAAGAATGCTGTTTCAGATTGACAGGCTGGAGGTCTTCGAAGGCGACAGGATCGGGCTTGTCGGCCTGAATGGCTCCGGAAAATCGACGCTTCTCCGACTGATCACCGGGGACATCCTTCCGGATGAGGGAAGAATCCGGCGGAACTGTACACCCCGGTATTTCATGCAGCTGCCGCCGGTGATGCCGGAGGAAGATGCGTCTGCGCTTTCTCCGAGAGAACTCAGCCTCTTCGGCGTGGAGGAACTGGCGGAGCAGGAGGTTGTCAGCGGCGGCGAGAAGACGAGACTCCGGCTCGCAGAACTTTTCAGCGAACCGGGTACCCTGTTCCTCCTGGATGAACCGACATCCCATCTCGATGAGGAGGGTGCCGGGTACCTCGACCAGCGTCTTCAGGAGATTGACAGCTTTATCCTGGTGAGTCACGACAGAGAGCTCCTCGACCATCAATGCAACAGGATCTTCGAGATCGAGGACGAGCATATCCATTGCTACCAGGGCAACTATTCCGCATACCTGGAGCAGAAAAAGCAGGCGAAGGAACGGGCAGCTTTCGAATATGAACAGTATACGGAGGAAGTGAAACGCCTTTCGCAGGCGTACCAGAAGAAAAAAGAACAGGCAAAGAAGATCGCGAAAAAGCCACGGAATCTCTCGAACAGCGAAGCGAAAACCATTGATTTCACCTCTCTCAGGCGAAGCCCGAAGGGCAAGGCAAGAAGTCTTGACCGGAGCGCGGAAAATATCAGGAAGCGCATCGAGCATATGGATGTGAAGGAAAAACCGCGGGAGATCGCGCGCATGCGGCCGATTTTCAGCCTGACGGATCCGCCGGGGAACCCCATTGTCATGGAAGCGGAGCACCTGTCATTTACCTGGCCGGACGGAAAAGAGATCTTTCGCGACACCGTATTTCGCCTGCCAAGGAACGCCCGCATGGTCCTGCTCGGGGAAAATGGATCGGGCAAATCCACGCTGATCCGGCTGATTCTGGAGGGAAACCTGATCCGGATCGTGCCGAAAGCAAGGATCGGCTGTCTGAAGCAGGACCTGTCGGATCTCCGCATGGACAGGAGCGTGCTGGAAAATGCAATGGAATCGAGCATCCAGTCCCCGGAGATTGTCCGCACGGTCCTTGCAAGGCTCCTGTTCACGGCACAGGATATCCGGAAGCCGGTGTCCGTCCTCTCGGGCGGAGAACGGGTGCGCCTTTCATTTGCCAGGATCCTTGTGAGCAATGCCAATGTCCTGCTTCTCGATGAGCCGACGAATTATCTCGATATTCCCTCGATCGAAGCTGTCCAGGCGCTCCTCGCCGAGTATGAGGGGACCATGCTGTTTACTTCGCATGACCGGAATTTCGTGGAGGCAATCGCGACAGATGCGCTCATGATCCGGGAGAAGAAGATCATCTCGGTGGCACTTGGAAAATGAACCGCATTGCCGTACAATGAGGACAAAAGGAGGAAACACAACAATGATTACAGTGCATCTGTTTTACAGAGGAGAACATGGCGCAGCCAGAGCTTTTGCGCAGGAGATGGAGGATTCCGGGACGGCAGCTGCTATCCGGGCTTCTGAAAGTTACCGCTAAGATGTCTGTGAAAATGTCGCTTCCGAAGCGACCTTTTTCCTGCTGCCATCCGATAAAATGGCAGTATCAAAACAAATGAGGAGGTGCTGGCCATGAAGACGATGGAGCAGATCATCAGGGAAAAGGGAAGAGAGCAGTTTTACGATTATTACAGAAGTCTTGGATATACAGAGAAAACGGCAGCGGTGCTGACGCTGTTTACGTACGGAGATTATCGCTATACGGATCTGACGATCGATGCAGTCTATGAAGCGCTTCTGCACGGGGAAGAATATCTGCCGCAGGAACTTCAGGAGCTGCGCAGGCATCCGTATGCCTCGCCCATGCGCTATACAGGGCCTCTGACGGGGAGCTCGATGCCGAGAGCCGCCGGAGGGCCGGCATTCGGAGCTGCAATGCCAAGAGCCGCCAGCGGCCCGGCGCCCGGTAGTACACCTGCTATACCGAGGAGTGGCCCGGCGCCGCAGGCATCTGCGAAGCCGAAGGGGAATATCCTCTCGTCCATTTTCGGAGGCCGCAAAGAGAGTGCGCCGATTCCGCCGATTGCCAGGATGAGCAGGCAGAGTGCGCCGGACGCATACGCAGGTATGCCCACCAGTGCGCCTCATGAGGCCGATTTTTCCGTGGACGAAGAGATCGATGACAGCCTGTTCCTGGAAGAGGAGATCACTACGAGCCCGATGATCAGGAATTCAGGAAGCGGCAAGATCCTTTCCGGAAGACCGTCGCCGGGGCTCTCGAAGGAGTTTCTGCGCCTTGCCGGCGCAGCGGACTTTGCGACGGATGAGTATGAGCATATTGAGGAGAAGGACGCCCGCCATGTGGCGATGGAGCCGGTCTCGACCTTCCGCATGACGACCAATACCGCGTCCGCGGGGGTGATCCTGAATCAGCTTCGGAATGGCCGCCGGATCGATCGGAGCATGGTACGCATCGAAGAGATGCTGAACTATTTCCGGTATGAGAGCAGGCTGCCGGAGCGGGAGATGTTCGGCATCTCCTATGAGCTGATGGATGCCGGGAAGGACGATACGGGACATGACAGGAAGTACCTCTACATCAACGTGCAGGGCCGTGAAGAGGTCAAGGAGCGGCAGAACATCGTCCTTCTGCTCGACGTGTCCGGCAGCATGAGTTCGAATGCGGAACAGACACAGGCGATCGTGGCGACGATCCTCAGCAAACTCGGGGACGGGGACCGGCTGAGCCTGGTTACCTACAGCAACGAAGACCACGTCGTCCTCGAGGCATTTACCATCAACGGACCGGAAGACCGCGAGCGCGTCCTGGAGAAGTTGCTTGCACTTGAAATCTCCGGCGGAACCTACGGCTCGAAGGGGATCGACCGCGCCTACGAGATCGGGAAAGCGCACTATATCAAAGGCGGCAACAACCAGGTGATCCTGATCACGGACGGGGACCTGAATTTCGGCATCACCGACAAAGGTGGTCTTGAAGAACTGATCGAGAAGAAGAAGAAGGACAACCTCTTTCTCAGCGTAATCGGCACCGGCCTCTTCAATTACAAAGATGACAAGCTCGAGACGCTCAGCAAGCACGGGAATGGTGTCTACCGGACGGTCAACAACCTGGCGGATGTCCAGAAGAGTGTGCGCGATGAATATGCATCGCTGGTCAACATCATTGCGAAGGACGTGAAGGCGCAGGTCGAGTTCAATCCGGAAGTCGTAGAATCCTACCGTCTGCTCGGATTCGAGAACCGGACACTCGCGCGAGAAGATTTTGCAAATGACAAGGTGATCTCGGAGCCGTTTGGTTCCGGCGGTTATGGTGTGGCGCTCTATGCGCTGACGATGAAGCCGGACGGGGCGGCCGTGGACAGCGGTCTGAAGTACAGCCGGGTCATGACGACCGGATCGAAGGAGGTCGGGACGGTCCGGATCCGCTACAAGGAACCGCTCGCTGACCACTCGCATGAACTGGAGAAGGTCATCGAGAGCGCGGCAGAGTCCTTTACGGACAATCTTCGGCTTGCATTTGTCGTCTATGCCTGTGCCGAGAAGCTCCGCGGCTCATCCAGGATCTCGGGAGAGGAGCTTGCCCTCGCGAAGAAGCTGTACGGGGAGCTTGGCGGCGCCATCCGGCAGAAGAATGCGGAGGATCTCTACAAGCTGGCGGGCATGCTCGACAAGAGCGAGAAAGAACTGGGCATCGGAATTCCGGACGAAGAACCGTTCCGGTGGTAAGTGATTGTAAATTGCATGTGAAAGAATAGAAGACCAGAAACAAGGATCAGGGGGATCTGTTTCTGGTCTTCTCCGTTTATTCTGTCGTCTTTTGCTCTGTCGTCTTCGTTTACTTTCTTTTCAGCGAATATGTCGTCGTCCTTTCATAGGAGGATTCATCGCTGGAGCGGGATTCATAGTCATCCGTCCTTCCCGCCTTGCTTCCGTCGACAAACAGGATGCCGAATGCGTCATTCCTGTAAGACGCCATGCCCATTCCCCAGTTGTGGTCGGAATGGATCAGCGCCCCAAAGAAATGTCCATCCTTAATGACGACAGCCCGCTTGTAATAGTCCTCGATTTCCTTCGTGCTCGACCAGCTGTCTCTATCGTCATTATGCCAGTAGAGTACCTCTTCCTCTTCGATCTGCATGGCAAGCACCCACGCACGCGCCTCATGGAGGATGCTTTCCCTCTGCTGCAGGTCCACATAGACTTCCTTCAGGCCGATGTCCCCGGCAGTAAGTTCCGCCGCGTCCCCCTCTGAGACGATCTCGTAGCATTTTTCAGGCTGCCAGCCACGGCTTTCCGGCCAGAAGGGAATGGGCCCAAAGAGTTCGTTCCAGTCATCAAAGTCCTTCAGAAAAGCCTGATATTCATCCTCCGTCATCGGGCGCGGTTCTTTCTTGGTATCAGCCAGCTCGTTGCTGTACAGCTGCTCTGCAAACTGACGGCGCTTCCATTTGTCTTCTGCCCAGTATGTCAGGTAGAGCGATGCCAGAAGATTCCGTGTGCTATCAGGGATATCCTGTTCTTCTAACGGCATCTCGGAACTGACAGCCGATTCCCCGTCAGGCACCATCGAACTTTTGACGAACTCCAGGAATGTACCGGGCAGTCGGTCATAAAGAGAAGCACTGACGTTTTGTATGATGACCCAAAGGTCGTTATATTTATTGCCTTGCATCATTTTCCACCTCCGAAAACGCGTCAGAATCTTCCTGGATCCCTGAGATTCTGAGCATTCTTTATAGTATTTCTGATACTTATAGTACTTCTGATACTGATATTACTATACCGCAGGCTCATATCAATTGTATACATTTTTTTGCAGATAATGATGTTTAACATAGAATAACGAGAATTCTCCTTCCTCTTCAGGGAGGAGATGAATCGGAAAAAACGCTTGTAGAGAAATAAGAACAAATGT
>CACZQN010000011.1 GCA_902783375.1 uncultured Lachnospiraceae bacterium | reverse complement strand
GAGAAAAAAGAGAACCTGCATGACCAGAATGAACGAAAAAGTCTTTTATAATCATGAGAAATTTCTGTTTTTCAGGCTCTGGCTTTTGAATGAAGGTCAAAATGAGATCCATTGCATGATTAGAATTCATAATATTCATGTTTTCAGTCATGAGGCGGTGCCAGTCTAAGAGGTTACTAAGCCAGCAGGGCTTGACTGGAAAGGAAGATAATCACTTTTCAAGTCAAGAACCACCTGAAAAAGACAGGTTAGAAGAGATGGATGGAGGTTTATCATGTACGATATCATCGTGGTCGGCGGCGGGCCGGCGGGTATGACGGCAGCGCTCTATGCGCAGCGAAACGGAAAAAGTGCTCTTGTTATTGAAAAAGAAGGTTTCGGCGGGCAGATCACGCATTCGCCGAAGGTGGAGAATTATCCGGGGATGGCGTCGCTCAGCGGCAATGAACTGGCGGACCTGATGATGAGCCAGATCCTGGACCAGGGTGCGGAGATCGAGATCGAGACCGTGAACGGACTCGAGCAGAACGGGACAGACTGGATTGTGAAGACGGAAGAAGGCAGTGCTTTTGAAGGACATACCGTGATCCTTGCGACAGGTGTAAAGCACAGACAGCTGGGTCTCCCGGGCGAAGAGGAACTGATCGGAGAGGGGATTTCCTTCTGCGCGGTCTGCGACGGGGACTTCTATACAGGAAAAGAAGTCATCATGGTCGGCGGTGGCAATTCAGCACTCCAGGAGGCACTCCTTCTTGCAGACAAGTGCAGTAAGGTGACGGTTGTCCAGGATCTGCCGTACCTGACCGGAGAGCAGAGACTTCAGGATGTCCTGCGGGCGAAGAGCAATGTTGCCGTGATCACAGGACAGAGAGTCGTCGAAATCCTGAAAGACGGAGATGCATTCAAGGGAATTATGGTCGAGGACAGGGAGAGCGGTACCAGGCAGGAGATCGACGGCGACGGAATGTTCGTAGCGATCGGTCTGATCCCGGAGAACGACGCATTCGCCGCAGTCGCTGACCTCAACAGCTACGGCTACTTTGATTCAGATGAAAGCTGCCTGACAAAGACAGCGGGGCTTTTCGTCGCCGGAGACTGCAGAAGCAAGACCGTCCGGCAGGTGACCACAGCCTGCGCAGATGGGGCGACGGCGGCACTGGCAGCCTGCCATTACCTGAACCGCCTGTAAGATGCTGTGCCATCCTGACGGATGACGGAGAACCAGCAGGGAAAAACGAATCAATTATATAAGAAAATCCGGGCATCTGCCCGGATTTTCTGTATTCCACTGGATCAGGATTCCCGGACGTCCAGAATCTGTCCGACGAACATCCAGTGAGACTGCCAGTCGCCATTCGCATCCAGTGGATAGGCCTTTGGATTTGCCTGATAATAGGCCTGAATCTCCGGATGAAGGCTTTCGCGGTCAAACGGATGCTGGTAGAGCTTCCGGCAAAGGATGCTCATGGAAGCTTCTTTGTATGTGATGCTGTCGCCGAACGGAACAACCGTCAGCCCGGCTGTGGAAGTCTTATCTTCATCGCGGCCGGAGTGGGAACCCATGTAGCCAAGCGCTTTCCTGTAAGCTTCCGGGAAGAAACTGATCGTGAATGTATCATTCTCGTTCAGAAAGTTCCATGTATAGCGGGAAGGATAGATATAAACAGTTGCAACCGCACCATCTGTGCCGGGCCTTGTCCAGAGTGTTCCAAGGCTGCCCCAGCCGACCGTACAGCCGTTATTGTTCTCCATCGTTCCGGCAGAGACCAGCGCCCACTGCTTGTGGAACATCTCAAAAATCTTGTATTCTTTGTCTTCAAAATGAGCCATAAAAAACCCCCTTTGCATTATTCCTACGAATATTATAGGAATACCACAAGGGAGGTATGGTGTCAATCAATAATTCCTGTAAGCATTCATTCAAACATCGCTGCGGTCTTCTGCAGCAGAGCAGAATCAAAACCGGGCTTCCGCAGATCACTCTGGGAAGCCCGGTTTGTAAGAGGAAAAAGTTATGAAAAAGTTTGTATCTATAAGATAGCAATGAAATGTGAACAAGGTGTGTCTAACTTCTAATGTTTTTCTAAAATAGAAGTAAAAGATTTGATCGGAAGTGAGGATTGCAGAGAAGCGGCTCCGCGTGGTACAATGACAGCAGATTCAGCAATGGAGTGTGAATGAATCATCACGATGTATAAGAAAGGGAGGACGAAACCATGTTAAAATTGCTTGCACCGTCGAAGATCTATGCGGATAAGATTGATGCGTACCATGAGGCTGTCAAGGAGCTGGTCGCGAAGTCAAATGCGGAAGAGGGCTGCATCTTCTATACCGTAAACCAGGATGTCAATGATCCGCAGATCCATTATTTCCTGGAGTGCTGGAAGAGCGAAGAAGCACTCGCAGAACACATGAAGACAGAGCATTTCACCAGAATCGTACCGACACTCGCAGAGTATGTCGAGGAGAGACTGGACGGTTTCTGCAAGATGAACGAAGTGGTCGGACCGTGAGAAAGACCGGATGATACTGTAAATGTGGGAGAATGAGATTTCATGAGAAAAATTGTTGTGAATGTTCCCGAGTTTGATGAGATGAATGTGGAACGTCTGCGGAAGGCCGCTGAGGAGAATGGCTTTGCGATCGTATTCTGCGATCATACAGAGGATGCGCTGAGAGAAGCTGCCGAGGCGGAAATCGTGTACACCATGCATCCGAAGGTCATCGCTGCAGCGAAGCAGGCGAAATGGGTGCACCTGCCGTCTGCCGGTGTTGCTGCGCAGGTGAATGAGGAACTGGTGCCTGCTGATGTTCTGCTCTCTAACTCGACCGGTGCATATGGACTGACCATCGGCGAGCATATGGTGATGTTCACGCTGATGCTGTTCCGCCACATGCCGGAGCTGCGCCTGATGAAGGAAGAGAAGAGCTGGAACCGCGCCGTTGCCCAGAGAAGCATCTACGGGGCGAATTTCCTGCTGCTTGGAACCGGGGACATCGGGAAAGGCTTTGCAAAGCGCCTGAAGGGGTTTGAGCCGGCGAAGATTGTCGGGCTCTCCAGAAGCGGCAAGGCAGATCCGGAACTCTTTGATGAGGCAGGAACGCTTGCCGATCTGCCGAAATACCTGCCGGAGGCGGATGTCATCGCCCTCAGCATGCCGTCCACACCGGAGACCTATCATGTGTTGAATGAAGAGACGCTGGCCCTGGTCAAGCCGGGTGCGATCGTGATCAATGTCGGCCGCGGCGATGCGATCGATGAGAAAGCACTTATCAAGGCACTGCAGGATGGACGCCTGCTCGGCGCCGGCCTCGATGTCTTTGAACACGAGCCACTCCCGGACGACGATCCGCTCTACAGCCTTGACAACGTAGTCTTCACACCACACGTCGCAGGCGGCTTCGCCGTTCAGTATACCCGGGACCAGAATGCACTCCAGTTCATCGAGGATCTAGAGAATTACGCTAATGGCAGACCGATGAAACACCTGATCAACAGAGAACTTGGGTATACAGCCGCGAGCTATGCGAAATAAGATTGACCCCGCGGAGAGGATCTCCGCGGGGTTGCTTTGATATGGGGGTGAGCGGCCGCGCGGGAGCCTTGGAGTAGCATCCTGAGAAGCAGCAACTCCTGTCACAGCAAAAACTCCGCAGACAACCTCCGCGTAGGCGCATGTAAGCGAAGCGCACCAGCGCCCAAGCAGAGGTTGTCTGCGGAGTTATATGATGATAACAAGTCTTTGCCGCGTCACCGGGCTTCGTAGCTCCTGTATGCTTCTCCCTCCAGGGTCTTCCAGGTGAAGAGGCTTCCCACAGCGTCATCCTCCAGGATGATATATCCTCTCGGGGTGTCTTCCTTCGGAATCGCGACGGAGCCGGGATTGATGTAGGTGTAGGTCTCGTGCTCTTCACAGACAGAGACATGCGTATGGCCATGGAGCAGGATGTCCCCTTTCTTCAGAGGAGGAAGGTTCCCGTTGTTGTAGATATGGCCATGGGTGATGAACATCAGATGGCTTCCGACCGGGAGCAGGGCATAGTCTGCCATGACCGGGAATTCCAGGACCATCTGATCAACCTCCGCTTCGCAGTTCCCGCGGACACAGAGAATCTCTTCTTTCTTCGCGTTCAGAAGATCAATCACTTCCTTCGGCGCATAACCCTCCGGCAGGTCATTTCGCGGGCCATGATAGAGAAGATCTCCGAGGAGGATCATGCGGTCTGCCTGTTCTCTTTCATAAGCTTCAAGAAGCTTCCGGCAGTAATAAGCCGATCCGTGAATATCCGACGCAATAAACCATTTCATAAGATCCCCCTTTCAAACATCTTCAGGACATCAGACAGACTGTCCACGGTAGCCAGTGTTTTTTCTTCGATTTCTTTTGGATGTCTGACAAGATCCGGTACGCAGATGACCGGGATTCCGGCATTCTCAGCAGCAAGAATTCCGTTCTCAGAATCTTCGAGCACCAGCGCGTCGGCAGGATCGATGCCAAGCCGTGCACAGCCAGTCAGGAAGATCTCGGGGTCGGGCTTGCTCTTTTTCACCATATCCCCGGAAATGATCAGCTGAAAGTAATGTCTGGTGTGTGACCGCTCCAGATGCCTGGTGATCACCTGAATATCCGAGGAGGAGCAGACCGCGGCGGGAATTCCATGGTCCTCCAGGTACTCCAGAAGCGGAATCAGCCCCGGCTTCACCGGCGTGCCATTTTCATCGAACCAGCCGATCGTATCCTGTTTCCTTTTTTCAAGGATTTCAGCAAATGGAAAGTCCGGCCCGTAGATGCCTGCGAGCATCTGACCGTTGTCCTTTACACTGCGGCCGAGCATCTTCAGACGCACATCCCAGCTCACATCGTAGCCGAATTCCTTAGCAACCCGGATGAACTCTTTGCCATTCACCATCTCGGTGTCAAACATCAGACCATCCATATCAAAAAGAACACATTTTACCATAATAAACCCCATCTGCCAGTGTACCGGTCAAGAATTGACACGCACATTCTAGCAGATGGGGTCCGGAAAGGCAAGCAGGACTGTTCTTTGTCGAAGAAATATGCTATGATATCAGATATCAGAACTGCAGGGGAAAGGAAGACAATGCAGCAAAAGAAAGAAATGCACGCAGTGCATAAGAAGATGATGATCCGGCTTTCAGCGGTGGTGCTGTTTCTTGCCATGGCTCTTTTCCTGCGGATCGGGGCCAGGAGAATCCCGGGATTCGCGGATGCCTATACACGCATCAGCAACCCGTTCTGGCGTGGCGTGATCGGAAGAATTGTCGGGTGGCTGCCGTTTTCTCTGGCAGAGCTGCTGATTTATGTTGCGATCCTTGTGCTGGTCATCTGGCTGGTACGGCTGCTGATCCTGCTTCTTCGGAAGGTGCAGAAAAAGAAAACCGGCGCGGATGTCGGACATTATCTGCTGGGCAGTCTGCTGAAACTCTGTCTGATCGCTGCCATCTATTTCTTCCTGTTTGAGGCGAATGAAGATGTCTACTTCCGCGCGGAGGGCTTTGCGAAGGTCAACGGATTCGGGCAGGGAAGCTATACAACAGAGGAACTGTACCGGGTCTCGGCACTGCAGGTGGAGCGGATCAATGCACTTGCAGATGCTGTCAGCCGGGATGCGGCCGGCGTGATGCAGCTCACAGGAACAGACGATGGCAGAGAGGATATCCGCGACCGGGTCAGAGAAGCAATGAGAGATGTTTCAGAGACATATCACCCAGTCGGCTATGCCGGGGAAGCAGGGAAGCCAGACAAAGTTACCAGGCAGTCCGAGGAGTCGGATATAGCCAACCGGCAGTCCGGGAAGCCTGCCTTCTTCCCGCGGCCGAAAGGCATCCTGGTATCCTTGGCGCTGAGCTACACGCATTTTTCCGGAATCAGCAGCGTCTACACCGTGGAGGCAAACTACAACCGGGACATGACCGCCTATAACATTCCGTTCACGATGTGTCATGAACTGGCGCATCTCTGGGGTGTACTGCCGGAGAATGAAGCGAATTTCGTGGCCTATCTGGCCGCGAGAGATGCGGAGGATGCGGACATTGCCTATTCAGGGGCAGTACTCGGCTGGATTTACTGCGGAAATGAACTGTATAAGCGGGATCGGGATCTGTGGGCAGAGCTCTGGCAGAAGATTGATGCAAGAGCAAAGACGGACATGGATGCGAACAGTGTCTTCTGGAAGCAGTACGAAGGGAAAGCTTCTGAAAAGGCACAGCAGCTGAATGATGCCTACCTGAAGGCGGAAGGACTGCCGGAGGGCAGACTTTCTTATGATATGGTGGTGGATCTGATCGTGGATTATGAGATAGAAAAGGAGTAATGACAATGCGTAAATGTCCAAAGTGCGGCACGGAGATTGAAGAAGGGATGGAGTTCTGCCCGAACTGCGGGGAGAGTATGTCGGACATGGATCTGCGGCAGGCGCTCAGAGAGCGGATGGCCGAGCGGCAGAGCATGCATATGGAGACACTGCCGAATGCAAGAGAACTGGGCGGTCTGATGATGCAGGATGGCCGGATGATCAAAAAGAAGGTCCTGCTGCGAAGCTATAAGCTGGCAGATGCGTCGGAAGAGGACAGAAGGCGGCTGATCGAGGAATATCATCTCGAGCGGATCGTGGATCTGCGGGGGATCGAAGAGGCAATGCGGGTGCCGGATCCAGAATACCCGGGCGCCACGATCCGCATCATCCCGGTCATTGACGAGGAGAACTTCGGGAGAGGCAAGGACGGTGTCCAGCACAAGATCGAGGACGAGGATGACCCGGTGAAAGGCTTCATCAACTTCCTGCATGCGGTGGACATCTCCGACATGTATGAGAAGATGCTGCTCTCGCCATTTTCCCAGAAAGCCTTCCGGGCATTCTTTGATGAAGTCCTGGCTTTGGGGGACGGGGCGATTCTCTGGCACTGCATGACCGGCAAGGACCGGACGGGACTGGCAGCGGCGCTGCTATTAGAAGTGCTCGGGGCTGATCGTGACCTGATTCTCGACGAGTTTGCCCTGACAAATGTGATGTGCGCTGACCGGATCGCAAGAGCAAAGCAGCACTTCCTTGACAGCGGTGTGTCTGAGGAGGATGCGAGCCTGGCCGTGACGATGGCAGAAGGTGTCAGTGAGGCGTACCTTGCAAGAGCACTGGATGCTGTGACACGGGAATATGGATCCGTGGACCGCTATCTCAGTGATGCGATCGGACTGAGTGAGGAAGAAAAAGAGATTATCCGGGAGAAGTTCCTGGACTGACAGGAAGTGTATTGCATGGAAATGTGTGATAACAAGAGAAGGGGAGGTATTGCATGAATTTTCATTTGCTGACAAACTATCTGGATCAGCTGGACGAGGAGTACGGGATCAAGGGCCTCGACTGTATCGTGACGAAGGACCACGAGGTGGTCTACCGGCATCAGGTCGGGCATTCGGACCTGAACCTGTCAGTTCCGGTTTCAAATGACGACTACTACAGACTGTATTCCTGCACGAAGCTGATGACCATGGTCTCCATGATGCAGCTCGTGGAGCAGGGGAAAGCCGATCTCTACGATCCGGTCGCAAAGTATCTGCCGGAGTGGGCGAACATGACTGTCATCAATGCGGACTGGCAGACAAAGGGCGGAGAGATGTTCAATCCGAAGATCGACGAGCCGAGCCATTTCGCAAAGCGGCAGGTCCGTCTGATCGACTGTATGTCGATGTCCGCCGGACTGACCTATGATATACAGTCCGATGCGATCAGGGCACTGCTTGCCGAGAAGCCGGATGCGAATACCCGCGAGGTGGTCGCTGCCATGGCGAAGATGCCGCTCCTCTTTGAACCGGGGACACATTATCGCTATTCGCTGGGCCACGATGTGATCGCAGCCGTGATTGAAGTGATCTCCGGGGAGCGCTACAGTGATTACATGGAGAATCATATCTTTAAACCGCTCGGCATCAGTACGCTTACCTGCCATATGACAGAAGAACAGAAAGCACACCTTGCTCAGATGTACGCCTTCAATCAGGAGACGAACCAGATATTCCCGCTGCCGGAGGACCAGGTCATGGGCTTTGAGGTATCCCCGAACTATGAGAGCGGCGGAGCATCCCTGATCGGAACCGCAGATGGTTACTCGACGGTTGTGGATGCCCTTGCCTGCGGCGGTGTCGGCAGGAACGGTGTCAGGATTCTAAAGGAAGAGACAGTCATGATGTTCACCCATGCTGTGCTGACAGGGGATCAGCTGCTGGACTTCAGAAAGGGCAGATTCCTCGAGTATTCCTACGGGCTTGGCGTCCGCGTGAAGGTTACCCCGGTTCCGGGCTGGGCACCGGTTGGCGAGTTCGGCTGGGATGGTGCAGCAGGTGCCTTCGGCCTGGTGGATCCGATGAACCATGTCAGCATCTTCTACGTCCAGCATGTGCTGGGATTCTTTGAAGTCTATGGAACGATTCACCCGCGCGTAAGAGACCTGGTGTATAAAGGATTGAGCAGATGATCCACAGGAAGTTTCACTTCAGCCAAATGACGGACAGAAGACACAAAGAAGGGACAGGATTATTCCTGCCCCTTCTTTTCTTCTCGCGGTGTGATCCCGAATGTATCTTTGTAAACTTTGCTGAAATAGGAAAAACTGTCATACCCGCATAGCGATGCGACATTCGAGATGCGGGTTTTTCCTGCCCGCAGCAGTTCTCTCGCATAATTCATCTTGAGCTGCGTGATATATTCCTTGCAGCCCATATCCTGGTATTTCTTGATCACGGCACTGATCTGTGCCGGGGACAGGAAGAGTGCATCTGCAATCTGCGTCCGGGTGATCGGCTCCGAGAGATTCCTTACAATATAATCCCGGATTTCCGTCATCTGGTCCTCTGTCGGTTCGGAGGTCGTATGGCTCAGTTCTGCGACCTGATCTTCCGGGAGCCGGTAAGGGTATGCGATATTCACATTGACATCGTTGTCGCGGAGAACATCAAAACGCGTCAGCGCAGTCATGGTATCCCGGACGGTCTGGAAGGTCGCCTCCGCGAAGAAAAGGCGGAACGAGCAGCGGATCTTCGACGCTGCGGTCTCCCGGATTGCGGTCAGCTTCTTCTCCATGTCTGTATCTGCATCGGCGCAGATGATCATAAAAAAGCAGTTTTCATTGGTAAAGTAGATGATGGTCGGATCCGGGATCTGCTGCTCCGTGATGCCCTGCAGTTTCTGGATGAAATCCGGCGGAGCGAGCGGGAGCGTGCGCCAGTTCAGGATGTGCAGGTAGCAAACGGTGAGATGATCTTCCGGGGTAGAGTAGAAATGGAACTGATTCAGCTCCTCCAGCCGTTCTGTGAGCAGGTGCGGGAAGGATGCAATGATCTCGGAAGATGGCCAGTTTTCAAAACAGCTTTTCAGATTCATGTTTTTGGCGGCGATGGTGAACGCACTTTCCACCTCGGCAGGCCGGTTCATATCCTTTGTGGAAAGCTTGTTTTTCGCCCGGTTCACGGCACGCAGGATATCCTCGCTCTTTGCCGGCTGAACGACATAGTCGATGACACCAAGCCCGATCGCCTGCTGGGCATAGAAGAAATCGGCATGGGACGTGAGGAGGATGCAGGCAGTATCATATCCCTGTTCCCTGACCCAGGTCAGCAGGGACAGCCCATCCTCACCTGGCATTTCAATGTCCGTGACCAGGATATCGATGGGATGCTTCTGAAATAATTCCTTCGCGGCAGCAGCGGAAGTTGCGGTGAATACGGAGGCAAAGCCTTCTGCCCGCCAGTTCACGCCGGTCATGATGGAGGAGAGCACATAGGTCTGGTCATCCACAAATAAGATATTCATATCAGCCTCATGATTTTCTGTGCAGGCGCACAGTCTATTTTTCAAAAGGGAAACGGACGGTTACGACCGCGTTCCCGTCTTCATTTACAAATGTAAGGGATGCTTTTTCCTGATAGATCAGCCACAGGCGATACCGGACGTTGGAGATTCCGACATGCTCCCGGTCATAGGACATTACCGAAGGGTCCGCGGCGTTCAGGGATGCAAGCTGCTCTTCCGGGAAAGCGCCGGTATTCCTGATGGTTGCAGCCACCATCTCATGCCCGTCTTCCTGGATGAGCCGCGTCTCGATCTCGATGGCAATCGTCTGTTCGCTGTGCTTGATGCTGTTTTCCACGAAGGTCAGGATCGTCAGCGGGAGACACCGTGCGGCCATGGTCCTGGAGTCAATATCGAAGGAAATCCCGATCTGTCTCGACAGGCAGTTGCAGAGGTTGACATAGCTGTTGGCGGCCTCCAGTTCTTCACGGAGAGGAAGAAAGCTTTTGACGTCCTGAAAACTGTAGCGGAAATATTCCGACAGATATCCGACCAGCTCCTGGATCTTCTCATCCTCGTGCAGTTCTGCCAGAGAGTTGATGTTCTTCAGGCAGTTCAGGTAGAAATGCGGCCGGATCTGCAGCTGCAGGTACTGGAGCTTCGCCTGAACCGCATCAATCTGGTGCCGGTACATCTCTTCCTTTGTATCATGAATGGTATCCAGCATTTCATTGAAGCCGGAATAGGCACGGTGCAGTTCGGCGATTTCGCTCTCATCCGGAAGTCTGTAATCCGGGTTTTCATCAGCAACAATATCAAAGGAATGCGACAGCTTTTTGATCGGGGTGATCAGCTGCTGCTGGAACAGGATCCACATGACCGGAATGAAGAAGATCAGCAGGCCGAGGATGAAGATGACGATCCGCTGTGTCCGGTCGAAAGACTGCAGGATGGAATGCTTGCCCGGAAGATAAGAGAATGTACCATCCTGAAAGAGAACCTGATCACCGACAGACGCAGCACTCTGATAGAGCGTCTTCACGGATGCATCCAGCAGCGGATCTGCAATGAGGTAGAGATTTCCATAATGCTGCTGGTAGTGATAATACAGGAAGGTATGCCCCTCTACCTCCAGGGTCCCTGTTTCCGAAAAAGGCGTCAGAGCAGTCCTGACATCCTGAACCGGGAGAAAGTTGGTCAGCGCAGTGTAGGTAGAATTCAGGTAATACCGCTTGAACTCTTTCGTTGATGCATGGTACAGGACGACACCCATCACAGAGGGATTATTTGAAAAAAACTCCTGGTACTTCCGGCTGATCTCGGACGCGCGCAGGGAGACTCTCCCGTTCTGGAGGAGATTGCAGTACTCCGTAAACATCTGCCGTCTTGTCAGCTGTTCGCTTTCCTGAAACTGTTCAAGCGTTCGTTCGATGGACGTGTTGGCAGCATTCAGCTGATGATTGACCTGGAACATATCTGCCTGCAGATTCTTCTGATAAGAATAAGAAAGGAACCAGCTGAAGAGTAGCAGGAGCGGAAGCACAGAGATCAGGAACGCAGGGATCATGATCCACTGCAGGTTTATTCTTTTCTTGACCATATATGTGCTCCTTCCGATCATCCATCCGCCATGATATGAACCCAGTATAGCATTCTTTACACTTTTGTTGAAGAGGGAAAAAATATTTACAAAGAAAATGAAAAAAATTGATAATCCGGTCTGCAAAGAAAGAATATGTGATAAAAAGTTCAGATGCTATTTACAGAAATCCGTCACTTTTTCCGGTATGATGGTTTCAACGAGAGGAGGAAAGAGCTTATGAAAAAGCCTCTGAAAAAAGGGTTTATGCTCGGTGGCTACATCGAGAATGGCGGAATTGGAGCAATTCCCCACAATTTTGCACATGATATCAAGCGCAACAAGATCGCTTATATCTGTCTGGTCTTTATCCTGGCTTACTTTATCATTTTTAACTATTTCCCGATGGCCGGTATCCTGATGGCCTTTGAGCGGTTCTCGCCGGCGAAGGGCTTCTTCGGAAGCAAATGGATCGGGATGCAGAACTTCGTAACGTTCTTCACCGGGCCGTACGTCTTCCGGCTGATCCGGAACACCGTTGCCATCAGTGTCCTGGACCTGGTGATCAACTTCCCGGCCCCGATCATCTTCGCACTGATCCTGAACGAGATTCACCAGAAGCACTTCAAGAAAGTGATCCAGACCGTCAGCTACATGCCGTACTTCATTTCCGCGGTTGTTGCCTGCGGCATCGTCGCAAATTTCTGTCAGGCAGGCGGCGTTGTCTCGGAACTGGTTGCAAAGATCACCGGCAATCCGAACAGCATCAACCTTCTCTCCGATAAGAGAGCGTTCTGGCTGATCTACGTGCTGATGAACATGTGGCAGGGTCTTGGCTACGGTTCGATCATCTACCTGTCAGCCCTGACGGCAATCGATCAGGAACTCTATGAAGCAGCTGAGATCGATGGCGCAGGCAAGTGGAAGCAGATGCTGCACATCACCCTGCCGAGCCTGCTGCCGATGATTTCGATGATGCTGATCCTGCGAATGGGTGCCATCTTCAATGTCGGTACCGATAAGATCCTTCTTCTTTACCAGCCGGCGACCTACGAGGTGTCTGATGTGATCGGAACCTATGTCTACCGCGTCGGTATGCAGGAAGCAGATTACGGTCTGTCCACAGCCGTCGGCCTGTTCAATTCCATCATCGGAACGATCATGCTGCTGACAACCAATAAACTGAGCCGGAAGTTCTCCGGAAACTCGCTGTTCTAAAGGAAGGAGGAACACCGATATGAAATACAAAGTAAAAGCACCGCGGGTGATCTTCCTGGTCTTTGCAGTGATCCTGCTGGTCCTGATTGCTTATGTCTGCTTCATCCCGATCTGGCATGTGACCATGAGCTCCATCAGCAATGCAACCTACCTGAACATCCACAGAGGACTGGTTCTGGAACCGCTGCACAACATCGATGTCACGGCCTACAAGATGATCCTGAAATATGGTACGATCTGGAGAGGCTATGCGAACACGATTCTCTACATCGTCCTTTCCTGTGTCCTGACCGGTCTTTCGACCATCATCGCAGGCTATGTATTCTCCAGAAAGAAGATGCGCTACCGCAATTTCTTCATGATGTTCATTTCCTTCACCATGCTCTTCAACGGTGGTATGATCCCGACCTTCATGGTCCTGAAGAAACTCGGCCTTGTGGATACCGTCGGTGTCATGTGCATCCCGGGCATGCTGTCCGTGTTCAACATCCTGCTGATGAGAACGGCCATGGAAGGAATCGCAGATGCACTGGAGGATGCGGCGAGAATCGACGGCGCCGGTGAGTTCCGGATCATGTTCCAGATCGTCCTTCCGCTTTGTAAGGCAACATTTGCGGTTATCATGCTCTTCACCGTGGTTGCGAAGTGGAATGATTACTTCTCCGCACTGCTGTACCTGACGAAGAGAACAGATCTGTATCCACTGCAGATGATCTTAAGACAGATCCTGTTTGATTCCTCGAGTTCCATCACATCCTCTGCGGATGTCGCGAGTGCGACCGTCTATGAGAAATCTGTCCAGTATGCAACGATCGTGGTATCCACACTGCCGATTCTGGTCGTGTACCCGTTCGTTCAGAAATATTTTGTCACCGGCATGACGCTCGGTGCAGTCAAAGCTTAACTGAGGAGGTTACTATGAAGAAGAAACTGATCGTCCTGATCCTTGCTTCCGCCATGATGGTCGGAACGCTGGCTGCCTGCGGCGGAAACAATGCCGGAAATGCAGGAAGTGCGAAGACATCTACTGCAGCATCTGCAGCAGATACCAAGACCGATGCGGCATCCGATGCGAACAAGCGCGATGTCGGCGGACTGAAACTGCCGCTTACCGAGAATGGTGAGACACTCCATGCCTGGATCGTCTGGAACAATGCAAAGAACAATGATCCGAACCAGGTTGCAAGTGTACAGGAATTTGAGAAGAACACCGGTGTCCATATGGAGTGGACCGTTGTTGGCAACAATGAAATTGCTGAAAAGATGGGCACCATGCTCGCAAACGGCGACTATCCGGACATCGTCTATCCGGGTTCCAATGGCTATCCGGGCGGCATCAAGAAGGGTGTCGAGGATGGCGTCATCTATCCGGATATGGATAAGCTCATCCGTGAGAATATGCCGAACTACATGGCACTGCTTGATGCCAATGATGACCTGAAGCGCCAGGCTACCGGCGATGACGGAAAGCTCGATGCAGTCCATGGCGTCGTGATGTACGATGATGTGATCAAAGGTGAACCGAACTACATCGGTATGGTCTACCGCGCAGATATCCTTGAAAAGCTCGGGATCGAGATGCCGACAACCGTTGATGAATGGCATGATGCATTCAAGGCTGCAAAAGAAGCAGGTGTTGTGACCGATCCGTTCAACCTTTTTGAAAACGGCGGTTCTCCGTTCTCCCTGGCATTTGGCGTGGATACCATCGGCGGTGCTTCCGGAAGATATGTCCAGCTGGAAAATGGCCAGATCGTGTACGGTCCTTACAAAGAGGGATTCAAGGAGTACCTGGAGACCATGCGTCAGTGGTATGCGGAAGGCCTGATCAATCCGAACTATGCAAGCTTCAACTTCTATCTGGATACTCCGGGTTCTGTTGAAATCGACCAGTGCCTTGCATACAGCTACGTCATCTCGAACTTCACCGGCCCGTCTTATTACAACATGCACATGGTTACCAACGAGAACGTTTATCTGCAGCCGGTTCTTGCTCCGGTACTCGCAGAGGGTGATGAAACCCGCATGAGCTTCAACCACGTGCTTGCAAAGGATCCGGTCTTCGTTACGACATCCTGTAAGACACCGGAACTGGCTGCACAGTGGATGGACTATTCGTTCTCCAAGGAAGGTTCCATCTATAACTGGTATGGTATCGAGGGTGAGACCTATACGATCGGCAGCGACGGAACACCGGAATTTACAGATGCTGTTTTTGGCAGCGATACCATGTCTCCTTCTGAGTACCTGCAGCAGTATGCAATGGATCAGAGTACCTGGTTCGGTCTGAACCAGATGGCAGCCGGTGTCCAGCTGAACACAAGACTCGGCGGCGGCGTCAACTACAACCAGATGGCTGCTGAGCTCTGGGATTCCGCTGATGTCAACTATGCACTTCCGCTTCTGACTCTGACCGATGAGGAAGGTACTGTTGCGAACCGCAAGATGACCGATATGCAGACTCTGGTTGAAGAGTACATGGCAAACTACATCACTGGTGGTTCGGTTGAGCCGTTCGAAGCTTTCCAGGCAAAACTGAAACAGTACGGTATGGATGAAGTCCTTGAGATCTATCAGGGCGCATATGAAAGATACATGAACAGATAATATATGCTGATAAAATGCAGGACAGCAACCGTTGATGTGCTGCCCTGCATTTTCCATGGAAAGGATAAGGAAGATGGGAACTTATAATAAGTATAACAATGAGGCAGTGCGTGGGATCCTCCGCACACAGGGCACGAAGTTCGTGAACGGAGAGGGAGAGGACATCGTCCTGCATGGCCACTGCACCGCAAACTGGGAGAATGTAGAAGGATTCATGATCGGCTCCGCACCGCTGCCGCGGGATAATTTCAAGTTTATCCTGTTCCCGGGGCCGGGCAAGGATCACAACCCGGAGCGCTGGACGAGCCGCCGCTTTGTCAGCCAGCAGGTGAGAGAACTCTGCGGTCAGAAGTATCTGGACACCTTCTGGGACCGCTGGGAGGAGAATCATCTGCAGGAAGCGGATATCGAGCTGATGGTGAAGCTCGGCTACAATGTCGTCCGGATCGTCCTGAATGCGAATGCGCTGCTCTATGAGGAGCCGGGCATTACCTTCAACGAGAAGGGCTTCGGCAGACTGGCAAAGGTCATCGACTGGTGCGAGCAGCACAGAATCTACGCGATCCTCGACATGCACGGCGTCGTCGGCGGCAACAACGGAGCAACCGGTGATTCCCTGTTCTGCGAGTATCCGTCCATTTTCCTGGATGAAGAGTCGAAGGAGCGCCAGATCATCCTCTGGGAGGAGATCGTCCGCCGCTTCCATGACAAGTGGATCATCGCAGGATATGACCTCATCAACGAGCCGGTCTCTTCCCCGGTACAGCACGAATACATTCCGCTTCTCGAACAGTACTACGAGGAGTGCATCGCAAGAATCCGGAAGATCGACAAAGAGCATATCATCTTCCTGGAAGGTGCAAAGTACGCAAGAGATGCCCGCATCTTCAAGCACCAGTATGATCCGGAGTGCCACAACTGGGCCATCTCCATCCATCTCTACGGCGCAAGCCCGGAGATCAAAGATCTCTATCCGTGGCTACTGAAGCGCGAAGAACTGCAGGTGCCGCTCTGGCTCGGCGAGTGCGGCAACTATCCGGAATCCAATGCGATCTTCTTTGATATCTGCGCACATTATGGAATCGCCTACACGCCGTGGGGCTTCAAAACAGCGCTGGATCCGCATGGCCGCCCGTGCATGTCCGTCGGTCACCCGCTGCCGGAAGGCTGGGAGAAGATTCAGGCTTTCCAGATGGTCGGACCGCGTCCGTCCTACGAAGAGTGCATCCGGATCATGGATGAGTTCATCGAACTGACGAAACTGGAGCACTGCACCATCAACTACGACTATCCGCGGATTTCCGCAAAGCAGCCGGATATCAACATCGGCGGTGCCGGCTATGATATGTGGGATGAGACCGGTAAGCGGTACTACGGAAACTGGGAACTGTCGAACTACCTGGATTTCCGTCTTGAGGACCACACCAAGCTGGTCTGGGCAACCGAGAAGGACCTGCCGTATCCGGCATTCAACTGGTATGAGGATCCGAACGTGCTTCGCTATGATCCGCTGACAGACCTGGCCCTGGAACTTGGCGAAGGTGAGTTCGCAAACTATTCTGTCCGTGAAGTGAAAGAGAACTGCGGCGTGACGCTTTCCGGCGTCGGCCTTGGCGGAGCAGCAGAAGTTGAACTGCTCGCAGCGAATGTACCGGCAGGCGAGGCATTCGTCTCCCTTGGAACGATCACGGTACCGGAAGGTTCCATCCTGAATCCGGTGGATGCAGCGAAGATCACGATTCCAGCCGGTGAAGATGTGACCGTCAAGGTGGTTGTGAAGAAGGGAACCCTTCAGATCAAAACCATGAAGTTTGCGTATTGATCGAACGATGTTCCGGATACCGGATCTGCATGTCATCCTATAAGTAAAACGAATAGAACCCCGTCCATTTCCCGATTGAA
This sequence comes from uncultured Lachnospiraceae bacterium, assembly GCA_902783375.1. Taxonomy (GTDB): domain Bacteria; phylum Bacillota; class Clostridia; order Lachnospirales; family Lachnospiraceae; genus Catonella. Next base: position 72,081 of record CACZQN010000011.1, on the reverse strand, counting down.
GAAATGGAGCAGATCAGTTTTTTCGCTCGGCACTTGGCGTAATTTCATACGTGTCTTTATAGACTTTGCTGAAATAGGCAAAGTTGTCATAGCCGCATCTTGCGGCGATCTCCCCGATCGGGAGTTTCGTATTCTGGAGAAGATGTCTTGCAAAAGACATCTTCTCGTGCGTGATATACTCCTTGCATGAATAACCGGTTCCGGCCTTGATCACAGTGCCGATGTAGCCGGGCGAGACATACAGGGCTTCCGCAATCTGCGTCCGGGTGATCGGTTCGCCGATATGGTCCCGGACGAAGGCCTCGACCTGTGCCAGATAGTCTGTATTGCTGCCGCCGGGAAGTTCTGTGTTCTCAAGCTGCAGTTCGAGCAGGACAGGGGCAAGGTACTGATCTTTATGTTCTTTCGAATAGGCCTGATCCTTCTCCGCCAGTGCCAGAATCACATCCCGCAGTTCAATCAGTTCTGCATCACTGGCGATCATTCTCAGCTCACATTTCGCTTTTTCAAAAATCTCATCCCGGACAGAAAGCAACAGCGTCTCCAGGTTCTGATCCGCAACCGGCCGCTTTGGCGTCAGGATGGTCATATAGGTGTTCTGCGCGTACAGATAGGTGCTTGGATGGATTTCCTCATCCGCAAGCCGGCGCACGAGGGTATCCTGGATCAGGTCGAGCAGCGCATACGGTGCCAGTGGAAGGTCCCGCCACTTCGTGACGTGAGAGCAGAGCACGATCATCGTGGAATCTTCTCTGCAGTTGACGTCATACTCCATCAGAGAGGCCGTCTTGGCCGTGAACAGGCCCGGTGTGGAGATGAACTCCTCGTAGGTCGGCCAGTGCTCGAAGAAGTCATGGATGACCGTGTGCCAGGCGGCTCTTGTGAAATTATCCGGCGTGTTCTTCTCCCGGACCTGCTGTTCTTCTTCCAGTTTTTCTTTTGCCTTCAGAACAGAGCGCAGGATGTCCTCCGGCCGTGCCGGCTGGACGACATAGTCCGTGATCTGCAGCGAGATGGCCTGCTGCGCATAGAAAAAATCAGCATGGGAAGTCAGGACGATACAGGATGTTTTCATCTGCTGTTCTCTGAGCCAGGCGATCAGAGAAAGCCCATCTTCCCCGGGCATCTCGATGTCGGTTACCAGAATATCCACCGGATGCGCCTGCAGGATCTTTCTGGCGGCATCTGCGGAAGAGGCGGAGAACACCGAGGAGAATCCCGCACCTCTCCAGTCATTGCCTGTCAGAATCGAGGAAAGCACATTGGGCTGATCATCAACAAATAAGATATTCATACAGAATCTCCTTCTGGGATGGAGGTGGTCTGGCGGTAAGGATAGCGCACTTCCACAACCGCAAGGTCGTCTTCGTTTGATAATGTGACAGAGGCTCCGGCACCGTAGGTCAGCCAGAGACGGTGCCTGACGTTGGAGATGCCGATTCGATCGCTTCGGTATACGAGTTTTGAGGGATCAGAAGTATTATATTCCTCGATGATGGCGGGGGAAAAGCCTCCGCCGTTATTTTTGATCCGGATCCGGACAAGATCAGATCCGGATTCCTGTATCAGTCTTGCCTTGACAGAGATCAGCAATGGATTGATACCCTGCTGATATTTGAAACAGTTTTCAATAAAGGTCAGGATTGTCAGAGGCAGACATTCGGCATCCAGAATTTCACTGTCCAGAGAAAAAGTCAGTTCGGCGGATTCTGACATACACTGCATCAGATTGACATAGCCTTTTACGGCTTCCAGCTCCCTGGTAAGGGAAGTCATGGCGTTGACGTCCTGAAAACTGTATCGCAGATACTGGGAGAGAAAGATAACCAGGTCCTCGATCTCCGCTGTCTTTCCAAGCTGGGCCAGGGAGTTGACATTCTTCAGACAGTTTAGAAAGAAATGTGGTCGGATCTGGAGCTGCAGATACTGCAGCTGGGCCTGAACCTTATCCACTTCGCTCTGCCGTCTTTCTGCTTCTGCGGTTGTCAGATCATCCATCATGGTATTGAAACCCTGATAGATTGAATCCACCTCATAGAGGCCGCTGTTCCGGTGGATCCGGTATTCCCGGTTGCCTTTACTGATGACATGAAAGGAATGTGTCATGGCATGCAGGGGAGCAAGCAGCTGCCGCTGGAACAGGATGAAGGTGATCGGAATGGCAAGGATTGCAAGAAGGATGATCGGAAGAAGGAGAAGCTGGGTCTGATCCATGCGGGTGAACAGTCTTTTGGGCGAACGGACATAGCACAGTGAGAGAGAAGGAATGCGTGTCTGGTAAAGGGAGACCTGTGCTGCATCGATCATGGGATCAGCTTCTGCGGTGTAATGAAGCTGTGCGTTGATGGGGAGCAGTCTGCTGAGTGCCTGAAAATCAGACCGCAGTTCCGGATCAATGACAAAAAAGAGATTCCCATAGCGCTGAATCAGCTGATAGACGATATAGACATGGCCTTCATATGGGCAGATGTGGTAGACATACTGCTTTGTAATGGATCCGGATTCGGTAAGATCCCCCAGAAAAGTGGTGAAGAACTCCGGAACAGCGTTGTTTTTGGCAACTTTGGAAAAAGTCCCGCACTGGGTATTTGAAAATCCGATATAGACGACCTCGTTCCAGGCAGACATTTCAGAAAAACCATTTGAGATCAGGTCCATGCCCAGTTTTGCAACGGTGTGCTCGTTGCTGTTATTTGCAAAGGAACGAAATGTAGAACTGATGGAGATCTTTCGCCCCTGCTCGGAAATCTTATCAAGCGCATCATCCAGAGAAGAGGCAACGGCGTCCGCATTCTCCTGAAACAGAAGTTCCTGCTGCTGATCACTCTGGTGGAGTGTATAGGAAAACAGTACCAGAATCAGAATCAGAGAAGGCATGACGGTAGCAAAAAAGACACCAAAGGTAACATCATTGATTCTGATTTTCTTTTTCATGGTTCTCCCGCTCTTTCTAAACTGAATATCTGTATGCATTATTATAGAAGAAGACGGAACTTCTGGCAATGCCAGTGTCTGAAATTGATAATTTTGTATAAATAATTGATAATCACATCTCCTGTTTCTGAACATTTTTGATAATTCCGATTCTTCCTCTGGTAGAGATTCGAATAAAAATCGTGCTACGATATCTCTGCAACCGGCAATACAAGAAAAGAGGGATGTTATGGCTAAGAAAAAGGATTCTGAGCGGCTGATCCAGGAGAAAAAAGGGATTGCGCTGCTGATGCAGGACATCCGGAGGAATAAAGTCATCTACCTGTTCCTGCTGGTGATTCTTGCATTCTTTATTGTCTTCAACTATGCCCCGCTTGTCGGCCTTCTGATGGCATTCGAGCGGTACAATCCGAAGAAAGGGTTCTTCGGCAGTAAATGGGTCGGTCTCGACAATTTCCGTGTATTCTTCACCGGACCATATGTCGGAAGATTGATCAAGAACACGGTTGGCATGGGCGTGCTGGATCTGCTGATCAATTTCCCGGCTCCGATCATCTTCGCACTGATTCTGAATGAGATCTCCAATAAGATCTTCAAGAAGACCGTACAGACAGCGAGTTACATGCCGTATTTTATTTCAGCAGTTGTCGTCTGTGGCCTGGTTTCCACCTTCTGCGGAACAGGCGGCAGCATCGCGAATCTGTTCGGTGCGATTTCCGGACAGAAGACTCTGAATATGCTGAACGAACCCAAATATTTCTGGGGCATCTACGTGGCGATGAACCTCTGGCAGGGGCTTGGATATGGCTCGATCATCTATCTGTCAGCGCTCTCGTCGATTGATCAGGAACTCTATGATGCAGCATATGTCGATGGGGCAGGCCGCTGGAAACAGACTCTGCATGTTACGATTCCCGGTATTCTTCCGATGATCACGATGATGCTGATCATGCGGATGGGTGGTGTCTTCTCTGTCGGTGCCGATAAGATTCTTCTTCTCTATAACCCGGCCACCTATGAGTCTGCAGATGTCATCAATACCTACGTCTACCGCATGGGCATGCAGCAGCAGGATTACGGTCTGTCGACGGCTGTCGGTCTGTTCAACTCCATTATTGGTACGCTCATGCTTGTTACAACAAACCAGATCAGTAAGAAGCTCTCCGGAACTTCGATGTTCTGAGAAAGGAAGCAGATCATGAAAAAAGTGAAATATAAGACCTCGGTCAGCAGGATCATTTTTATGGTCTTTGCAGTTGCTTTTCTGATTCTGGTTCTGTTCGTATCCGTGATTCCGCTGTGGCACGTCATCATGGGATCCATCAGCAATCCGACTGCAACCACCACCAGTAGAAGCCTGATTCTGTACCCATTGAGAAACGTGGATTTTCAGGCATATGCAATCATCGGCCGGTACCAGCGTCTGTGGAGCGGATATCTGAACACCTTTATCTACATCGTGATGCAATGCGCGCTTACCGGACTGCTGGTGACCATTGCAGGCTATATCTTCTCCAGAAAACGCTTCCGCCTGAGAAATGCATTCATGCTGTTTATTTCGGCGACGATGCTCTTTAATGGCGGTATGATCCCGATGTACATGATCGTCCGGAACCTGAAACTGCTCGATACCAGAGGAGCTATGGTTCTGCCGGCAGCAATCGGTGTTTTCAACATCATCATGATGCGGACGGCGATGGAAGGCATCCCGGAAGCGCTCGAAGAGGCGGCCAGAATCGACGGGGCAGGGGAACTGACAACCATGTTTAAGATCATCCTTCCGCTCTGCAAGGCAACCTTTGCGGTCATCATGCTGTTCACAGCGGTCGGAAAATGGAACGACTATATGTCCGCCCTGCTGTATCTGCCGAACAGAACGGATCTTTATCCGCTGCAGATGGTATTAAGAACCATTCTTTTCAATATCTCTTCTGCGACCCAGGATATGGCAGCCCAGACCAACGTCAAGGACAGTGTCACGATGTACCAGAAGAGCATTGAGTATGCCGTCATCGTGGTCTCCACCTTACCGGTCCTCTGTATCTATCCGTTCGTACAGAAGTATTTTGTCAGCGGCGTGACCCTCGGTGCGGTCAAGAGCTGAGAATCACTTGAAAATCAGGACACAGTGACTGGTACAACTGCCGGTCATCCGATATAATCAAACATGAAAAAGGAGTGTAGAAACGTGAAAAAGAGAATTGCAAGTATGCTCGCAGCCGTTATGGTCATCTCGATGCTTGGTGCATGCGGCGGAAGTACCGGAACAACCCCGTCCGGAAGCGGGACGGCACAGGGCACTGCCCAGACCAGCACGACAACGACAGCAGCAAGTGCTTCTGCTGCGGAAGAGAACACGAATGTCCGCAACATCAACGGCCTGGAACTGCCGATCTCCACGACAGGGGAATCGCTGGATGTCTTCTATGCCTACAACGGCACACTGGTCAGTGACCTGAATGATATCTGGAGCGTGCAGGAGATGGAGAAGAATACCGGTGTTCATATCAACTGGACCCAGGTCGCGCTCTCCGAACTGCAGGAGAAGTTCAACATCCTGATCACTTCCGGTGAGTATCCGGATATCGTCGGCCTTTCCTTCTTCCCGAGCTATCCGGGCGGCTGGAGCAAGGGTGTTGAGGACGGCGTTGTCCTGAACATGGATGAACTGGTCAGAGATTACATGCCGAACTATCGCGCATGCCTTGCACAGAATGATTTCGGCAACAAGCAGGCAATGTCTGATAATCACGAATATCAGATCGTCTATTCCCTGCAGGGAACCGATGATGCGATCGAGGGTGAGGGCGTTGTCTGTGGACTTGGCTACCGTGCCGACATCCTGGAGAAGCTTGGCCTTGATGAGCCGACTACCATTGATGAACTGCACGATGTTCTGGTCGCAGTCAAGAACAGCGGGATCGAATACCCGTTTATGCCGGGAACAAACGGTTCCAGTGAGATCATCCACAGCTATGGCCTGAACTACACCAACTGGACCCTGACACAGGATGGGAAGGTTGTTTATACGTATACCCAGGATGTTTTCAAACAGTATCTGGATCTGATGCGTGACTGGTACGCAGAAGGGCTGATTGACCCGAATTTTACATCCTTTAACTTCTTTATGGACCTGCCTGTTTCCGTGGAAACAGATGCAAATTTCCTGTATGCAGTCTGCCTGACGTTTGGTCATGGCCTCTATGAACAGGGAAGAATTTCGAATCCGGATGCATTCCTGCAGCCATATCTTTCCCCTGCGGTCACGGTACCGGAAACGGTGAAGAGCTATGCGCAGGAAGTGACAAAGAATCCGGCATTTATCACAACTTCCTGTGAGAACCCGGTCCTTGCGGCAAAGTGGCTGGACTATACTTATACCGAAGAAGCAATGATCAAGAATGTCTATGGTATTGAGGGCGAGACCTTTGATTACGATGAGAATGGAAAACCGCAGTATCTGGCGGATAAGCTGAACAACAATCCGAAGGGAATGCCGGCAACCGATTACCTGCAGACCATCTGCCTGACCAATGCAAATGCCGGTTCCGCGATCGGACGTGCCAACAATGAAGCAACCAGAAAACTGACGATGGTGACATCCGGGGCTGAGACAAACTTCCAGGATGAGGTTGTAGCAATGTTCTCTTCCCCGAAGGTCAATGTCTGTGTTCCGGCAGGTGTTCTGCTGACGGATGAAGAAGGGTATGTCGTCAACCAGTATGAGACCGATATCACGACACTGGCAAACGAATTCATGGTCAAATATATCATCGGTGCAACCGACAAGACTTTTGAGCAGTTCGTTGATGAGGCTTACAAGTTCCATCTCCAGGAAGTGACCGACTGCTACCAGGCAGCATACGATCGCTTTGTTGAAAGATAAGTGGTGAATATAAATGAATAATCGTTTTCAGAGCGGCGTGGAGGGTTTCCTCCACGCCGCTGGCAGAAAGATCGTGAATGAAGCCGGGGAGACCGTGATCCTGAGAGGATACGGCGTCGGCAACTGGATGAATCCGGAGGGATTCATGGTAGGCGGAACCGCACCTTTCGGCGGAGAATATAACCAGCCGAAAAAACTGGACCGGAAGCGTTCCATGGATCTGCTGATCCGGGAACTCTGCGGAACGGAGTACGCAGAGAAATTCTGGCCGCAGTGGTACCGGAATTTCCTCAGTGAAAAGGATATCGCCAGAATGGCGGAGCTGGGATACAACTCCACCAGACTGGTGCTCGACGCATCCGGTTTCCTGAAAGAGGAACCGGGCTACCAGTGGAACGAGGATACCTTCGCCATGCTGTCGGATGTCCTGGACTGGTGTGAAAAGTATAAGATCTATGCGATCCTTGACATGCACACGACACCAGGCGGACAGTCCTGCGGCGGCTGTGACAACGGGGTTGATAACCAGCCGCATCTGTTCTTTGATGAGGAAAGCTGGGAGAGAACCATTGTCCTCTGGGAAGAGATCGCGAGGAGATTTGGTGACCGGTGGATCGTTGGTGGCTATGACCTGCTGAATGAACCGCTGAATTCTCCGGTTTCTCTGACATATACCGACCAGCTGAAGAAGTTTTATGATGAGCTGATTGCAAGAATCCGGAAGATCGATCAGAAGCATCTGCTGATCGTCGAAGGTACTATCTGGTCGACGCAGGTTTCCATTTTTGATCACAACTATGATCCGTATGAAAACAACTGGTGTATTCAGGTCCATATCTATGGATTCGTGCCGGAGATGGCGGAACTTTATGGGATGCTGGAACGTTCTCTGGTACTGGACGTCCCGATCTGGATGGGAGAAGGCGGCAACGGTCTCGAAGAAAACACAATCTTTCTGGACACCATTGCGAAGGAGTCCGTCGGGTTCTGCCTCTGGGTCTGGAAGAGTGCGGCAAGAGAATGGAATACGGATGACATGCATTGCGAGATGTATCATCTCCCACAGGAATGGAATCTCATCCATGATTACGCGGACAATGGCGGTCCACGTCCATCCTATGAACATGCGATCCGGATCTTCGATGAATATCTGGAAAACCTGAAGTATGAGAACTGCCAGCATGGGGAGAAGATTCACCGTTACAACCTGCGCCAGCCTGGGATTTCCTTCCCGGCTGTCGGATACGATCACGGATTGCCGGGCGAGGCATTTTCCGGGAACTGGTTCTATGGAAATGCCTACAACTACCGGATCGAGGACCGGACGAAACTGGTCGTGAAGCCGGACGGATATCGCCCGGGACCGAAATCAGTCTGGGCATTTTCCGGCCAGACAGGCTTCGGGAAGACACCAAATGCGATCAAAAATCTGTGGCTGGAACTGCAGGCAGGGGAATATGTTCACTACTCCGTCTATGATGTCAGGGAAAGCTGTGCGGTCTCGCTTTCGGTGATGCCGCTCACGGATGCGAAGATCAGGGTCACCTGTGGAGATCTTACTGCTGAGATCAGCGTCCGGAAGGCGGACAAGGCTGCATCTGAGAAGATCAAGGTTCTCGATCTGCCGACAGGGGACGCCTACAGGATCCGGGTAGAAGTGCTGGAAGGCACGGTACAGTTTGAACGGATCTGGTTTGATAAATGATATGATAATGGGAAAAGGTCCGGATCTGATGCGATCCGGGCCTTTTTGAAAGAATCTCTTTTCCGCAATGGGGTAGCATTTCTCGGTTTATATGCTATACTTATGTAAACGTTCAGGACCGACAAGAGTTGCGAAGCAACGATTAGCCGCGTAGCTTGCGGTGGGAGTTCGACTAAGTCGAACTCCTAAAGACGTCGGTCCTGAACAGTTACATTAAACTAAGAAGGTGGAGAGTATTCTGATGAAAAAAAGGAACAAGATTGCACACGGTGAGCGGACCTATTCGTCCGGAACATTGATACGGCGGTTTCTGCCGTATCTGGCAAAGTACAGGCACCTGCTGATTCTGGATCTGTTTTTTGCATCCCTGACGACGATCTGTGATATCGTACTGCCAATGATCATGCGCAGACTGACCAATTCGGCGATTGCGGTTTCGTCAGGAACCGGTGTTCCGCTTGCGGTCAGCGCCGTGACCCGGATGGCACTTGTTTATGTGCTGCTGCGGCTCGTGGATGCCGGGGCGAATTTCTATATGCAGTCCCAGGGACATATCATGGGTGTCTACATCGAGACGGATATGCGCCGGACAGCCTTTGACCATCTGCAGCGGCTGTCGGCTTCCTATTATTCGAATCACAAGATCGGGCAGATCATGGGCAGGATCACGAATGACCTTTTTGATGTGACGGAATTCGCCCACCACTGCCCGGAGGAATTCTTTATCGCAGGGATTAAGATCCTGGTCTCCTTTATCATTCTGGCGCGCTATTCCCTGCTGCTGACCGTTCTGATTTTCTGCTGTCTGCCGCTGATGTTTTTTGTGTCGGTGAAGCTGAACCACTGGCTTCGTGAGGCGCAGAAGGCACAGCGTTTCCAGGTCGGTGAGCTGAATGCCGCCATCGAGGACAGCCTGCTTGGCGAGCGGGTGGTCAAGGCCTTCACGGCGGAGGATGAGGAGAAGAGAAAGTTCGAAGAAGGCAATCTCGCGTTCCAGAGCATCAAGAAGAAATACTACTATGCGATGGCAGCCTTCGGTACTTCTACCAGACTGTTCGACGGTCTGATGTATACGGTCGTCATCCTTGCGGGCGGCCTTTTCCTGATCCGCGGGATCATCGGCCCGGGTGATCTGGTGGCATATATTCTCTATGTCTCCACGCTGATTGCGACGATCAGAAGGATTGTCGAATTCACAGAACAGTTCCAGCGCGGCATGACAGGAATTGAGCGGTTCTATGAGATCCTGGATACGCCGATCGATATCAAGGATGCGGAGAATGCCGGGGAACTGGCTGTCACAGACGGTGGCATCACCTTCCGGCATGTCAATTTCGAATACCCGGATGATCACAATAAGGTCCTGCATGACCTGAACCTGGAGGTCAGACCCGGTGAGAATCTGGCGATCGTCGGTGCGTCAGGCGGCGGCAAGACCACGATCTGTAACCTGATCCCGCGTTTTTATGATGTCACGAGCGGCGAGATCGAGATCGACGGGCAGGATATCAGCAAGGTGACGTTAAAGAGCCTTCGCCAGGCGATCGGCATGGTGCAGCAGGATGTGTATCTGTTCAGCGGCACCATCCGGGACAATATCGCCTACGGCCGCGAGCAGGCTACGGATGAGGAGATTCTTGCAGCCGCAAAGCTTGCCGGCGCAGATGAGTTCATCGACCGGCTCCCGGATGGGATCCATACCTATATCGGTGAGCGTGGCGTGAAGCTCTCCGGCGGCCAGAAGCAGCGTCTTTCGATCGCCAGGGTCTTCTTAAAGAATCCGAAGATTCTGATCCTGGATGAGGCTACCTCAGCGCTCGATAACGAGAGCGAGATTCTGGTCACAGGCAGTCTGAAGGAACTGGCGAAGGGACGGACGACCATCACCATTGCACACAGACTGACGACGGTACAGGATGCAGACCGCATCCTGGTACTGGACAAGAATGGGATTGAGGAAGAGGGCACGCATGACGAACTGCTTGCCCGTGAAGGCATGTACTACCGCCTGTGGAACCGCATGGCGGAGCTGGAGTGAGAAGAGAATTTCATAATGTGAAATTCCATAGCAGGAAACTCTCTTGAGGCAATCCTTCACAAAGTGCTATAATCTGGTTGTAACGAACAGAAAGTGTTCATGTACACGAAAGAGAGGTATCGGGGTTATGTACCAGTACGACAGAAAGGGTCCAAAGCGTGGTGTAGCACTCTACAGCTATTCCGCTGATTTCGGATTCAGCAAAAATCTGGAAGATTGTTTTGAAGATGTCTGTGATATGGGCGCGCACGGCATCGAGATTCTTGCAAACACGCACATCGAGAACTATCCGTATCCGACGGACGAGTGGGTGGACAAGTGGTTCCGTCTGCTGGACAAGTATGAACTTGTCCCGGTCGAGTACGGCAACTGGATCGATTCCCATGTCATGGGAACCAGAGATCTGACCACCGAGGAAGCGATCGAATTCCTGTCCAGAGATATCCGCCTTGCGCATCGCCTTGGCTTCACGGTCATGCGTGCGAAGATGCCGGTCATCAATGAGAAACTCGAGCCGGTTGAAAACTGGAGAGAGATCATCAAGGGCGTGCTTCCGCTTGCAGAGCAGTGCAACATCCGCCTCTGCCCGGAGATCCACACACCGAGCAACCTGAACGGCGAGATGGTCAAGGCATTTGTCGATTTCATCAAAGAAACCGGCACGAAAAACTTCGGCCTGAACATCGACTTCTCCGTGTTCCGTACCGAGTTCGGCGAGCACGAGTACCGTGATCCGCTGTTCCAGCCGAACAAGCCGGAGGACATCATTCCGCTGCTGCCGTATATCTACTGCTGCCATGCGAAGTTCATCAACATGAGCGATGACTTTCATGAGACCACCATCCCGTATCCGGAGATCATCAAGATCATGCAGGAGCATGGCTGGGATGGCTATCTCCTCAGCGAATATGAAGGCGCTGACAAGTATGACCCGGGATATGAGGTAGGCCAGACCCTCAGGAAACAGCATATCATGCTGAAGAACCTGATCGGTGATTGAGAGGAGGATGGATCATGGAAAAAGAAGTCATTCAGTCTGTAGGATTCCGTAATACAAAAGAAGACGGCAAAGTGACCGGATTTCAGCTGAAGATCCGTCTGCCGTACTACCGTGGTGTATTCCTTTCCCAGATTCGTCCGGGAACCCTGATCATCGACGGTGAGAGATTTGAGAAAGAAGACATCATCTGGAACATCAAGGGTGAGGATTACACCCTCGAGCAGATGACCGAGAACTATCAGGTACACTGGGCTCCGACCGAGACCGCAACCCTGAAAGTGAAGAAGGAAGGCGGCCTGGCACAGGGATATCATGATATCACCTATGGCTACTGCTTCACCTCTTCCTACATGCCGCCGATCATGCAGAACGCACTCGATCCGGACAAGGAACTCTTTGTCTTCCTGCCGGAGTTCGGCAAGCATGTGAACCACAGAAGACTCCTGATTGTATAATCAGATCTCTGGAAATACGTTTACACCTCACCATGTAAATAGAAGAAGGCATCGGATCGTAAATTGTCCGGTGCCTTCTTTGTGTTTTGTGAATGAGATATTCTTTTGACAGAAGCCCTGTAACGGTATACGATTAGCGGTAGAAGACTGCTCTGCAGATCGGCTTTCCCTGTCCGGAGAAGCGCTCTTCGTACTCGGTCATGATGTTGCCTTCTGACCACACGGAATGGTGCAGATCTCTGGTGACATCCCGGTACTGCCAGCCGGCCTCCGGTGCCTCGCACAGGGAAAAGTCAAAGAGGTCTTCGTTGTCGGTCTTGAAGCAGACCTCTCCATCCGGGATGAGGATCTGGTTATACCGGGCGAAATACTGCCGGCTCGGGAGTCTTCTCTTGGCATGGCGGTCCTTCGGCCAGGGGTCGGAGAAGTTCAGGTAGATCCGGGCGATCTCCTGTTCCCCGAAGACATCGGTGATCGTCTCGGCATCCATGCGGATGAAAAGGAGATTTTCCGGTGCACCTTCCGGGCGGGCATGCAGCCATTCCGGGATTTCCTCCTCGGCGACATCCTTTCCGTTGGTCGGTTTCGGATAGACCGGACGATCGCCTGCGAGAACCTCCATCTTCTGGATGGCGCGCAGGAGGACGCTCGAGTACTTCTCGATGCCGATGTAATTGATGTCCGGGTTCTTCAGGGCGAGTTCGGTGATGAACTTTCCCTTGCCCGTGCCGATCTCGATGTGGATCGGATGGGTGTTCCCGAAATAATCGGCAAAATGACCGCGGTACTGTTCCGGGGTATGAATGACATAAGGGCTTTCCGCAATCACATCGCGGGAGCCCGGGATATTTTTCAGACGCATGACATCTTCATAGCTGTTCAGGACCGACCTCTTATAGACCGCAGCTACGCTGCTAATCGTTGCTTCGCAACTCTTGTCTATAAGCGTCGGCCATCAGGCCGGTAAGAATTCGATAGAAAGCGGCTATGAAAGCAAGCTTTCAGCCGCTAGTCTTTCGAATTCTTGTCGGTCCTGAACAGCTCCCTTTCTATTTGGTTTCGCGAGTGGATTATAGCACAGGACAGGAGGAAACGCAAAGAGTTTATGGATATTTACAGACTGCTGGAACAATTCTCAAAAGCGTCGGATATGCCGGTCAGTGTTTTTGAAGGGGAAGAACCTGGACAGAGCCAGAATCATCGTGGAATGACCTTTACAAGTTTTCTGATATTTGGTAAAGTAAGGGGGTGTGGGAGCACATTCCCCTTATTTTTTATGTTTCAGGATGGAAAAGAATGTTCAAAACGATGATGAAACGATCTTATCATAAACCCTTTGTCTTTCTTATGCTGGCGGTCCTGCTGGTCACGGGAATCCTGCAGCCGCTGACGGTCCGTGCAACGAGTGCGGCGTCGGGGGACAGTCTCTGGCCTGAGGCACCGGAGATCTCTGCCGAGGCAGCGGTCGTGATGGAGCTGACGACCGGGACGATCCTCTACCAGAAGAATGCGCATGCGAAGCATTATCCGGCATCGGTGACCAAGATCATGACGGCGCTGCTGGCACTTGAGAATTCCGAGATGGACGAGATGGTGGAGTACACCGAGGATGCTGTCTACGGGAACGGCTACAATTCCAGCAGCATCGGGATGACCATCGGGGAGCATCTCTCGATGGAGAACAGCCTCTACGGGATGATGCTGGCTTCTGCGAATGAGGTCGCAAAGGCGATCGCCATCCATGTGGGCGGGAGCCTCGAGAACTTCGTCGATATGATGAATGCCAGGGCGAAAGAGCTTGGCTGCACGGGGACACACTTTGTGAACCCGAACGGCCTTCATGATGAGAATCATTACACTACCGCGATCGATATGGCAAAGATCGCCAGAGAAGCCTGGAAGAACAAGAAATTTCTGGAGATCGCAGGATCGAAGTACAAGATCATCCCGCCGACGGAGGAGGTCCCGGACGGAGAGCGGCCGGTATCGAACTCCCATCTGATGTTCAATCCGCTCCAGACCAATGACTACCTGTATGAGCCTGCCTATGCGGGAAAGACCGGCTATACGACGGAGGCCGGGTATTCGCTTGTCACCTATGCGAAGGTGGATAATCTCGATGTAGTTTGCGTGATCCTGCACGGCTATAACCGGGAATCGCAGTACACCAGCGGCATCACGATGCTCGAGAGTGCCTTTGAGAACTTTGAGATGGTGGATGCGCCGGTCTCGACACTGTTGGAGGTGATTCCGAAGAATGATGTGCTCCTGCAGCACCTGGCGGAGGAAGAGGGGTACGACGGCTATGAAGATGTGCCGCTCTCTCTACGGCTTGACCGCTCGAGTATCGTGCTTCCGAAGAATGAAGATCCTTCTGCATGGCAGTACCGGATCTCCTTCCGGAACGGGATGGAGGTAACGCCGGGCGAGAATGTGATCGGGACGATGCAGGTCCGCTATGCCGGGCATGAAATCGCCCTAGGCGAGATTCTGTTTGAGAGCGAACGGGAAGATGGCTATGAGATTCCGGCACACGTCGGAAGCCGGGAGATCGGACCGGACGGTCAGATCGAAGGATATGATGTTGCTGCTGAGAATACGGATGAAGCGGATGATGCGGCAGAGAAGTCGGAAAAGTCCGATGCACATACAGAGGCAGATACGGGCAGCGATACCGGGAAGAACGAAGAGAAAACCGGAAAACGCGGCGTATCCATCCCACTGTTGATTCTTGCGATCGTCGTTGTCCTTGCGGCAGCCTGTGTGATTGCTTATGAAGTTCTGATCGGGATTCCGTACCGGAAGAAGCGGAAGGTCTTCCTGAAGAAACAAAGAGAATATGAAGAGGCGGATGAGTAAGCCTCCGATAACGCGGAACGCGGCCAGGGTCTTAAGACCTGCGGCCGCGTTCACGTATTTTCCCGACAATATGTTCGGCTTCTTCTTCTGTAATCTGCTTAATGGTGATCGTCGTGTAATGGATATCCTCTTCCGGATCGTGGAAGACCCGCCGGCCGCGCATCGGGCCGTGTGTCTGGCATCTTGCGATGGTGTAGTAGGCTCTGCCGTTCCCGGAGTGCCAGGGGATCAGGCGCTTCGATTTCTTCTTGCAGACCGGACATCGGAGGATGGAGGTGTGTGAGTTCTCAAGTTCTTCCCGTGTCTTGAAGGAGGGGGAGTAGAGGATCAGATGATCCGGATAGGAGAGCATCAGTCCCTCGTTCTTTTCGTCGGGGTAGTGGTAGGTATCGAGTGCCGGATAGGTCTCGATGAGTTCCGGATCAAGCGTCTTCAGGATCTCCGCCGTGTAGCGGGCATCGGAAAGTGCCGCGTGGTAGCGGCCCTGCCAGGAGATCCTCATCTTCTGGGCGACCGATTCCAGGGAGAGGGACTGGTTCGTTTCGTTCTCGGAGATCGCGTACAGCTGCTGTACATCGGCATACTTGATCGGACCGGTAAAGGGATTCCGGATGTGGAAATATTCCAGATTCCGCTGCAGTTCCTTCAGGTCGCCGCTTCCCCAGGTCGCGAAGAGGTACTCCTCGCCGCCGGCCCCGCACCAGGATAGAAAATCCGTCGCCGCTTCGTGGAAGCTGTCTCCGGCCTCCAGATCCTTCTGGTTCAGTGCAACGACCTGCCTGGTATGCGAGAAGAGTTCCGGATAGACGACCGGCTCAATAATGCGGTGGAACATGTCAAGCGTCTGGAGCGTCTCGGCCGAGACTTTGACTGCCCCGATCTCGATGATCTCAAAGGGGAGTCCGGGCCTGGCTTCCTCGACCGTCGGCGCCTGGTTCCACTCCAGGTCAAAAACAATATAGTTCATAGAGCTCCTTTGCATCTGTTTTCTGAATTCTACCTCTAAGTATAGCATGGGATTTCCAACTGTGCAATGAGAATCCGGCCTCAGATGCCGCGGAAAATGAGAAAAAGTGTTGAAAAATGGCTCATTTCCGCTACAATAGATAAGGATGGATGCCCGCCTGGGTGCAGGCATCCTGTGTATGAAACATGGGTGAACGATATTTCTCAGATCAGAAAGGAAGGACAGCATGTCGAACATTACAGTCAGAAGAGATGCCCCTGTCGTCGAGACAGACAAGGGAAAACTGCGTGGTTTCCTCTACAAGGGCGTGTACAATTTCTATGGAATCCGCTATGCAAAGGCAAAGCGTTTTCATCAGCCGGAGCCGGTCGATGCGTGGGACGGCATCAAGGATGCAACAGCCTACGGCTATATCAGCCCGGTGCTTTCGAACCCGAGACCTTCGGGAGAGGTCAAGATCCCGCATCGTTTCTGGCCTTCGAACGAGGACTGCCTGAATCTGAATCTCTGGACACCGACCCTCGATCCGGCAGCGAAGAAGCCGGTCCTGGTCTGGTACCATGGCGGCGGCTATGCGAACGGTTCCGCACTGGAGCAGGTCTGCTACGACGGCCAGGCACTGGCAACCAAGGAAGACGTGATCGTGATCACGGTCAACCATCGTCTGAATGTCTTCGGCTTCCTGGATCTGTCCGCATTCGGCCCGGAGTATGAGAACTCTGCAAACTGCGGCATCGCTGACCTGGTTGCTTCGCTCGAGTGGGTGCACAACAACATCCAGGCCTTCGGCGGCGATCCGGAGAATGTCACGATCTTCGGCCAGTCCGGTGGCGGCGGCAAGGTGAATACCCTCGGACAGACTCCGGCAGCGGCAGGCCTGTTCCACAGAGCAATCCTTCTTTCCGGCGGCATGGGCGGCATGCGCTTCAGCCAGAACCCGGCGCCGGCAGATCTGCTTCCGAAGGAGATCATGAAGGAGGCAGGTGTCTCCACGATCAAGGAGCTGGAGGAGGTTCCGCTTGCCCTGTTCATCCGTGCGGTCAACCTGGCAGGTAAGACCCTCGAGAAGGAAGGCTATACCTTCTTCTGGGGCCCGAAGGCGAACGGCTGGTATCTGGGCGATCCGACCGAGGTCGGCGTCGCAGACTACTACAAGACTGTTCCGACACTGGGCGGCACCGTATTTTCCGATCTGGTCATGGCCAGAATGGAGAAGGATGCGGACGCTTATACAGACGAAGAGGCATGCGCGCTGGTTGCAGCAAAATACGGCGAGGAGAATGCGGAAGCAATCGTCACAGCGTTTAAGGCAGCTTACCCGGACAAGCGGATCATCGATATCCCGGTTCTCGATGTCAATGTGCGGAGAGGCTCGAGAAATTATCTGACCCTGAAGGCGAAGGAGAGCACCGCGCCGACCTGGAATATGCTGACGACCCTGACCTTCGATTACGAGGGCGGTTCCCCGGCATGGCACTGCTCGGATCTTCCGTTTGTCTTCGGCAACTCCGAGATGCTCGCGCTCTATGACGGCATGGGCGAAGTCTGCGAGAAGCTCCGCGATGAGATCAGCGCTTCGATCTGTGCATTTGCAAGAACAGGCGACCCGAACAATGCGAAGGTTCCGGCATGGGCACCGGTTTCGGCAGATACCCTGAACACGATGGTCTTTGATGAGAAGACCTGCTGCAAGGCTGACTTCGACAAGGAACTGGGCGAAGTGATTGTGGCAACCAACAAGGCACCTCGTTTCGGCGGCATGAGCGCATTCGGCGATCCGAACGGCGACAGCACCGCGGACTGGATGTTCTGATTTCTGAACGATGATAGTACTCTAAGATAGGAAAAACACGGCTGCACCGGTTTCCGGCCTGCAGCCGTGTTTTTTGATTGCAGGCGGGATTTCTTCGTACTATAATATGATGTGGCATGTGATTTTTGTGAAGGAAAGGAAACAGAATCATGAAGACTTCGCTGATGACTTTTTCGATGATGCGGGATGGCTTCGTTAAGACCATCGACGCGGATCTGCTTGCGAGAATTATCAAAGAGGGCGGCTATGAGGAAGCGGATATCATGGAATTTGAGTTCCGGCTCTATGGAGAGGATGCGCTTCTCGCTGCCCTGCAGAAGTACGGCATCCGTCTCGGCTGCCTGATCACCGGCCTGCCGTTTTATACCGCGCCGGACCAGGTCGAGGGTGGGATCCGGAATGCACTGGCACTTGCAAAGAAAGCAGGTGCAAAGTACCTGATGATCGTTCCTGGTGCCAATGATGCGGCGGACCAGGAAGTGTGCAGGAAGCTTGGCAAAGAAGAGATCCTCCGTCTGACAGCGGAACATTTCCGTAAGGCAGTCGCTCTGACGGAACCGGAGGGTATTCAGGTCATCTTTGAAAATACACCGCACGCCATGAAGCCGCTGGCTGCTGTGGAGGACGTGAGGTGGGTGCTCGATGCGGTTCCGGGGCTCGGCCTGGCCTTTGATACCGGGAACTTCCGGGTGGCAGATGTCCATGCAGATGAGCTGGCGGCCTATGAACTGCTGAAGGACCGGATTTCCCGCTTCCATCTGAAAGAGGTACGGATCGGGGATTTCCCGGATGGGGAGAAGTGTGTGAACGGGCAGGCGATCAAGGCCGTGCTCACCGGCAGCGGGGTGATCCCGATGGAGGAACTGATCCGGAGAAGTCTTGTGGATGGCTATGACGGAACCTATGCGGTCGAGTATGCGGCACCTGCGGATTCCCATGGAGCGGCACATATTTCCTGCGTGCGGACATACCTTGATGTGATTACCGCGATGGAAAAGAAGACATTCCTCCACTGCCCGCAGAGTGATTTCCCGGGCCTCACGAAGAAAGTGTCGCGGATCTTCTTCGGGACGGCAGCCATGCCGATGATGATGGGGGCCAACGCGGAGATTCTCTTTGATCTCGCCATGGCGTTCGGGATCAACGCGATCGACTGTGCAAGAGGATATGGAAATGCGGAGGAGACGCTCGGCAAGTGGATGAAGGCCAGAGATAACCGTGAGGACGTGGTGGTGCTGACGAAGTGCGGCAACGCAGGCCCCGGCGGGTCGGTCCATATCGACCGGAAGGTTATCGAAGAAGAATTGGCGATGAGCCTTGAGAAACTGCAGACATCCTATATCGACATCTTCCTGCTGCACCGTGATGATCCGAAGACACCGGTCAGCGAGTTCATCGAGACGCTGAATGAAGCGAAAGCCGCCGGAAAGATCCGGGTGTTCGGCGTATCGAACTGGACGCATACACGGATCATGGAGGCGAATGCCTATGCGGAGGCACACGGTCTCACCGGGTTTACGGTTTCGAGCCCGAACTATGGCCTGACACGGCAGGTTGATGATCCATGGGGTGGGGAGTGTGTGACGATCGCAGGCCCTGAGAATGCAGAAGCAAGGGCGTGGTATACGGCGAACCAGATGCCTGTGATCGCCTATTCGAGCCTCGGCCGCGGCTTTATGAGCGGGAAGTTCCGGAGCTTTGACTACGACGCAGCAAAGAAGGTCCTCGATCCATTTGCCACAAAGGGATATCTGTCGGAGGACAATATGCGGCGGCTTGCCGCAGCAGAACGATATGCGGCAGAGCATGCTCTCAGTGTGCCGCAGACCGCGATGCGCTTCGTCCTTTCCTCGGACATGAACGTCTTCGCTGCGGCGACGATGAGCGGCTTCCGGCGTGTGCTCGAGAATGTGATTGCTGCGAATGAACGGATGCAGCCGGAGGAGTGGAAAGCGCTTGACGCCATCGAGTAAAACGGTGAATTTCTTTGTGGAAATCATCCGTCAGCTGTGTTATGATGTGTAGTGGGAGTCTGCGTATTTCGAAGCTTACGAAAGCGTGCAGACGGAGAGGAGAACGATATGATCAAACTGGAACGGACCGCTGTGATGAACCTGGAGAATGCCATGCGCGGTGCCAGGAATCCGCTGAACAGCTGGGCGAGGAGCGACAGCTATTATGATGAGGACCATCAGTATGTCCTGGGACCGAATGACCTCGATCTGGCGATGCGGCTTGCACGCGCCGGAAGTGATCACCGGAAATTCATCCGTCAGATCTTCGTCTCCGTCGATATCACCGCACCGCTTTACTGGTGGAAAGAGTATGATACCTATAAGGTGGCGACGGTCGCGAACTCCACCAGCACCATGCACAAGATCCAGGCAAAGGCGTTTGAAGAAAGCGATTTCTCAACGGATCATATGAGTGAAGCATCCCGCGCGGTATTCCTGAACTACATCGGCTATATGGAGCAGGTAAGGCAGAGATATCTTGAGACGAAGGACAAGCAGGACTGGTATGATATGATTCAGCTGCTGCCGTCGAGTTACAACCAGATGCGGACCTGCACACTCAATTATGAGACGCTGACAAATATCTACTATGCAAGAAGGAATCATAAGCTGCAGGAGTGGCACACACTCTGCGACTGGATCCTGACACTGCCGTATGCGAAAGAACTGATCGCGAACCGGGAGGAATGACGATAACGGCAAATGACTTCTGAAACATCCAGGGTATTTGTTTACACAAGTGAAAATAGTGTATTTGATGTCAATGCGGAATAGAAGCATAGATCTGATACATGGCATCTAAAGGAGGAATATATGGCACACACACCAATTGAAACAACTTCTGTCAATGCGATTCGTGTTCTGGCTGCTGATGCTGTCCAGAAGGCAAATTCCGGTCATCCGGGACTCCCGCTCGGCTCGGCAGCGATGGCTTACGAGCTCTGGGCGAATCACATGAATCACAATCCGAAGGATCCTGCATGGCCGAACCGTGACCGGTTCATCCTGTCCGGCGGACATGGCTCGACACTTCTGTACTCCCTGCTGCATCTGTTTAACTATGGCGTGACCATGGAGGACATGAAGCAGTTCAGACAGTGGGGGTCGAAGACGCCTGGCCATCCGGAGTATGGCGTAACACCTGGCGTAGAGGCTTCGACCGGCCCGCTCGGCGCAGGTATGGCGATGGCTGTCGGTATGGCGATGGCTGAGGCACATCTGGCTGCGGTTTTCAACAAAGAAGGTTATCCGGTTGTTGATCACTACACCTACGTTCTCGGTGGTGACGGCTGCATGATGGAGGGTATCTCCTACGAGGCATTCTCCCTGGCTGGAACACTGGGCCTTTCCAAGCTGATTGTCCTGTACGATTCGAACAACATTTCCATCGAAGGAAATACAAACATTGCTTTCCGCGAGGATGTGAGAAAGCGCTTTGAAGCTTTCGGCTTCCAGACACTTCTGGTCGAAGATGGCAATGATCTCGATGAGATCGGTGCCGCGATTGAAGCTGCAAAGGCGGATACCACAAGACCGACCATGATCGAAGTGAAGACGAAGATCGGCTTCGGCTGCCCGGCAAAGGAAGGAAAGGCTTCTGCACACGGTGAGCCGCTCGGTGTTGAGAATGTTAAGGCACTCAAGGAGAATCTTGGTTTTGATCCTGAGGTTTCCTTCTATGTACCGGATGAGGTTTATGCAAATTATGCTGAGAAGGCTGAGCGTGGTGCGAAGGCTGAGGAGGCATGGTGCGCACTGTTTACTGAGTACTGTGAGAAGTTCCCGGAGATGAAGGAACTGTGGGATCAGTATTTCGATAAGAATGCTGCCGAGAAGCTGATCGACGATGAGGCTTTCTGGAGCTACGACGAGAAGCCGGAAGCAACCAGAAATCTCTCCGGACAGGTGATCAACCGTCTTGCGAATATCCTTCCGGGTATGTTCGGTGGTGCTGCTGACCTTGCACCGTCCACCAAGACCAACATGAAGGATAAGGGCGATTTCTCGAAGGAGAATTATGCAGGCCAGAACCTGCACTTCGGCATCCGTGAGCTGGCGATGGCAGGTATCGGCAACGGTCTTGCCCTGCACGGCGGCGTGATTCCGTATGTTTCCACCTTCTTTGTTTTCAGTGACTATGTAAAGCCGATGGCAAGACTTGCTTCCCTGATGGGTCTGCCGCTCACTTACGTCCTGACACACGACTCCATCGGTGTCGGCGAGGATGGCCCGACCCATGAGCCGATCGAGCAGCTCGCTGAGTTCCGCGCAATGCCGAACTTCAATGTCTTCCGTCCGGCAGATGCGACCGAGACCATCGCTGCATGGTACAGTGCTGTTACTTCGAAGAATACACCGACTGCGATCGTCCTGACTCGTCAGAACCTGCCGCAGCTTGCAGGCTCCTCCAAGGAAGCCCTGAAGGGTGGCTACATCGTCGCAGATTCCGAGAAGGAAATCCCGGATGCAATCATCATGGCAACCGGTTCTGAGGTTCAGCTTGGTATCGCTGCGAAGGAAGCCCTTGCAGGTGAAGGCGTCGACATCCGCGTGGTCTCCATGCCATGTATGGACATCTTCGAGGCACAGTCCGCTGAATACAAGGAGAGCATCCTTCCGAAGGCCTGCCGCGCAAGAGTCGCAGTCGAGGCACTTTGCGACTTCGGCTGGGGCAAGTATGTCGGCCTCGACGGCACAACCGTCTCCATGAAGGGCTTCGGCGCATCCGCACCGGCAGCAGTCCTCTTCGAGAAGTTCGGCATCACCAAGGAAGCCGTCATCGACGCAGTGAAGAGTGTACTGTAAGATTGATTTAGTCATTGGCGGCCTCAGGCGCTGGGCGAGCAGAAGCTGATCGCGCAGAAGCTGGCTGCGCAGCCGGGAATGCATCTTGCGTCGGGATAACGAAGATAAAAGATGCAAAGAAGTTGCCAGAGCAGGCGGGAATGCATCTTGCGTCAGGATAACGAAGATAAAAGATGCAAAGAAGTTGCCAGAGCAGGCGGGAATGCATCTTGCATCGAGATAACGAGGATAAAAGATGCAAAGAAGTTGCCAGAGCAGGCGGGAATGCATCTTGTGTCGGGATAACGAAGATAAAAGATGCAAAGAAGTTGCCAGAGCAGGCGGGAATGCATCTTGCATCGGGATAACGAGGATAAAAGATGCAAAGAAGTTGCCGGAGCAGCTGGGAATGCATCTTCCGTCGGAAAAGCGAAGATAAAAGATGCAAAGAAGTTGCCGGAGCAGCCGGGAATTCATCTTGTGTCGGAAAAGCGAAGAGAAAAGATGAAAAGAATCTGTCAACGCAGCCGGGAATTCATCTTACGTCAAAGAAAAGAAGAGAAAAGATGAATTCACAACGCCATCGTCATAATCCAGTCATCTTGAATCGAGAGAATTCGATAATAAGATGAAAACAAAAGAACTTTTCCGGGATCCGGCCGGACTGTCAGCGATGAGAGATTGCGTGGTCTGGCTGCCAACGATCTAAGATTGCATGGCCTGGCTGGTACCGGTGTAATTCATTCATGTAAAGGGGGATTTACAACATGAGCTATAAGGGCCTTATTTTCGACCTGGACGGCGTTATCGTCGATACCGCAAAGTATCACTATCTTGCATGGAAAGATCTTGCAAATGAACTCGGCATTGACTTCAATGAGAAGGACAATGAGCGTCTGAAGGGTGTTTCCCGTACCCGTTCTTTCGAGATCATTCTTGAGATCGGCGGCCGTACCATGAGCGATGAAGAGAAAGAATTCTACTGCGCAAAGAAGAATGATGTCTATGTCGGCTACATTAACAAGCTGACCAAGGACGAGATCCTTCCGGGTGTTGTTGAGTTCCTGACACATGCAAGAGAGCAGGGCTACAAGCTTGCGCTTGGCTCCGCCAGCAAGAATGCTCCGCTGATTCTTGACAAGCTTGAGATCACACCGCTTTTCGATGTCCTGATCGATGGCACAAAGGTTTCCAAGCCGAAGCCGGATCCGGAAGTCTTCACCCGCGGCGCGGATGAGATGGGCTTCTCCTATGATGAGTGCATCGTCTTCGAAGACGCCCTTGCAGGCATCGAAGCAGCACACAACGGTGGCATGAAGGCCGTTGGTATTGGCCTCCCGGAGAACCTTCCTGGCGCTGAGATCCACATCCCGGGCCTCTTCGCAATGCCGATCGAAGAGATCGTCGCGAAGATCGGGTAATGCAGTGATCGTGGAGATCTTGATTTAAAAAATGCAGCTTTTGACTGCTGAAAGCTGTTATAAAACGCATGAAATGGCGTCCTGACATAGTCAGGGCGCCATCCGTGCTTTTAGAGGGGAAATGGATTTTCTGCATAATGGGCTCAGATAGGAGACGACAAAGATGCAGTTTGTCGATCTGAAGATGCCGGGTCAGAAAGTCATTTCGACAAAAAGAAATCGCTCCCTGAAGATGCCGTCGCAGGGAAAACGAATGAGAAAAGGAGAAGTTATTGAAACTGTGATATCCAATTCATTGGATAGGAGTGTGCACAAGATGGTTGATATCAAAAGAACAATAATGCTGAGAATTGCTGAACTGAAAGAGATGATCAGTTATCTGGAGCGTTCATCGGTGCTTGGCAGGAGCGGGAGACTCCGGATCAGTACTTCGAAAAATAGAACGCAATATTACCTCGTACAGGATTCCGGGGATCCGGATGGAAGCTATCTCAAAAAGAATCAAGGTGAGATTGCCAGGGAACTTGCGCAAAAAGACTATATCCTTCAGGTACTGAAAGCTGCAAAAAGTGAACAAGAGAAGCTTCTGAAACTTCTGAAGACCGATTCCGTTGGTGCTCCTGAAAAAATCTATGATCATCTGAGCGAAGAGAGGAAAGCATTAATCGCGCCCATCAGACTTTCTGACGAAGAATTTGCCAGGAAATGGTCTGAACAGGAGTATCAGACCAAAGGGATTCCGGATGGGATGCCTACGTTTCAAACGGAGAGAGGCGAACTGGTTCGCTCGAAATCTGAGATGATCATAGCGGATATGATGTACCATATGGGAATTCCATATCGATATGAATGTCCGATCTACCTTTCCGGCGAAACAATTCATCCTGATTTTACGGTGCTGAATCGTAAAGAGAGAAAAGAGTATTATCTGGAACATCTCGGGAGGCTGGATGATCCCCAGTACTGCGCTGATTTTGTCTGGCGCCTGTTCCTGTATGAAGAAAACAGAATCTTCCCAGGTGAAAACCTGCTGTTTACCTTCGAAAGCGACAGACAGCCACTTCGTCCGCAGCTCGTCCGCAGGTTACTCGAGAAATATCTGCTCTGAAAAGACCAGACAGGTATCCGGTTAGCGTAAGACATCTGCAGATGTCTTACGCTAACCGGATACCTTGACTGCGTTTTTGCCAACTAGTATAATAAATAAGCACCTTGTTAG
Organism: uncultured Lachnospiraceae bacterium; assembly: GCA_902783375.1. Taxonomy (GTDB): domain Bacteria; phylum Bacillota; class Clostridia; order Lachnospirales; family Lachnospiraceae; genus Catonella. Next base: position 46,985 of record CACZQN010000011.1, on the reverse strand, counting down.
TGGAGATGAGTCATGAAATTCATCTTACAAGAAGGGAGATCTCCAGGAAGATGCAAGCGGAGCCTCAAAGATGCTTGAGAATGCATCTTGAGGAGATAAACGCTGCTGGGAAGATGCATGTGGAGCCGGGGAATGCATCTTGCCAGAAGGAAAATCTCTGAGAAGATGCAAGCGGAGCCTGAGAATGCATCTTACCAGAAGGGAAATCCCTGAGAAGATGCAAGCGGAGCCTGAGAATGCATCTTACCAGAAGGAAAATCCCTGGGAAGATGCATGAGAGCCTCAAAGATGCTTGAGAATGCATCTTGAGGAGATAAACGCACCTGGGAAGATGCATGTGGAGCCAGGGAATGCATCTTACCAGAAGAAACATTCCAGGAAAGATGCAAAGGGGCCTCAGGGGAACTCGAAATGTCATCTTACCAGAGAAAAAGAGCAATAAAAGATGCCGGAGCTGTCCGGAAGAGCAGATACGAGATAAAAGAACAGACACGAGATAAAAGGACAGATACGAGATAAAAGAACAGATATGAAACGGAGGCCTTTATGTCCAGAGAGAGAAAACCCCAAATTGCAGTTGCTTCCTATACGCCTGGCAATATCGCCCCGGCGCAGCCGGCGCCGACCTATCTCCGGGCGGTTGAGGCGGCAGGTGGCCTGGCGTTTCTGACCGGGACGGTGTTGAGCGAGGAAGATGCCGACCAGATCTATGAAGCATTCGACGGCCTGATTCTGTCCGGCGGGGCGGATATCAATGCAGAATTCCTGGGTGAGCCGGCACATGAAAAGAGTTTTCCGGCGACGAGAGAACGGGACATTACGGAGATGCTGCTTGCGAAGCGGTTCATGAAAGGAGAGAAGCCGATTCTCGCAATCTGCCGCGGGGAGCAGATCCTGAATGTCGTGATGGGCGGCAAGCATGACCAGCATATCTTTGACCGGCCGGAGGTGGAGATCGAGCACCAGAATGGAGAGACCAGGCATCCGGTCGATGTCGTGCCGGGCACGCACCTCGCGGAAATCTTCGGAGGAGCAGCGACACTGACGGTCAACTCCACACACCACCAGGCAGTGAAAGAACTGGCGGATGTCTTTACGCTGAATGCAATGAGCCCGGACGGTGTGATCGAAGGTTATGAACTGGGGGACAGAGTCCTCGCCACACAGTGGCACCCGGAAAAACTGGTGGAGGATGGGATGAAACCGATCTTTGACTGGCTGGTAGAAGCAGCAACAGCAGCATCGACGAATACAGAAGGCTGATAGATGCTGATTCATCTTTTTTTAGCCGAATCCCAGGTCCAAGATGAAAAATTCATGAGGGCGGAGCGGCGAATTCATCTTTTCCCGAGGAATCCTCGCTTCAAGATGAAATCTTCGCCGGGGTGGTCCGTAAGCCAGATAGGAAGCTACATGTAAATAGATCATTGAGAAAAGGTTTAAAAAAGGGAGGAGTAAACCATGATTCTTGAACAGTCATTGCTCCAGGAACTGCTCGGCTGCGCAATGTCATCCGGGGCGGATTTCGCAGAAGTCTTTGCTGAGCACACGAGACAGGGAACGATTACGATGCTTGGCAGGGATGTGGATGAGATTGTCAATGAGCAGCTATCCGGTGTCGGAATCCGCCTGCTGCTTGGGACGCAGAGTGTCTATGCATCGACGTCCGACATCAGCAGAGAGGGGCTGTTCCGCTGTGCGCTGCAGGCTGCAGAGGCGCTCGGAGTAATCCGGGAGGATCAGCGGCAGCATATTGTTCTGCATGAGACGGTTTATCCGAACATCCATGCTGTCCGCATTAACCCCGCCAGTGCGGGTAACAAGGAGCAGATTGATCTTCTGCGCGCAGCCTACGAGGGTGCGAAGGCTTATAGCAAAGAGATCGTCCAGGTCCAGGGAAGACTGCTTTCTGTTGACCGCCAGATCCAGATTGCAAACAGTGAAGGCCTCCTGACAGAGGACCGGCATATCCGTGCGCGGATCATGGTGAATGCTGTGGCATCAAATGGCAGTGAGAACCAGTCCGGCAGTGCATCTACAGGTGCAAGAAGAGGTCTTGAGATCTTTGCCGGCGAGGTGCCGGAGACGCTCGGCCGCGAGGCTGCCCGCCGTGCGGTGACGATGCTGCATGCAGATTACTGCCCGGCAGGGAAGATGACGGTGGCAATTGAGAATGGCTTTGGCGGCGTGATTTTTCATGAGGCCTGTGGTCATTCTCTCGAAGCAACGTCCGTAGCAACCGGACGCAGCCAGTTCTGCGGGAAACTCGGACAGCAGATCGCGAATCCGAAGGTCACGGCCATTGATGACGGAACGGAACCGGGATCCTGGGGTTCCAATAACATCGATGACGAAGGGCATCCGACACAGAAACTGGTTCTGATCGAGAACGGCATCCTGAAGAATTATCTCGTCGACCGCCTCGGCGGGCGCCGGATGAACATGGCGCCGACGGGCTGCGGCAGGCGGCAGAACTATCATTATGAACCGACCTCCCGCATGAGCAACACCTATATTGCCGCAGGGACGGATGACAACAAGGAAATCATCGAATCCATGGAATATGGCCTCTATGCTGCATCGATGGGCGGCGGATCTGTGAATCCGGTCACCGGCGAATTCAATTTTGCAGTCAATGAGGGATATCTTGTGCGAAATGGTAAGATCTGTGAGACGGTCCGAGGTGCGACACTGATCGGCAAGGGCTCCGAGATCCTGATGAACATCGACCGTGTCGGCACGGATCTCGCTTCGGCACAGGGCATGTGCGGATCGTCGAGTGGCTCGATCCCGACCAATGTCGGCCAGCCATTGATCCGCGTGTCATCCATCACGGTAGGAGGGAGGTAAGACATGACATTTGAAGAATTCCAGGCACTTGTCATCGCAGAGGCGAAGGCAGCGGGCCTTACAGAATATGAGCTTTACTATGCAGAAGAAGAGTCTCTCGACACCAGCGCGATGCAGGGGAAAATCACGGGATTTGCAAATGATAAGACAGCCGGCTGCAGCTTCCGCTGTATCGTGGACGGTAAGGCAGGATCATGCTCGACAGAATTGTTTACGGACAGCGAAGCTTCCCGCATCGTCCGCGAGGCGATGGACAATGCTGCATATCTGAATAAAGAAGCGGCACCGATTTTCGGAGGCAGTTCCGCGTATCCGGAGGTGCAGAATCCGGCGCCGGAAAAGGCGGATATGCGTGCTATGGCACTCGACCTCTATCACAAAACGCTGGCTGAGGATCCGCGGGTGCAGGAGAGCTCCGAGAATACGATCGCAGAAGTGAAGGGCAGTGTGCGGATCATCAATTCCGCAGGACTGGATCTGTCGAATACCTATGCATTCCAGCTGGCCATGCAGTCGGCGATTCTGAGAGAGGGTGATGAGATGTATGACGGTGACGAGTATGAAGTCGCCCCGCTTGCATCTGTTCATCTGGAAAAGATTGCGAAAGTAGCTGTGGAGAATGCGAAAGATACCATCGGTGCAGAGCCGGTTGCTTCCGGTAAATATCCTGTCGTCTTTACCGGGCGGGCATTTGCTTCGCTGCTCGGCGCGAACGCGCAGATCTTTTCCGCGAAGGCTGCACAGAACGGCCTGTCGCTGCTGGCAGGAAAGGAAGGAGAGCAGATCGCCAGCCCGCTGGTGACCATCATCGATGATCCGCTCTATGCGGAAAGCGGCGCGAAGATGCCGTTCGACGCAGAGGGCGTTGCCACCAGGACCAAGAAAATCGTGGACGGCGGCGTATTTTCAACCCTGCTCTACAACCTGGAAACGGCCGGGAAAGCGGGCGTGGAAAGCACCGGCAATGCCAGCAAGGCATCGTACTCCGGGGCAGTGGGGATTGCCCCATTTACCTTTTATCTCGCAGCGGGTGATACAGAAAAAGAAGCGCTTTACCAGATGGCAGACGGCGGCCTGATCATCACCAGTCTCGCGGGTCTGCATGCAGGCCTCAATCCGATCACCGGAGATCTGTCGCTGATGGCTTCAGGCTTCCGGATCGAGAATGGAAAGAAGGGAAAGCCGGTGAATGGAATCACGGTTTCCGGGAACTTCTTCCGGATGCTTGAAAGCATCAAAGCGCTCGGGAACGACCTGGAATTCGGCTTCCCGCGCGGATTCACCCGGATCGGCTCCACGTCGGTGCTGGTGCCGGAACTTTCCGTGGCCGGGAAGTAAAAACCGGCAGCAGGTAGTTCAGATCCGGCGGCGGAATAAAGCCGGCAGCGAGACGAAACAAAACAGGAGTTATTGGTAATATGAGCAGAAAAGGGAAAATCATGCTGGCACTATGCATCTGCGCGCTGTCCCTGTCCGGCCTGTTCGGATGTGGGGATGCAGCGAAGCCTGGACAGGCGGAAGAGACCGGCTCGGAAGTCATCGACGGCGGGAATACAACCAGAATCGATGAAGATGCACCGAAGGAGATTGTATCGAAAGAGATTACCGGATTTGACGCCAAGCTCTTCCTCAACAACCGGTTCTATGGCGATGAAAATCATGGATTTCATTTTCAGATCGAACAGGGAGCGGATGGCGTGCTGACCGCTTCTGAGGAGAATACGGGAGTCCGGCATGCGGCTGATCAGACCCTGCTGATGGAACTGCAGGATGTGATCGAGACGTACGACCTCGTATCCCAGAACGGGGTATATGACGTGACGGCGGGACTTCCGCCGGAATTTGAGGCGTATCCGTTCACGGTGGACTATGCTTCCGGAGAAAGCTTATCCTTTACGAAGAACAATGAACCGGATGCGCGGTGGGGTGAGGCGATCTATGATATCTTTGCCTCCTGGTTTGCTTCCTTCGGATCTGAGGATCTCTATCCGGAGAAGGAGACCTCGCTTGTCACGAGGATTGACCTGAGATTTGTCCAGGATGATCTCTGCAGCGATTACGGCGGAATCAAAGTGGGTGAAGACTACCTGCTTGAAAAATCGCTTTACCGCTATGCAGAAGGGAAAGAGATCTCCGACGCCTACATCGAATTCCCGGAGGATTTCTACGAAAAGGTGACAGAGATCCTGGCCGGAACCGATCTTGTCCGGAATTATATGTTCAGTTACTATGACCACGAAGCCGGCAATTACGGAAATCACGACAGAGGATATTACGGCATGGGCGAGATGACGACCGCTGACGGGGAGGCGGATGCAGAGGACGATAAGCTGGATCTGTATATCGAGTTCGAAAGTGGAAGACGGATGAACATCGAGACCCGGAAACTCAGCGAGATCCAGGGCATGAAACCACTGCTGCGGGAACTGATGGGGTATTTCGATTCACTGTTTGAGTGAGATCTGTTCTGCGCACAGGAAATGAAAGACATAAAAAGAGAAACATGAAAAGAGGGCCCATGGAGACCGGTTCATCAGACTGGTTTCATAAGCCCTCTATTATTTTTCGCTTGATGAATTACTCGATATTCTGTACCTGCTCGCGGACTTTCTCGACCTCTGTCTTCAGGTCGATCGCACATTCCTTGGAAGCGACATCCGCTGTCTTCGAGAGGATCGTGTTCGACTCGCGGCCCATCTCCTGGGCGAGAAAATCCAGCTTTTTCCCGATACTGCCGGTGAGCGCGAAGGTGTCCTGCATGGCGGTGATGTGACTCCTCAGCCGGGTCAGCTCCTCATCGATGCAGGTCCTGTCAGCATAGATCGCTGCTTCCTGCAGAATCCGTTCCTCGTTGATGCCGGATTCAGAGAGAAGTTCCTGCATCTTCTCCAGCAGCTGCGTACGGTACTCGGTGAGAATTTCCGGTGCCCTTCCTGTGAGGTAGTCCACACGGGAGAGCATATCCTGCAGCTTCCCGGTGAGGTCTTCTTTCAGGAAGGCACCCTCTTTTTCACGGGCGGCAACAAACTGCTCACATGCCTGATCCAGAGCCTTTGCAAGCGGCTCCCAGAGGAGAGACGGATCTTCCTCGGCGCTTTCGAGGACAAAGATATCCGGATATCCTGCCAGCAGGGAGATGGAGATGCTGCCGTCAAGACCGAAGTCCGAGGCCATTTCCCGAAGCTCTCTGACATACTCGGATGCGAGCGCCTTGTCATAGCGGACATGGACCCGGGATTCGCTGAGATTCCGGTAGGAGATGTAGATATCCACCTTCCCACGTTCCATGAATTTCTTCAGTTCTGCACGGATCTGTGATTCAAAAGGATTGAACACCTGCGGCATCCGGATGTTGAAATCCAGAAAGCGGTTGTTCACCGATTTCATCTCAACTATAAAGTGACGGTCTCCGACAACAACTTCACTGCGGCCATAGCCGGTCATACTCTTAATCATGATCCCCTCCTTGTTTATGGGATACACCGATCAGCTGTTTTGCTGCATGGTTTGTAAAGATGGTGATAAATGGTCCGAGGCCCAGTGCGCACACGAGTGTTCCCAGTCCGATCAGGCCGCCGAGGGCAAATGCGATGATCACGCAGATGGAATCGGTGAAAATCCTGCACCAGAAGTAGGACGGTTTCACCTTCTTCGCCAGCATCAGGGAAAGGGAATCATAGGGCGCGATCCCGACATCCGCGGTCTGGTAGAGTGCACAGGAGAAACTGAGGATCAGAATCCCCGGAACCATCAGAAGAATTTTCTGAAGCAGCGTCTCCGGCGTCCCGAGAAGCGGGCCTGCCACTCTGGTGAACGCGGACGCGATCGGACCGACGAAAAACCAGTTGATGATGGTACCGATCCCGATCATTGATCTGCCGAAGGCCAGTTCCACAAAGAAATAGAGGCAGTTGACCACGATCAGGACAATCGAGAAGTCGATTCCGATGCGGTCACCGATGGCGATCACCAGAGCGGTGGAGGGATCATTCCCCAGAAGCGCAAGCTTGAATAGTCCCACACCGAGCCCCATGATCAGAATGCCGATGCACATCCAGAAGACACGGCGCGGCATATTTTCCTTCGAAAAATAGTCTTTGATCATCTTTCACTTAACCTTTTCGGAAGATAGAAGCTGCAGCGGAAAGCTGCAGCTCTGGCAGTTCATGAATAGTTTAACTGGAACAGGGGAAAAAGTCAACGAAATCAGCACCACAGAAAAAGAACAGCCACCTTACAGGCAGCTGTTCAGAAAATCCAGAATCCGATCGATGACGTCATTCTGGTAAAGGAGGTCGTCGCCGTGATTTGCACCGGTAACTGCGAGAAAATCAGCCCTTACACCATTTGCAAGAAGCTTCTCGTAAAGTGCCTCGCTCTGGGCGATCGGAACCAGTGCATCTTCCGTCCCGTGGAGGATCAGGAAGGGCGGTGCCTCCGGCGTAACGAGGTGGACGGCACTGGCTTTCCGGGCATCCTCTTCTGTATACGCCGCGCCGAGGAAGGCCTTAACGGTCCAGTCCGGTACGGCAGGATTACCCGGTGCAAGCGCGGTGAAGCCTGTGAGATCGGAGAGCCCATAGAAGTCGACAACGCCGCTGATGTCCTGAGGCAGGGTAAGACCGACGAGGCTTGCCATGGTGCCGCCTGCGGATTCACCCATCACAAAGATGTGTTCCGGATCAATGGCGTAATCGCCGGCATGCTCCTTCAGAAAGCGGACAGCAGCCTGACAATCTTCGAGCGCAGCCGGGAACTGGGCTTCATTGCTGGTCCGGTATTCGATGGAAGCGATCACATAGCCGGCTCTTGCAAAGCGGAGCATCTCCGGAATCCAGACGGAATGGTCGACGACCATATAGGCACCACCGCAGATCCAGATAATCACCGGAAGGGGACGATGCCCCTCCCGGATCTTCGGCACGATCAGATCCATCTTCAGATCCCGCCTGGTTGCACCATACCAGGACGGGACATTTGTAAAGGAAATCCCTGTGATCAGGGAGAGAACTTCATGGGTCCGGCTGACAGAGATGGTCTCTTTCATTGCTGCATACTTCCTTTCAGCGGATCAGATGATTTCTTCCGGGGCATCTTCGACTGGTGTCCCGCGTTTTGCAAGCGCATCTTTGATCTCCGGCATCCGCTCTTCAAGATCGTAGAACTTCCAGATGATAAGCTGGACGGCAGCACTCAGGATTGGAAGTCCATACATGATCACCCGAAGACCCATGATGGTGCCTGCGCTGATGGTAGCAGCTTCGCTGTCATAACCGATGACGGTGAGCGCAACGCCGAGCAGGAAAGTACCAAGTGCACCACCGGCTCTTCTCATGAAACCGTTGACGCTGCCCATACTGCCTTCCATGCGGTGCAGACCGAGGTATTCATTGTAAATCGCGTTGTCAAACAGAATCAGGTTGACCACGTAGACACCCGGAACAGTAGCAGCCATATTGATGACATACATGGCTACAAGAACCGGAATGTTCCTGTAGAAGATAAAGCTGATCAGGCTGGCAGCGATCGAGATCAGCAGGCCGCCCATCAGGATCTGACGGACATTAAAACGCTTCATCAGCTGCGGCAGGAATACAAGGGCAAAGACCGCCAGTGCGGAGAGAGCTGCAAAGATACTCTGTACGCCGATGTTGTTGAGCACCTTGTCGAAGTAGTAAACGCCGACACCCATATTGGTAACGATGTTGCTGATCAGGGCAATGATGCAGTAGAGCACCCAGTACTTGTTCTTCCGAAGCATCAGGAAGACTTCCTTCAGTTCCAGTTTCTCTTCTTCTTTCTTTTCGTCAATCAGATTATCTTCTTCGTTATCCATTTTCTCCTTGACGAAAAGGAAACGACAGAGGCCGATTGCTGTGTAGACGATACCGAGGATGATGGCCATCCGGCTCCATGCAAATGGATCCTTGCCGGAACGCTCAACCAGCTGCGGAATCAGAATACCGCAGGAGAGACCCAGAAGACTGGTGGCAACACTGCCGAGGGAGGTCATCCGGACCAGCTGGTCATGGTTGAAGGCACGAAGCATAAAGATTTTCTCACCGGCATTCAGGAAGGTGTAGAAAACCGCATTGGCAAGGATGTACCAGAACACGATCCAGACAATTCTTGCAGTCTCGGAGAATCCCTGAGGGCAGGAGAAGAGCAGGACCGCCGAGATCCATGCACCGATCAGGCAAAGGTCATACGGACGGCCGCGGCCGATCTTTGTGTTCGTCCGGTCAACAATGTAGCCGAAGATGACATCCGTCACACCGTCAATGATCTTCGAAATCGCGATCAGCGTTCCGACCAGCAGTGCGTTGACATGCACAACATCCGTACAATAAAAGACAATATAGCCGACGAGAAACATGAAGCCTGCATCCGAGAGTTCTCTGGATTCCCAGGCCCAGAACTTTTTCACACCGATTCTTGCACTGTTCTTTACCGGTGCTTTATCTTTCTTATCCTTTTTCCTAAACATTTTCTGTTACCATTTCCTTTTTATGCTGTGACAATGATTTTCGCTCTTGCGATGTTGCGGATCTGCGTGAAATTCTCTGAGGCGTCGCCGTTTCGCTGGCTCATGACCCGGACAGAAGCATAATAGGTTCCCGGCTCCTCATAGACATGCGTGATTGCAGCTGCTGCACCATGCCTTGCACCATCCTGAATCCTGGTAAATGTTCCGACGGTGCTGAAAATATCCGGGATCCCTGCACCCCGCTTTTCAATGAAGTCGTAGTCGACGGCAGTAATCTCACCGGAACCTGCCGGGAGCACCGTATCGACGGCAAAATGGACCGGCTCCCCGACCTTGACAGCTGCGCAGTCGCTTCCGTTCGCGGTAAAGCGGATGCTCTGCTGCAGACCGCCGCGGGCTGCGGCATCTTCCGGAACGAGAATCTGCCCATCGTCGTAGGTATAAGAAGTGGATTCACGCGGCAGCGTACCGAACTGCGCCCAGTCAGCAACATCCAGGAGCGTCTGGCGGAGAATGCCGCCATAATTGGTCACCTGGCTGTTCTCAAGAAAGGCGACCGGACCGTGCATACAGCGGTCGTTATAGTAGATCCGGAAGTTGTCTTCATTTCCCTTCGCATCCAGGACCTTGTGGCGGTACCAGTCACCGCACCATGGGCAGGTGGACTCATCCATCAGGGACTGGACGACAATCGTCTTGCAGTGGATGTTCCCATCCTGTACCGTTCCGGTTCCTGTAAAGCTATATCCCATGACGGTTTTCCGCTGTGGAATCGCCGGCGTTCCATCCGGGTTGCGGAACTGATCCCAGGCATGGAAGGAGAGATCCGCCGGTACCTGGTGACGGTAGTAGGACTGTACTGCAAGATAGTCGGAGTTGTCGAGGAAAATCGTGTCTCCGGGGACCAGCTTGCCGAACACTTCCCGCACATCCGGTGCACCGAAAGTCATGCCGATCGTAATCGCACCACCGTTTCCTTCCGGCTCCGGAAATGCCTTGCCAAGTGCAAGAACGGTTCCGGCTGCAGCGCCGGTTTCGATGTGAATCTCGGTCCCGTTCAGATAGAGATTATCCTTCTGCGGGAAGGCTTCCAATTCAAGCCAGCCGTCACCGCCGTCGGAGACCATCTTCTGCCAGGCATTGTCCACATCGTTTCTGGAATCAAATTCCGTGGCCTGTTCCTTCACCCCGGGCAGATGGATAGACCGGATGGTGGTTCGGAACTGGATCCGGTCACGGGTCACATCGCTTGCGGGATCTGCACCGAGATATCCGGGTGTTTCCCAGAATTCTTTGAAATACTCCGGATCACTTCTCTTGACACCCGGCATCAGGACCGGAAGAGAACCATCGTTGTCCATGCCCCAGGCTGCCAGGTACCACGCCCGCGGCGGATATCCCATGCGGGTCATCTCGCGGAGCATCTTCTGTTCATCTTCGTTCAGGCCGTCATACATATTGCCTGATCCACCGGCATCCAGATTCTCGGTGATCTTCCCGAGACAGTTTCTGAGAACACGGAGACCCTGCACATGCATGGTGATGGTGTTCGGGAGAGAAGCAGGAGAACCGATGACGTAAGGGACAGCCCCGTCCCAGACACCGTCCACATTCTCAATGCAGGCCATGGTCTTATATCCACCGCCGCTTCCACCATAGATCACTGCAATGGGGGAAGGGCAGCCATAGTATTCCATGATCCGCTTCTTTGCATACAGGGCAACCTGCGCACTGGATTTCCAGACAATCGTATCGTCTTCCTTCGGTCCGAAAGCTGCGGTGGAGCCCATGTTGCTTTCAACGAAAGCTGCATGGTATTTCAGGGCGAATCCGACCCAGTCGTCATCTCCGGTCAGCTGCAGCGAAGCCATCTCCTCATCCGGCCCCGGGAAAGGAGAGATATTCTGGAAGAACCTGCCTGCAAATACATCCTTCTCCGGCAGGCAGAGACTGAATTTTACCTTCATCTTCCGGAATCCACCGTGGATATAGTGATAGGGGATCTGTGTCCCGTCAGGAAGATTTCGCACGCGGTCTTCGGAGATGTCCTCATAAGGATCATCGAAACGAAGGTCTTCTTCCGGTCTGTAGAGATCTTTTTCTGCACCCATATCTGTAAACTCCTTCTTCACTTTTGGTAATAGTATACTTGCGGAAAAAAACAAAAAATAGTACAATCGTTTCATAAAACTGTAAAATCTTCCACGCTTGATTTCTTTTTTTACAGTATTCAGATGGAGGTATCATGTGGAGAATAATTGGATGAAGAAGGATGGAATGAAGTCTGCCGGGCGGATACCTGCCGCAGGGCAGACAGGACCTGGCGAGACTTACATCCGGGACGCGATCATTCAGGTGCTGGAGCCGTTCTACAGACTGACCGGTATTCCGGTGCTCTTTTATATCGGGAAAAGTCTGCCGGTGATTGCAGTTCCGGAAAAGGGAGAAGCTGAACTGGAACGTTGGCAGAGAGATCACGAAGAGGCTGCAGAAGTCTATCTTCAGATGATGCGGGAAAGTGAAGAAAGCGGACAGGTAGTCACAAAAGACCGGCGGATTGCTGTCGGACCGATGCTGCGGGATGGTCTTCCACAAGGCTACCTGGTCCTGGATACGGAGAGAGAAGAAGGTTCAGAAAAAGAGGAAAGATTTCAGGCGGCAGTGTCACTTCTCCCGGTTCTGGCCGAGTATATTGTTGCCCACGGCCTGAAGGAGTACACGTTTCAGACCTATATTGATCTTTTTCATCAATTTGTTTATGATCATGCAGATACGGATCTCAGTGTGGATACAGTCACCACATTTTTGAATATCAGCAAAACGACACTCTATGAACAGTTCCATATGTATGTCCAGATGCCGTTCGCCAGATACATCAAAAAAGTCCGCCTGGAGAAGGCATGTTTCCTTCTTGCCCAGACGGATCTGAAGATCATGGAGATCAGTGAAATGGTCGGGTTTAATGATTATAACTATTTCTGCAGAACATTTAAGAAAGAGATCGGAATGCCGGCTCTGCGGTACCGGAAACTGCACATGGCAGCCAGATGAGAAAACAGAATCACATCTGATGCAGGACGACCCGGTACTCATCCCCGTTCTGATAATATGGGCAGGAGCGGACGGTAGCAGTCATGAAGCGATACATCTCATCCTCATCCAGATCCATATCGCAGTAGTAGATTTCTTCCTCTTCGTCATAGACATAGTAAGCACATTCTTCACACATCAGAGGTGTTCCTTTCTGTGGCACCGACCACATCCGGCCGGTAAATGATCGGAGGCTCAAATGGATTCGAAAGCAAGCTTCCCCCCCATTTGAGCCCCGAAGATATATCGGTCCTGATTTATTTCACGTTTGCATGAAGGTATGCGCAGTCCTCTGCGAGGCACTTGTCGTGCTCATCGTAGAAGCCTTCACGCTCAACAACCCAGAATGCCTCGAAATCCTGCTCGTCGAGGGCATCCTTGATGTCCTGCCAGTTGATGTTGGATTCCGGAGCGCCCATCTTGCACTGTACCTTGAAGCGGTCAGCACCGGCAGCGGAACGCTTGTTGAATTCAGCAAGCATAGCCTGACGCTGCTCAAGGGACATCTCCTTGACATTGCCGAACGGATTGCCCATCGGGCGGTCAGCATGGCGGGAAGCCGGCTTCGGGCCAGGTCCTACGACCTTGCTGTTCTCTTTGACATGGATGGCAACGACACGGTTCTTATATTTGCGGATGAAGTACGGAGGATACATACCGCCGTTCTGTGCCCAGCCGCAGTCAAGCTGGATATAGAACTTGCTGCCTGCGTCCAGCAGATGCTCCTCGAGTGTCTTTCCTTCTGTGAAATAGAACTCCTGGCTGTGGTTGTGATAGCCGATCTTGATGCCGTACGGCTCAGCGAACTCAGCCATCTTCTCCAGGAATGCAGCAACTTCCTCAGCCTCAGCCTTGGAGTTGAACGGGGTGGAAGCCCAGATGACAGCCTTGCCACCCAGATAAGCCATCTTCTTGATGACATCTTCGCTCGGCTCAGCATGGATGGAGGTTACCTCAAGACCGGTCTCCTCAAGCCACTTCTTGATATCATCGAGATCGTTGTCCAGATCAACCGGCAGCAGCTCAACGGTATCAAAGCCAAGTGCTTTAATCTTCTTAAACTTCTCAAGCAAAGTATCTCCGAGACCAAGATAACTCTCGATACCGCCAAAAGAATAGGTTCCAATTCCTACTTTCATGATAATACCCTCGCCTTTCTTCCCCATAAGTCAGAGGAACTGTAATCGTTATCATTTCAAGTTTAATCCCAGATCTGCTCCTTGTCAATGATTTCCCTCTGGCAAATATCGGGAAGGGAGAGGGGATGGTTTCCGCGACCATAACCTGGCAGTGCAAATTACCGAATCATACATGACAGAATCGTACTTGAGTAAAGCGAAGCTTGCCGAATCGTACTTGACTCATGTACGATTCGATTATATAATGTGGTATGTGAAATGAGGAGGCAGGGTATGTTTATCGGAAGAAAACAGGAATTACAGGTGTTCGATCGTCTGTATCGGACTGATCATTTTGAATGTATGGTGTTGTATGGACGGCGCAGAGTCGGAAAAACAGCTCTGCTGCGAACATTTATAGAAGGGAAAGCGGCAATTTATTTCGCAGGCGTTGAAAGCAATGAGCGGCAGAACCTGGAGAATTTCAGCAGGGCCATTCTGGAGAGTGTGAAAGGATCCCCGGCCGGGGCTACATTTACCTCTTTTCAGAGTGGGCTGGAGTTTGTCTTTCAAAGGGCAGAACAGGAGAGGATGGTGCTGATCATCGATGAATATCCATATGTGGCCAGATCTTCACCGAGTCTTGCTTCGACTTTGCAGGTGCTGATCGACAACTATCGTGATCGTTCCAGGCTGAAGCTCATCTTATGCGGTTCTTCTATGTCCTATATGGAAGATGAGGTCCTGGCTTACAAATCTCCATTGTACGGGCGCGGGACCGCGCAGATGAAATTAGAGCCAGTTGATTTCTTCGAAGCCTGCGCATTCTTCCCGCATTTTGCAGCTGAAGACAAAGCAATTGCATATGGGCTGGCAGGCGGTACGCCACAGTATCTGTTACAGATTGATGATCAGCTGAGCGTGGAAGAGAATCTGAAAAGGATGTACCTGGATCCAAGTTCTTTCCTTTTTGAAGAACCAGTGAATCTGCTGAAGCAGGAGGTACGGGAACCGGCTATTTACAATGCGATTATGACAGCGGTCGCGAACGGCGCAAACCGGCTGGGGGAAATTGCGGACCGTATCGGTGAGGAGACCAATACCTGCAGCACTTACCTGAAAAACATGATTGCACTTGAGATTATTGAGAAGGAAACACCGTACGGTGAAAAGGCAGCTAAGAAAACACTGTACCGGATAGTTGACCCGATGTTTTATTTCTGGTACCATTTTATTCCGGAAAATAGTTCACTGATTGCCCGCGGAGCAGCTGAACTGGCGTATCAGCGAATCTCTTCGCAGCTGAACGATTACATGGGGCATATTTTTGAGGAAATCTGCAAGCAGTACCTGTGGCGGCAGCTGCTCGCAGGTCAATCTCCGGTCCTGTTTGTCTCGCTGGGACGCTGGTGGGGAAGTGATCCGGTAACCCGCCGGCAGGAGGAGATTGATATCGTAGGAGCGCAGGATAAAGATGTGGCTCTGTTTGCGGAGTGCAAATGGAGAAATGAACTCACGGATGCTGGTGTGCTGACGACATTGGTCAGAAGAAGCAGGTTGCTGCCTTATTCAAAAGCGTATTATTATCTTTTCTCAAAGAGTGGGTTTACAGAGGGCTGTATCCGGATGGCGGATGAACTGGGAAATGTAACGTTGGTGTCATTTCCGGAGATGTTTGGAAAGGAAGTATGACAGGGTGTATTCCAATAAGGATTTGAGAAAGCTTCTGATTCCACTGATCGTGGAACAGATTCTTTCCGCACTGATGGGAATTGCAGATACGCTGATGGTATCCAATGTCGGCGCGGCTGCGCTTTCCGGTGTTTCACTGGTTGATACGATCAATAATCTCATGCTGATGGCGATGATGGCACTGGCGTCCGGGGGAACGGTGGTCTGCGCGCAGTTTCTCGGCAGAAAGGATGAACCATCAGCCAAAAAGGCAGCGGGGCAGCTTTTGTTCTGCTGTATTGTGGCATCTGCTGTGCCTGCCCTCATCTGTATGGCATTTGCCGGACCGCTGCTGCGGCTGATCTACGGCGGCATTGAAGCCGACGTCATGGCTGCCGCGACGACGTATTTCCTGATCACGGCAGCAAGTTACCTGTTCTTCGGCATCCAGCAGGCAGCAGCATCGATCTTCCGTGCAGAAGGCCAGACACGGACGCCGATGATGGTGAGCCTTGCCTCGAACCTGCTCAACATCGTCGGGAATGCGGTCCTGATCTTCGGCCTGCATCTGGGTGTGGCAGGTGCGGCCTGGGCGACGCTGCTCTCCCGTGTGGTCGGAGCGCTCGTGATGCAGGTGCTGGTGAG
Source organism: uncultured Lachnospiraceae bacterium (assembly GCA_902783375.1). Taxonomy (GTDB): domain Bacteria; phylum Bacillota; class Clostridia; order Lachnospirales; family Lachnospiraceae; genus Catonella. The sequence continues at coordinate 31,124 of CACZQN010000011.1, read as the reverse complement.
CAGACGAGATCAACGAAAACTCGTCATCGATTCCCCGAAGCTCCTCACACCGGAGTGGCGGCTGATCCGCATGGTCTTAAAGATCGGCGTCCCGGCAGGCCTTGAGAACGGTCTCTTTCAGCTTGGAAAACTGATCGTCGCCAGCACGGTCTCGACGCTCGGAACAGCGGCGATTTCCGCACAGGCGATGATCACGATGGTCGAAGGCATCCACGGCTATCCCGGACAGGCGATCGGCATCGGACTGATGACGGTTGCGGGAACCTGCATGGGTGCAGGGAAAGTCGAGGAGACGAAGTACTACACCAGGAAGCTCTGTATCATCTCGGAGTGCTCGATGCTGATCATGGCTGCAATCATTGCGGTGACCCTGCAGCCGATCGTGAAGATCGCAGCACTGACGCCGGAGGCAGCAGAACTCTTCATCCAGATCATGATCATCTCGCTGTTCACGAAGTCCATCTTCTGGGTCTGCTCCTTCACCCTGCCGAACACGCTCCGCGCATCCGGGGATGCGGCCTTCTGTTCCGCAGTCTCTGCAGCGTCCATGTGGACCTTCCGCGTCGGCCTGTCCTTCATCCTCTGCCGGTTTATGGGCGTCGGCCTGATCGGCGTCTGGATCGGCTGGTATATCGACTGGGTCTGCAGAGATATCTTCTATATCTGGCGCTACCGGTCCGGGAAATGGGCGACCAAGACGGTCATTGACTGAGTCCGGCTCAGCCGGTCAGAGAACCATCAAGCAACAAAGAAAGGAAACAGAAACATCATGCAACACAACGACATGCAGCAGAACGAAAGTAAAAAGGAACGTCTCGTAACGGTCGGCTATATCATCCTGTGCTTTGCGTACTTCGCGGCGCAGTTCGGGTATTCGATGTCGAGTTCGAACATCTCCAAATATGCGAGATCGATCGGCGTCGGGGATTACATCATGGGCATCCTGCCGGGCCTGATGTCCTTCGCAGCCCTGTTCTCAAGACCGCTCGCCGGCTGGATTTCGGATCATTTTGACCGGAAGAAGATGATGCTGGTGTCGCTGTTAAGCCTTGCGGCAATCTTTGTTGCCTACCGCTTTTCAACCAATACGCCAGTCCTCCTGACGGTCCGGATCCTGCACGGCGTGATCTTCGCGATCTTCTCGACCGTCAACATGGCTTTTGTGGCGGATGCTGTTCCAAGGTCCCTCCTGCTGAAAGGGATGGGATACTACGCAATGATCGGTAACCTCGCACAGGCCTTCGCACCGGCAGCCGGTGTGTGGATCATCAATCATTTCAGCTATGCGGCACTGTTCCTGAGTGCGGCGGTCATGTATTTTGTTTCCTTCCTGCTCCTGAACCTGGTGAAGAAGAACGAAGAGGTGGAAGCGGAGCGGGCAAATGAGCAGAAAGAGAAGGCTTCCGGTGCGGTGACGGTTGCCTGGTGGCAGAAGCTGATCAGCGTGGCTGCGATTCCGGCTGCCTTTGTCGGCATGTGCAACGCCCTGCTGTCGGGCGGCATCAACGGCTTCCTGCTGCTGTATTCCGAGAACCGCGGGGTGGCGAATGCGAGCCTGTTCTTCACACTATATGCGATCGTCAACCTGGTTGCCCGTCCATTCATCCTGAAGATCGCAGAGAAGATCAAGGAGAAGTACATCTTCCTGATCTGCGACACGGCGCTGCTGCTGGTAATCCTCTGCCTGTTCAACCTGCAGGCAACCTGGCAGGCGGTCCTCGCCGGTATCTTCTTCGGAATCGGTTACGGCGGCCTGCAGCCGATCATCCAGACCATGGCGGTCCGTTCCGTGCCGATCAGCGAACGCGGCAATGCAAGTTCGACCTACTACATTGGTCTCGATCTGGGACAGAGCTTCGGCCCGATGGTCGTCAGTTTCATTGCAACCACCTTCTTTGCAGAAAACTACGGAATGGGCTATGCATTCCTTGCCATCCCGGTCATCATCGGTTGTGTCGTGATGTTCTGGCTGGCAGGGAAGGAGAGCAGCAAAGAGAATCAGGAGAAGGCCTGAGCAGTCTTTGTCTGCAAGGAATGCTTATCATGGCCTGCTGATGAACGCACGCTTCATCCAGGGAATCTTTGATGGCCGGGTATTCCGCAAACCAAAAGATCGCAGAGTGAATTCCAACTGGCGGCCTGTTATTCCCAGGCCGCCAGTTTTGCGTCGATCATCCGGAAGTCAATGGAACACTTTCCTCCGGAGAGCTTCACCGGAACGACATCCGAGAAGGTGTACGTCTTGTGCGGTTCCTCCGTATCTTTAAAATCATAGACATCTATGACTTTATGCAGCGGATCGACAAGCCAGACCTCCCGGACACCGGCTGCACTGTACTTGAAGAGTTTCAGATGCCTGTCCCGGAAGGCGGTGGACGGAGAGAGAACTTCACAGATGAAATCCGGCGCTTCGCCTGCGCGGACTTTCAGGGCTTCCCTTGGATTCCTGCAGAAGACCATCACATCCGGTTCCACAACGGTGTAGACATCGGCATCCAGCAGAACATCAAAGGGTGCGATCTGAGCAATGCAGGACATCTCGTGCTCCTCGATGCACAGAAAGAGCTGGTGCCAGATCAGGGAGCAGATCAGCTGGTGTATCCCGCCTGGAGCAGGAAGATCATAGAACTTCCCGTCAATCAGTTCGACGCGCTTGTCGGGTGGAAGGGAAAGGTAGTCCTGCAGTGTGTTATAATGCGGCTGCATTACAAGATCATCTGATTCTGTGGAATCCTTTCGGGGCGACGTTCCGTAGACCACGGATGTCTCTGCAACATGTGACGGTCTGACAGGCCGGATCGTCCCGTAACTTTCCTGTTTCGTCTGTAAGACAGACTCCAATGCACGTATCGTACCCGGATGCGGATTCCTGGTGGTTCCGCCAAGAATCTTGGCAACCGTTGAGACCGGGACACCGGACTTTTCTGCCAGTTCCTGATTTGTCAGATTCAATCTTTTCTTTGCGATGATCATCTCTTCAATTGTCATAACAGGACTCCTTTCTGACCGCTGCATGATTCCAGACGAACAAATATGAAATCGAAAGGCACAGGCTTTTCCACCTGTGCCATTATCATACCATGGTTTCCGGAAAAGTCAATAGAAAATGGAATTGAAATGGTGAATATGGAATTCGCATGGAACGGATCGGCTGCGGTAGATGCCTGGATATAGTGGAATACAGTAAGAAGATAATTGAGCGTACAAAACAATTGACATAAGCATCCCATTGTTGGAAAATAGATATCAGGCAGGGAAGAAAACCCTGTGGCAGGGAGGAAAATCCTATGAAAATTGTGCTGGAACATCTGACGAAGCGGTATCCGAACCGGAACCGCAAGATTAAACAGGACGTGGTTGCAGTCGGGGACTTTACATTCGAGGTGCCGGACGGAAAGCTGGTTGGCCTGCTGGGACCTTCCGGCTGCGGGAAAAGTACATTGCTGAACATGATCTGCGGGCTTGAGAAGCCGACCGAAGGGAAGATCTTCTTCGGTGATGATGACGTGACGAATCTGCCGCCGGAGAACCGGGGCGTGGGCATGGTTTTCCAGAGCTATGCGCTCTATCCGCATCTGACGGTCAGACAGAATATCATCTTCCCGCTCGAGAACCGGAAGGGAAAAGATAAGCTGACCAAGGAAGAGATGAACAAGAAGGCAGACGAGGTCGCGAAACTCGTGCAGCTGGACGGCCTGATGGACAGAAAGCCATCGGAGATGTCCGGCGGACAGCAGCAGCGTGTCGCGATTGCGCGGGCGCTCGTGAAGCTGCCGAACGTGCTTCTGCTGGATGAGCCGCTCAGCAACCTGGACGCGAGACTCCGCCTGCAGACCCGTGAGGAGATCAGACGGATTCAGAGAGAGACCGGCATCACCACCGTTTTCGTCACGCACGACCAGGAAGAGGCCATGAGCATCTCCGATATGATCGTCCTGATGGAAGCAGGCGTCCTGCAGCAGATCGGAAAGCCGCAGGAAGTCTACGACGAGCCGGTGAATCTGTTCGTCGCTAAGTTCCTCGGAACACCGGCGATCAATGTCTTCGACGGTGAAGTGAAGAACCGAAAGCTTTACATCGGCGGCGTGGCAGTTCTTGATGTTCCGCAGATTCCGGATCAGCCGGTGACGATCGGCATCCGTCCGGAAGGCTTCCAGCCGGATCCGGAGGGACCGCTTGTCTGCAAACTGATCGGCGTGGAGGTCATGGGCCGCGACACCAGCATCGTCGCGTCGCATCCTTCCTGTGAAAATGTCCAGATCCGGACGATCGTCTCGACAGAGGACAAGGTCGATCCGGATGACAGAGAAGTCCGCTTCCGCCTGAAACCGGCGAAGGTGCATCTCTTTGACAAGAAGACCGGCGTCCGCCTGGCATCCGGCGAGCATCTTGCTGAAGGAAAGCACTCCGGTCAGGGAGCGAAAGGCGGCAAAGCATGAAGAAGAATGGCATCAAGTCCGAAGTGAAGGCCTGGCTGTATCTGCTGCCGGCACTCCTTTTCCTTGGCGTCTTCATGGTCTATCCGCTGTTTGACGTCATGATCTATTCGGTGGAGGAGGGCTACAATTCCGCATCCCAGACGTTCTTCGGCTATGGAAAATATAACTTCTCCTACGTCCTGCGGGATACTTATTTTCTGCAGGCCGTCAAGAATACCTTTATCCTCGTGATCATCACCGTGCCGCTCTCGACAGGGCTGGCCCTGCTGATCTCCGTGGGACTGAACTCCATCGGACGGCTGAAAGAGCTGTTCCAGACGGTGTTCTTCCTCCCATATGTGACAAATACACTCGCAGTCGGTCTGGTCTTCATGATCCTGTTCAAGAAGACACCATACACCGACGGCTTTATCAACCTGATCCTGTCCTGGTTCGGGATCAGCGCCGTCGACTTCATCGACGGACCCTACTGGGCCAAGATGTTTGTCCTGTGCTTCTACACAGTCTGGGTCGTGCTGCCGTTCAAGATTCTGATCCTCACGAGCGCACTGGCATCGGTGAACCCGGACTACTACAAAGCAGCAAAAGTGGACGGAACATCCCCGTGGCGCATTTTCTACAAAATCACCCTGCCGATGATCTCCTCCATGATCTTCTACCTGATCATCACCGGATTCATCGGCGCGTTCAAAGCATACAGCGATGTCGTCTCTATCTTCGGAACGAACCTCAATGCAGCCGGCATGAACACCATCGTAGGTTATGTCTATGACATGCTTTACGGCGATTCCGGCGGTTACCCGAGCTACGCTTCGGCGGCAGCCCTGATCCTGTTCGCGATCATCCTGACCATCACCTGCATCAACCTGATGATCAGCAAGAAGAACGTGTACCGTTAATGGAGTGGAGGAGTGGCATGGACAATCTCGATTTTGAAAAAGTAGAGCAGGCCGCGAAGAGGCGGGCGAAGATCAAAAGCACCGTCACCCACATCCTGCTGACCATCTGGGCCATCATCGTCCTGTTCCCGTTCTATTTCATGGTGATGACCTCGCTCAAGAGCTACAGTGCCTACAACGGTGAATATGTGCCGAAGCTCTATACACTGGCACCGACGCTCGAGAACTACCAGGACGCCTTCACGGCCGTCCCGCTTGCAAGATATTTCCTGAACACACTGCTGTTCACGGTGGTGACAACTGCACTGATGCTCATCGTCATCACATTTGCAGCCTATGCCTTTGCAAGACTTTCCTTCCGCGGCAAGGACCTGCTGTTCACCCTGTTCCTGGCGCTGATGATGATCCCGAATGAGCTGGTCATCATCACGAACTTCGTGACCATCACGGACCTGAATCTGCGGAATACCTACCTCGGCCTGATCCTGCCGTCGGTGACATCCGTCTTCTATATCTACCTGCTGAAGGAGAACTTTGAGCAGGTGCCGGATGAACTGTATAAGGCGGCGAAGGTGGATGGCACATCCGACCTGAAGTACCTCTTCAAGGTCATGATTCCGATCTGCCAGCCGACCATGGTGACCATCACGATCCTGAAGGTCATCGAATGCTGGAATTCCTACGTCTGGCCAAGACTCATCACCGACGATTCCGCGTATTTCCTTGTGTCAAACGGTATTCAGGAGATCCGCGAGAATGGATTTGGCCGTGAAAATATCCCGGCGATGATGGCAGCGGTTGTTGTCATCTCGGTGCCGCTGATCGTGCTGTTCCTGATTTTCCACAAGAAGATCATGGCCGGCGTATCGAGAGGAGGTACGAAGGGATGATCAAAGCAATGATGAAGGGAAGCAGAGCTGCAGCACGCAGCATGATCCTGCTTCTGATGGCTTCCTTCCTGATCCTGCCGCTTTCGGCCTGCCACGGCTCCAGGGGCCTTCCGGAGTTCTCCATTCCGGAGAACTTTGATACGGCGAAAGAATATAACATCACGTTCTGGGCAAAGAACGATACCAACAAGACCCAGACCGAGATCTACGAAAAGGCAATCCGGGATTTTGAGGCGCTGTATCCGAACATCCACGTCAACATGCGTCTCTACACGGACTACGGACGGATCTACAACGATGTCATCACGAACATCGCCACCAATACGACGCCGAATGTCTGTATCACCTACCCGGACCACATTGCAACCTACATGACCGGTTCGAACGTAGTGGTGCCGCTCGATGCGCTGTTTGCAGATGGCAGATACGGGCTCGGCGGCAGCGAGCTGCGCTTCGATGGGCCGACGATGGAAGAGATCGTGCCGGAATTCCTGTCGGAGTGTGTGCTCGGCGAGGAGCACTATGCAGTTCCCTACATGCGCTCCACCGAGGCCTGCTATGTCAATAAGACCTTTGTCGAGAAGCTCGGCTACGAACTGCCGGAGACCCTGACCTGGGATTTTGTCTGGGAGGTCGCGGATGCGGCAGCGGCACAGGATGCGGACGGCACCTACACCCTGAACGGGCAGAAGGTCATGATTCCGTTCATCTACAAATCGACCGACAACATGATGATCCAGATGCTGGCACAGCAGGACGCGGGCTATTCGACAAAAGACGGCGAGATCCTGATTTTCAACGATACGACAGAAGCAATCCTGAAAGAGGTCGCCGATCACGCGAAGAAAGGATCCTTTTCTACCTTTAAAATTTCATCCTATCCGGCGAATTTCCTGAATGCAGGCCAGTGCGTCTTTGCCGTGGACTCGACTGCCGGTGCAACCTGGATGGGATCGGACGCACCGCTCTCGGATATCGCAGAGGATAAGATCGTCGAATTCGAGACGGCGGTCTATCCGGTGCCGCAGTATGATCCGGCGCACCCGAAGATGATCTCCCAGGGACCGTCCATCTGTATCTTCAATAAGAAGGATGCAGGCGAGGTCCTGGCCTCCTGGCTTTTCTGCCAGTATCTGCTGACCAATGATGTGCAGGTGGCCTACTCTGAGACCGAAGGCTATATCCCGGTGACGAAGAAGGCGCAGAACGACACCGCCTACCAGGAATATCTGGCGGCAGCGGGCAGCGACAATAACCAGCACTATCCGGTCAAGATCGCTGCGGCAGAACTGCTGATGGCGCACACCGGGGACACCTTCGTGACACCGGTCTTCAACGGTTCGACCTCCCTCCGGGATGCGGCCGGCCAGATGATTGAAAATGTCGTGAAGTCCGTCAAGCGGAAGGAGACGATTGACGACGCCTATATGACAAAGCTCTATGACGATATCACAGCCCTCTACCGGCTTGACCAGCTCGGACTGTCGACGGCTTCGGGCGGCGGGGCAGAAGAAGATCTCGGGCCGCTTCCGGCAACTGCAAAATGGCTGATCGGCATCCTGATCGTGGTCTGGATCCTCCTCGGCGCTGCATTTCTGCGCGGGAAGATCCTGGAGAAGAAAGCACATCGGTGAACCATTCGCAGCGAGAGTATGACACTTTGTGCAATTTTACTCTTTCATTTTCCTTAAAAATGCGTATAATAACAATTGTGTGCGCCTGAATGATATTCACGAGCAAAAATCAGAGGAGAGAAGTCATCCGGATAGTCCGGGTGCAGAAAAGGCGCAGAAAGGATGAGAAAGATGAAGAAGATTCTTGCGATGCTTCTGGCAAGCATCATGGTACTTTCCCTCGCAGCCTGCGGCGGGAATACCACAGCACCGAAGGCAGAGCAGCCGGATGTCAAGGGCGAAGGCGTCATGACATACGCTGAGTACGCAGCTGCTGCAATGGATTCTGAAGTTGTTGTAGAGACCTACGTACAGGCACATCAGTCCTGGTGGGATGGCAAGATCACCTGCTACACCCAGGATAAAGACGGTGCATATTTCATTTACAACATGGCCTGCACTGAGGAAGATGCTGCAAAGCTGACCCAGGGAACCAAGATCAAGGTTACCGGTTACAAGTCCGAGTGGTCCGGCGAAGTCGAGATCGTCGACGCAACCTTTGAAATCGAAGAGGGCAGCTACATCGCTCCGGCAAATGATGTCACTGCACTGCTTGGCAGCGATGATCTGATCAAGCACCAGAACGAGTTCGTTTCCTTCAAGGACCTGACTGTTGAAGCAGCAAACGATGCCGGCGACGCTTTCATGTACAACTGGGATGGTTCCGGTACCCAGGGCGACGACCTGTATTTCAATGTTTCCGTAAACGGCAACACCTATTCCTTCACCGTTGAGTCCTACCTCTGCGGCAAGGATACCGATGTCTACAAGGCAGTGGAAGGCCTCTCCGTCGGCGACAAGATCGATGCAGAAGGTTTCCTGTACTGGTATGAGGGCGCAAACCCGCACATCACCAAGATCACCAAGAAGTAAGACATGACCTGAGGAAATGAAAAACGAGCTCTTTCTAAAAATGATCATTTTAGGAAGAGCTCTTTTTGTTCAGATGCACAGGATGGAGAAATGGCATGAAAATTTACGTAGATTTCGATGACTGTCTGTGTGAGACGGCCAGGTCCTTTTCGGAACTTGCTGTAGAGATGTTCGGCAAGGTTGTTCCCTACGAGAAGATCCGGTATTTTGAACTCGACAAATCGTTTGATCTGAATGAGGAAGAGTACAAACAGTTCATGATCCGGGGCCATGAGCCGGAGGTCCTGCTCTCTTACGAAGAAACGCCTGGGGCATCCGAAGTGATCAACGAATGGATCTCGCTCGGGCATGAAGTGTCCATCATTACCGGCCGCCCGTTCAGTGCCTATGAACCATCCCGTCTGTGGCTTGACCGCCACGGACTGCAGGATGTCCGGCTGTACTGCCTCAACAAATACGGAAGAGACGTTTTTTACAACAACAGCGATTTCTGCCTTGAGCTTGAAGAATATTATCAGATGAAATTTGATTTCGCTGTGGAAGATTCGCCAAAGGCCTTTCAGTACTTCAATCATCTTCCGAATCTGAAGGTGCTGGTCTTTGACAGGCCATGGAACAGGGAATGCGAGTTCCCGAATGCAAATTACACCAGATGTTCTGACTGGCAGAGCATCCGGGAGATCGTTTCCGGGAGGACACCAGGATAAAGACAAGATAAAAGGACGCCAGGTCCGGACTATTTTACGAGAAGGAGAGATAAAAATGCTTGAGATTGGAACTGTTGCACCGGCATTTACACTGCCGGACCAGAATGGAGAATTCAGAAGCCTTGAAGATTACAGGGGACAGAAGGTGATCCTCTATTTCTACCCGAAGGATATGACGTCCGGCTGCACAAAGCAGGCCTGCGCATTCGGAGAGCTATACCCGCAGTTCCGGGAGAAAGGCGCAGTCGTCCTTGGCATCAGCAAGGACAGCGTAGCTTCCCATAAGAAGTTTGAAGAAAAGTATGGCCTGCCTTTCACGCTGCTGTCTGATCCGGAAAAGACGGTGATCCAGGCGTATGATGTCTGGAAAGAGAAAAAGAATTACGGGAAAGTCAGTATGGGTGTCGTCCGGACAACCTACCTGATTGACGAAAACGGCGTCATCATCAAGGCGTTTGATAAGGTAAAGGCAGCCGAGAATCCGGCACAGATGCTTCGCGAGGTGAACACTGACTGATGGCTGGAAAAGAAAATGACGGATGGTTACACGGATTATGACGCAAGTGGCAAGAAGATCGGGCACTCTGATGAGAACCTGTTTTCTTCTGTAATAGAAGGCTTTGGTGCTGATTTGCTTTCATGAAGGATTTATTTACTTCTTTCATTTCTTGTGATATCTACATACTGGCCAGGCGTTATTCCTTCATAGCGCCGGAAGTAGCGAATGAGTGTCCTTGCTTCGTTGTATCCAACCCTGATTGCAGTTGATTGTACAGATTCTCCTTCCGACAGCAGCTCCTTTGCATGTTTAACACGAGTAAGGTTGATGTAATCGAGTGCGGGTACTGAGAAGCAACTCTTGAAGTATTTACTGAAATAGGATGGTGTAACATTTACATGGGAAGCCAGTGTAGAGATATTCAGTGTCTGATCTGAATAGTGATTGTCAATGTAAGAACGACCAGCCAAGAGCCAATCCGGGATATCCTGGGTTGGCTTCTCTTCTTTGAGGGAAGCAATAATCATCTCAAAAAGATCAGTACATATGGTATGAAGTGCGGGATAGTTATCGGAAGCCTCCAGCCGATCCATCATGGAATGAAGCTCAGGAAGTTCCTGCAGATCAGGCCGAATATCTGAACAGGAAGCGATTATGCCGGTGATCAGGCTGTATAATGTAAAGCGTTCCCGCTTGAAATTACTGACAGACATCGAGAATGCACCTTCGAGATAATCTTCAAATAACTGCTGGGCAAGAGGATAATTTTGAATAATAATGTTATTGATTATTTTATTGTAGTCGGAGCTGACAATGTTCGAAGGGATTGAATCCGTATCCTCTGATGAAATATCCTCATAAAAGAGGACTGAGCCAACTGAGTTCGCCCAGAAATTTTTATAAGCCAGCAATTCTTCTAACTGCTGATAAGCCTCCTGCACATTGCGAAAAGATTTCTGTACAGAGGAGAGCATGATATCCAGGTCGATATCCAGTTCTTTCTGGAAGAATTCCTGCACTTTCCGGCAATGAGACTGGATCAGTTCCGGATCTTCATCAGGACAGATCGCCAGAATATGATCGTAATCAATAGGAATAATTACACTCTCGGGAAAAACTTCCTGGATAACATTTTTGAATGCAAACTGGAGAAGTTCCAGATCAGAGCTGAATTCTGACTGAGAGTTGCTTTTCTCGCGGCTTCGATGAAAAAGAAGCAGCCGGACAGATCCTTTCTGATCAAGGCGAACATCCGCATAGACACTGTCCTTTGCCAGAATATCATAACTGACCGTACCACGGCAGAAACCAAGCATCAGGTTGTTAAAGTGCTGTTGTTTCAACTGGATGCTTTCATGACGATTTTCATTAAGGCGGCTCTGATATACGTTGATGACATGTTTAACAGAACCCATAGCAGATTGATAGGAATTGCCGGGCTCGCTGATTTGCAAAGAAGCAAGCAGGGTTTCAGTTGGGGAGTAGAACCGATTCGTCAGATTCAGCGACAGAAGCAATGCGATGATGACTGACAGCAGAAAACCGAGCAGGATGACAAGTGTGATAGCAGTGGATGTCTTTGTCAGGACCCGCTCTGGTATAAGGATAGCGTAATTCCAGCCTTCTGTTCCGGTATCAGCTGACAGACTGCGATACCGCGTTCCGCTGTAGGAAAAGTATCCGGAATCGGAGAGTACAAGCAGTGACTCGGGTTCATAGTAACTGCCGTCATATGAAAACAGCAGGGTGATCCCGTCTTTTGGATGTGCCATATAAAACAGAGAATCCTGAAGGAAACTGGTTTCTGTAAGATTCTGGATAATATTGGACAGGGAGACATTCACAAAAACTCTCCCTATATATTTTAACGCCTGTGCATCTACAATCGGGGTGAGATAAAAAAGTGTCAGAGAGCCTTCTGCGGTTTCCTGAAGGGAGTATCCCTGCTGCTTTTGAAACAGATGAACCAGATCTTCGGCGGTAATTCCCTGATAGATTCTGGAATAACTGTCTAGGAGATCAAGGTTATATCTTCTGGTGGTAAGAATAGAAGAAGTTTTTTCAAAATACAGACCGATGCTACCGAGGTTCCCTAAAAGGTCATTCTGTACTGAGACAGAACTGACAGGGGAATCATTAAGATATAATTGTGTTCTGACATCACTGGCATCCATTCTTGCCGCACTGATAATAGTACCATCATTAGAAAGCGAGTATGCTGTTCTGCGGAGCATATTCATCTGAAGATCAATTTCCTTCTGCATGGAACGCAGACAATCACGCTGAGCTTCCAGAGTCTGACTCATCTGGATATTCTGTGCATAAAAGCTGACAGCCGAGAACAGGATAAGGGTTAACAACGGAGTGATAATATGCGTCAGAAAAATGGATCGAAAGAGACGTTTGTTTCTTCCAATAAAACTGGCTGTTTTCACGGATACTCCATCTCCCGGGAAACGGGACTAGAAAACCTGGGGTGCCTGTAAACCAGATAGGCCCTCAGTTTACAGAAGTTTCTATAAGATAGTTATACACCAAATGGACTGAAAAGGGATGTCAAAAATCAAAAGTCAGTAGCAAAAATCGAAGATTTGCGGGTCTGTGCTATCTGTTTGCTACTCTGGCTCTGTCCTGAAGAACAGAAGCCTGCTACGATCAGGACAGGAAAAGGTAATCCTCAATTCAAGGAAAGGAGAAAAAAAGATGAGGAAGTCAAGAAAGAATCAGGTCAGCAGGATTTTCGCTCTTCTTTTAGTGAGTGTTCTGCTAACTACATCATTAGCAGCGTGCGGAGGTGGAGCGCAGTCTACTGGTGGTAATGATACCGTGACCAGTACTGGAACAACTGCCCAGCCGGCTCAGACTACGGGGTCAGCAAAATCGGAACAGACGGCAGCACCGGAGGGAATTACTTTTCCTCTGAAGGAAGGGGTTGAGCTGGAGGTCTGGACAGGAATTCCTCCGGAACTTGCAAAATATGTAGATTCTCTTGCAGAAACCGAATTTTTCAAAGGACTGGAGAAGAGAACAAATATTCATCTGACCTTCAGACATCCGGTTGCAGGAAATGAGAATACCGACTTTACCATGATGCTTGCATCTGGTGATGTGGCAGACATCATCAAGACATCACAGAATACGAATTATCAGGATGGATATGATGCTGCGGTCAACGATCAGGTTTTCATGGATCTGACAGGCCTTGTCGAGCAGTATGCACCGCATTATCTGGCTGCACTGGAAAATTATGATCAGTATCAGCCAGGATACGCGAAGGCAGCAAAGACACTTGAAGGAAGATATGTTTATGTATCCCAGGTCATGAAAGTTCCGCAGGGACCGTTTGGCGGTCTTTATATCAGAAAGGACTGGCTGGATGATCTGGGCCTGGAAGTACCTGTTACATATGCAGACTGGGAGAATGCACTGACACAGTTCAAAGAAGTCAAGGGTGCAACTTCTCCGCTGCTTCTTCCTAAGGCCGGTTATGAATCCATGTTCCAGATCCTGAACTCCGGGTATGATGTAGGGACAGAGTTCTATCAGGTAGATGGAAAGGTAAAGTACGGGCCGATGGAAGATGGCTGGAAGGCATACATCGAGATGCTGAATCGCTGGTATAAGAACGGATTAGTTGATCAGGATTTCTTTACTGCTACGTCTATCTGGCCGGACACTGCGCTGGTAACAACCGGGAAAACAGGATCCTTCTTCACACTGTACACCTTCATTGCAAGCTATGAAGCAGCAAATGAAGATGAGGATGCAGAATTTGTTCCTGTTCCGAATCCGGTTCAGAATGCAGGAGATAAAGTGCATTTTAAGAATGTCATGTATCCTACATTCGGTTCTGTAATCTCTGCAGACTGTGAGAATCCAGAGATAGCACTTAGCCTTCTGGATTACTTCTATACCGATGAAGGTTCTCTGTACTGCAACTACGGTGAAGAGGGTGTCAGCTTTAATTATGACAGTGAAGGGAATCCGCAGTTTACGGATCTGATCAGTAAAAATGAGAAGTTCACTTTCAGTGAGGCTTTGGGCTATTACTGCATGCCAGGCGCCAGAACCGTATGGCAGGACTGGAGAAGAGAACTCGGGTCCGTACCGGAAAAAGACCAGGTCTGTTTTGATGTGTTCTCCTCAAATCAGGATAGCCAGTATATTGTTCCATCATACTTCAAGTCTGCGATGAGTACAGATGATCTTGCAGAGTATGGAAAGATTCTGGCCGATGTGAAAACATCTGTGGATGAAAACACTGCACTGTTCATTACCGGAGTTCGCCCGATGTCTGAGTGGGACGCATATGTAGAGCAGCTGAAGGCGCTTGGAATTGAGCGTGCAATTGAACTGGTTCAGAATGCATATGACGTGATTAAATAAAAAGCAACAGAAAAGAGGGTATGATGAACGAAAAGGAATACATCAAGAAGAAACCCGGTAAGTTTTCAAGAGTAAATCTGGTAAGAGACTTCAAAAAACACTGGGCGCTGTATCTGATGGCTATTCCCATGATTGCCTTTTTTATCATATTCCATTATATACCGATGACGGGTATCCTGATGGCTTTTGAGAAATATAAAATCAAACTTGGAGTCTTCGGGAGCCCGTGGATCGGTCTGGCAAATTTCAGGGATTTTTTTACATCAGTTTATGCACCACGTGTGATCCGAAATACCGTTATTATCAGTCTCCTGCAGCTGATTTTTGAATTCCCGGCGGCGATTATCTTTGCGCTTTTGCTGAATGAGCTGGATGATAAACTCTTCAAGAAATCCGTTCAGATGATCACCTACATGCCGCATTTTATCTCGATGGTGGTTATTGCCGGTATCATTGTCAATTTTGCGAAGTCCAGCGGCGTCATTACCTCGATTGTTTCCGTATTTACCGGAGAAACAACAAGCATTCTTGCAAAGCCTACGGCGTGGAGACCTTTGTATATTCTATCAGACCTGTGGCAGAATCTTGGATTCAGTTCAATCATTTACGTGGCCGCGATTTCGGGTGTTGACCAGCAGCTGTATGAGGCAGCAGAACTGGATGGAGCGAACCGGTGGCAGCAGACGATCCATGTCACTCTTCCGGGCATTGCGAATACTGTCATTATTATGCTCATCCTGAGAATTGGCTCTATCATGTCTGTCGGCCAGGAGAAGACGATTCTCCTTTATAATCCACAGATCTATGAAACAGCTGATATTATTTCGAGCTTTGTTTACAGAAAAGGTCTGATCGAAGGAGATTATGGATATTCTACAGCTGTCGGCCTTTTCAACTCGGTTGTGAATTTCCTGCTGATTATCACAGCTAATTATTTCAGTAGAAAATACTCCGAGACAAGTTTGTTCTAGGAGGCAGAAATGAGAAGAAAATATATTAAACAGTCTGTCCCTGAGCGGATAATCAGAGCAGTTATCTATATTTTCATGTTTCTGATGTGTGTTATCTGCCTTGCACCGATTCTTCATGTTGCTGCATGCTCTTTTGCGGAGCCGAAATGGCTCCTGCAGCAGTCCGGTCTTGTTCTCTGGCCAAAGTATCAGACAATCAAGGGTTATGGAATTGTCTTCAGTTCGCCGTCATTGATGAACAGCTATTTGAACACGTTTTTTTATGTCGGCACAGCTACAACTCTCGGCGTTCTTGTTACTGTGATGGGCGCATATGTCCTGTCAAAGAGAGAGGCAGTATGGAGCAGTCCGATCATGATTATGATTTCCTTCACGATGCTGTTCAATGGGGGTATGATCCCGACCTATATGGTTGTCCGTAACCTTGGCCTTCTTGATACGAGATGGGCTATGATTATTCCGGGGTGTATCAATGCTTTTAACATCATCATTATGCGGACTGCTATGAATACGATTCCGAAAGAACTGGAGGAGTCTGCGAAGCTTGACGGAGCTGGCCCGATGAGAATTCTGTTCAGTATTTATCTGCCGCTTGTCAAGGCGACGATTGCTGTCATTATCCTGTATTACGCTCTGGGTCACTGGAATTCATGGTTCAGTGCTGCCATCTACCTGAAGAGCAGAAAACTGTATCCGCTCCAGCTGATGTTAAGAGAAATCCTGATGCAGAATGATACGAAGACAATTACATCAACATCAGATGTTGCCGGAGATTCTGATCTATATAAGGAACTGGTGCAGTACTGCTGCATCATGGTAAGTACGGTTCCGGTCCTGTTCTTCTATCCGTTTGTTATGAAGTACTTTAAATCCGGCGTTATGGTCGGGTCATTAAAAGGTTAACACTGATTTATGAAAGGGGGAAGACATGAAACTGATTGTAAGAGCGGATGATGTCGGATATACCGACATATGCAATGTCGGCGCATTTGAAACTATCTACAATGGTGTCACGACAGCAGCGGATCTGATGCTGGATACACCGGGAGCTGTCGATGCGATGAAGAGACTGAAGGAACTGCCATGGATCTCTGTCGGGTGGCACAGCCATTTCTGGGGATCACCTCTTCTCGATCCTTCAGAAGTGCCAAGTCTGTATGATGAGAGCACGGGGCACTTCCGAAGGGACATCAACCGGGCGGAAGATGTTGACTATGATGAGTGTATCAAAGAAATGCGCGCGCAGATGGAACGCTGCATCAAGTATCTTGGCAGGGTGCCGGACACTGGAGGAATGGCATTTGGGAACTCCCCTTTCAGCAAGGCGATTATGGATATATGTGAGGAGTATGGTATTCTTTCAAGTTTTGCCTGGTCCAAGCCATTCCCGTTTTTTGAGAAAAATGCGGAATTCCGCGCACCGAAAAACTGTGCCGACAGAAAGATCTACATGATGCCATCTGCAGTGCCGGGTGGACATGCTGAGAATACACTACGGTCAGATTCTTTGCAGGAAACACTGCAGTATGATCCGCTAGAGGATCTTTTGAGTGGGGCCATCTTTGAAGGTATTCCGGAAGATGCCACAGCAGTATTTGTTCTCCATCCAGGGTATGTGGATCACTATGTTCTCTGCGAGGGCGATCATGGTCCGGGTGCAATTCATTATCTTCTGGTGAGGCCAGCTGACCAGTATGCACTCTGCTCAGACAGGATCAAGCAGTTTATTATTGATAAGAAACTGGAACTCTGCAGCTTCACTGATGCTGCATATGGAACAAGAAAATATCAGAATCACTTGCGCCTGATCGGCAGCCCACTGGCTGTATAAAGTGTGCGAAGTGAATTCTTGAAAAAAAGGGAAGGAGTCAGTATGGAAACGATTATCCAGACAAAGTATGGTAAAGTTCAGGGCGAACAGATTGGAAGCGGCCTTACGACATTCCGCTCAGTTCCATATGCAAAGCCTCCGGTCGGAGAGCTTCGCTTTGCGGATCCTGTCGATATGGATCCGTGGGAGGGTGTACTGGACTGTACGCAATTCGCAGCTCGTCCGATGCAGCCGGGCTTTGATATGTCAGCAAGCCCTCTGTATGGTCCGGATTTCTATTACAAGAAACCTGCTCCGGAACGCAGTGAAGACTGCCTGTATATGCAGATTACAACCGGGGCAGAGTCTGCTGAAGAGAAACGTCCGGTATTTGTATGGTTCCACGGCGGCGGGCTTTCCATGGGATACTATTTTGAGATCGAGTTCGATCCTGAGGTTCTGGCAAAGAAGGGCATCGTAGTGGTCTCAGTAGGTCAGAGACTGAATGTATTCGGGTATCTCTGCCTGCCGCAGTTGAAGGAAGAACAGGGTGGTACCTGTGGTAACTACGGCCTGAAGGATGAGGTCAAGGCTCTTCAATGGGTTTACGAGAATATTGCAGCATTCGGTGGTGACCCTGAAAACATTACAATCGGCGGTCAGTCCGGCGGTACTGCAAAATCCACATCGCTCGCGCTTTCTCCGAAGTCACAGGGAATGGTAAAGAGGTGTATCAACCAGAGTTCACTCGCATGGGGAAGCAAGTTCTACTCAGTAGATGAAGCATGTGAGGACGGTCAGGGCTATTTGAAGACGATCGGTCTGGATCCTGACATCTCCCTTGAAGAACTCAGAAAGGTTGATCCGGAAGTTTTTTACCATTACGAGAGAAAAGGACCGATGCCAAAACCAGGTGAAAGAGGAACAGGCTTGCCTGGGAATATGGTGTGTGATGGTATCTATGTAAAATATCCGACGAATATCCAGAACATGGCTGAGTTTGGCTGCAATATTGATTATCTAGCAGGCGGCAATCAGGGTGAAGGTTCCGTCAGAGGATTTGGCGCTTCAGAAGGATTTGAGACTGCTAAAGCCTATTATGATTACATGAAGGAATGGCTCGGAGAAGACCTCTATAAGAAGTATGACTTTGAAAAGAACTTTGCAGTCACAGATGAAAACGCGACAGAAGAGAGCCGCATTTTTGCTGCTTATGCCGGCGAACGTGGAGGAATTGCAGTAAACAGACTGTTCGGTGCCTATCGTGCAAAGAACTTCCCGAATGTCAGAAACTTCAGTTATCTCTTTGCACATTACACGCCATGCAGGCCGGAAGAAGTTGGTGGCATCAGAGACATTCATAACCAGATGGCATGGCACTCCAGTGAAATGTTTTATACATTTGCTTCGCTAAGGAAGAACGATGGAGGAGAGAATGTTCCGCCGGCACGTCCGTGGACCGATTATGATGTGGAACTGGCAGATATCATGAGTTCTTACTGGGCAAACTTTATTGCAACCGGTGACCCAAATGGGGAAGGTCTTCCATTCTGGCCGGAGAGCCGTGAGAACCTTGGCTACATCAAACTCGGTGATACAATTGAAAGTCACGAAAACAATGACACACTGATTGATCAGCTGTCACTTGAGTGGACAAAGAAACAGGGAATCTTCCCGGTGGAATAAAGTAGTCAGATGACGGAAAGGCAGGACTTTATGGAGTACATTCTTGATATTAATTCACCTGTACACCCGCTGAATCATTACTGGGAGTTGTGTGTGGGAAGCGGACACGCTGTTCTGGCTCTCCGGGAGGATTACAGGCAGCAGCTTGCAAAATGTGCCAGAGAACTTGGGTTCCGATATGTTCGCTTTCATGGCCTTTTCTCAGACGATATGAGTGTCTGTCTTTCCGTGAGAAGAGGATTTGGACCAGGAGCAATCGGAGGAGAAGTCAGACTGAGCTTTACAAACATTGACTCAATTTTTGATTTTCTCCTCTCGATTGGCATGAAACCATTTGTGGAACTGAGTTTCATGCCGGAGGTTCTCACCTCTGGCACTACAACGCTGTTTCATTGGAAAGCACTGACATCCCCGCCGAATGACTATGACCGGTGGGAATGGCTTGTAGAACAGTTTGCTTCGCATTGCGTGGACAGATACGGGCTTGATGAAGTCCGGCAGTGGTATTTTGAGGTCTGGAATGAACCGAATCTGGGAGGCAGGGGTGCATCCCATGGTTTTTGGGGAGGTGATCTGGAGGATTACCTGAAATTATACGATCACTCCGCAGCCGGACTGAAAAAAGTGGATCAGCGGCTCCGGGTTGGAGGCCCTTCAACAGCTGATAACGAATGGGTTCCGGAGTTGATCCGCCATTGTTCTGAAAACAATGTTCCCCTCGATTTCATTACGACACACAACTATGCAACGGATTTGTTGACAGGACCGCGGCATGGCCAGCAGAAGTTGCAGCTGGGCAGCTTCAAGGACATGAGTGATGAAGATCGGAAGCGTCAGATGAATACGATGCGGAAGAGAAGATGGGAGACGATTCCAAGAGGGATTCTGACTGACTGGGCAAAGGAAGTCCGGGAGGAGGCAGGGGATCTGCCACTCATCTATACGGAATGGAATCCTCAGGGAGGTGAAGCGACAGACGGACCATTTGGCTCCAGTTTCACAGTAAAGACCGTCATGGATAATCACGGCATCGTCGATGGCTACAGCTACTGGACATTCTCCGATATTTTCGAAGAACAGGGCATGCCGCATGTGCCTTTTGCAGGAACCTTCGGCATGCAGACGATTCAAGGTATTCCCAAAGCACCATATAGAGCATTCCAGCTCCTTCATAAACTCGGGTTTGAAGAGTATGACCATCAATATGCAGAGGGAAATATTGATATCTATGCGGTAAGAAAGGAAGCAAGTTCCGCTATACAGATTTTGATTGTGAATCATAATTCGCTTGAACATCCGATCGAAGATGAAACCGTACAAATAAAGATGACCGGAGTTCAGACATTTGCTGCTGCAACAATCGAGAGAATTGATGAGACACATGGAAACCCTGTACGCAGATGGCACGAACTTGGGGAACCGGATTATCTCACACAGAATCAAATATCAGATCTCGAGGCTGCTTCTTACGTTAAGGTAGAAGCATTGAAGATCGATTATGATGGTGATACGCTGACTACTTCAGTCGACATCCCAGCGATGGGGGTAGCATTGATTACTGTATTTCTTTGAGAAAAGTATTAGCCTGGATAAAAGATGATACAGTTTTGTTTATCTAAGCGTCCTTGGTTCGAATTGTCACTCTGCACCAGCAGGTTTCACATTTGTTGTGATATGCATACAGCTACGAGAATACACCGGGTACTTCAGGGTAGAAGTACCCGGTATTTTGCGTCTGCCAGCAGTAAAGCTTCAGATGTGAACATTATAAAGGGATGAATGATTGACGTTTTTTTACAAATTGACTACAATAGAAATCAAGGGGCACAGGCGGTTCGTCTGTAACCCTTATCTGCCGACTAAACCCGGCACCACGGAGGTAGATGTGATCCTGATCGTTTCCCTGACGATATTACACTGAAGGTCACATGCGCGGGTTCGCTTGCGGAAGTGGATGAAAGAAGCAGGAACAATAGAGACACCGCTCATTGTCCGTCTTTTGGGACTGGTTATAGGGGATAATCGAAATGACGGATTAGTTTTTTTCACATACAGGGAGGGAGCCATGAAGGAGAAGGAAGAACTGGAAGAACAGGAGAGCACGTACAAAAACATCTACACACGTGCGGATCATCCGTGGGTGGAGATGCAGCAGGATGAGCAGGAGGACTCGGTAGACGAGACCGTCCGCTACAGCCTTGACGAGCTCAGAGTCAGCTGAAGGAGAGGAAATATGGCAGACATTTTAATTGTAATTGACATGCAGAATGATTTTATTTCCGGATCTCTCGGGACACCGGAGGCGGTGGCAATCGTTCCTGCTGTAAAAGAGAAGATCGAGCAGTACAGAAAGAGCGGCAGAAAGATCTACTTTACCCGTGATACGCACACGGAGGATTACCTGAAGACATTCGAGGGGAGGCATCTGCCGGTGGAACACTGTATCAAGGGAACGTGGGGCTGGCAGATCGCTGAGGAACTTGAGACCGAAGATGCGATCGTTGTAAACAAGCCGACATTCGGCTATGAGGACTGGAAGGACACCCTGCCGGATTTCGAGAGCGTCGAGGTCTGCGGTCTCTGCACGGATATCTGCGTGATTTCGAACGTCCTGATCTTAAGGGCTGCATATCCGGAGAAGGAAATCATCGTGGATGCATCATGCTGCGCCGGCGTGACGCCCGCGAAACACGAGGCTGCGCTCGAGGTTATGAGAAGCTGCCAGGTGACGGTGATAGATGATACTGTTTGAGCCCTCAGAGATTTCTGGCTGATTAATGAAAATGACTGCTACTGGAGGAGTGTATGGGGGATTTAAAAGCAATCCATCAATTTGCACTGAAGTATTTCAAGCTGTACCAGGATCCCGAAACAAAAGAAATCGATGTTGACAGGACTTTCGCAGATGAATGCTTTCAGCTTGGCTTCAAAATGGATGCAGGAAAAGTATTC
Source organism: uncultured Lachnospiraceae bacterium (assembly GCA_902783375.1). Classification (GTDB taxonomy): domain Bacteria; phylum Bacillota; class Clostridia; order Lachnospirales; family Lachnospiraceae; genus Catonella. The sequence goes on along the minus strand of CACZQN010000011.1, from coordinate 9,339 downwards.
ATCAGAACCTTCTCTGAGAAAGCATTCTACGACGAGCAGGCACTCTATGAGATTCTGCAGAGTATTCAGGACCCGGGAATCCTCGGTGATGGAATCTTTTCGAAATGGAGATATATCACGCCCTGGGGTCACGATGATCTTACATCAGAGACCAATCGGGCGTGGTTTGTCACTGCATTTTCAAAACTTGTCCTGCTTACTGCCGAAGGATATATGCCTTTCCTGTTCTACGGGAAACTGAAGAAACTGCAGCTGACATCCAACAGTATCTGTTATGGTCCATGCCCTGAACCGGACGATGAGGTGGAACAGAGAATCATCATAAGCTGGGACGGAAGAGTATGGTTTTCCAGATACCTCTATGGCACTGACAGAGATGGTTATACCCTTCTTGAAAGAAAACAATTCCGTATCCGGCCGAAAGATTCCATGGCAATTATGGAAGCCTTCGGGACGTACTTTGGAAACGACTACGAGATTCATGATGCGACAGATGTCGGTATTTGGGAATTGGCGCTGACCAATTTCGAGGGCAGAGTATTTAAGGCAAGTGGATCGCTGTCTGAGGATCTGATGACAAAAGATGGTGGACTCTCGGATATTCTCAGGGAGAGGACCGGACTGAAAGAACTCTATGCTTTTCACCGTCTGGAGGTTGCGCCGTAATCGTTAGACAAGTGAAGCAAACCAGCAAAAGGGTGCATCCTGAGAAGCCAGATCAAAAAAGATGTAAGAATAGAAACGACATATAAGACCTGGAAAATGACAATCACTGTCCTGAAAAACGGACAGTGATTTTGCTAAGATGGTATTACAAGGGTATTACAAGGGTATTACAGGGAGAAAATATGTTTCAGAAAAAGTATGATATATTTCTCTTTTTGCTGGCATTCCTTTGCCTGATGATTCCGGTGCTGTATTTCGGCAGAAATTACTATCTGGAGCACAGACTGGAACCGGAGCCCGATCCAGCGGTCGTCGCGGCGAGTGAAGAGAAGTATGAAGAAGCAATCAGCGCCATCGAGAACAAGGAATACTGGAGGGGCATCGGTCTGCTGAAGGGCATAGAGATTGATGTTCACGGGAACAGGGACATTCTGCTGAACTATGCAAATGTAATTGTTCATCGCGGAAGCCCGGAGGAGTATTCCTGCTATAAGATTCTGGATACGTTTCCGGAAGACTACACCGGGCCTCTTGAGGAAGAGATTGCAGAGCTGCGGAAGCAGGCTGAAGATGACAAGGAGGCTACCGAGAGGATTGGGACGAGCACCATTAAACTAAAGAAAGAAGAGAATAGATGGATATAAAAATCGCAGTGATGACCTTCAGGCTGCACGCACCCTGGGTGCACAGCCTGAAAGAGAAGCGGATGATCGTAAAGAGCATCCTGGCAAAACTCCAGAATAAATATCATGTGTCCGTTGCCGAGACGGACGAGCAGGACATCCATCAGATTATCGTAATCGGCATCGCCGCGATTGTGCCGGACAGGCAGATGGCGGACAGCCTGATGGATGACATCTCAGCCTTTGTCGAGGAAAACTGCGAGGCGGAGATCCTGGATGAAGCAAGGGAGATCCGCTGAACGGTCGGGGAATCCGTAATCTGCAGGAGGAATCATCGTGAAGAAATGGTTTTGGCTGGTCAGCGCACTTGCCGCGATTATGATTGGTGTTTGCATTTTTTTGTACTCAGACCAGTATTATGATCATAAGACAGCGCAGGCAGCCAGAGCATATTATGAGATGCTGAAGCCCCTCATAGAATACAGGGATCCCGATGGCTATATCGAGGAGATCCACCATACCGCCCCGCCGAAGCAGGATGGAGACAAAACCATATACCGGCTGAATTCCGGAATGACTGTAAAGCTTGGAAGCACATTCGATGAGCTGAAGCTGAGGGAACAGTGTGAAATCATCAATCGCACCAGGGCGGAGCTGACGGAGCTTCAGAGGGCAGCCTGGCAGGAGAGCGGCATGAGTGCTGCATATGAGAGAAGCAAAGAGGGAAAGGGCACAGATTTTCCGGATTCTTTTCCGATCGAATACGCCTCTCCCAACTGCACATATACGCTCTTAAAGGACCTGCTGGAGCCGGTCTGGTATGTGACGGTCCATGAAAACGGCCAGTCTTCCGCAAAGGACAGGAAGCATTGCTGGCGAGTATCAGAAGACGGAATAGAAATCGTCGGGTTCATTGCCGACTATACGAAGAAACCTAAGAAAATAACGTATTTTACTGACACAGAGGATTCTGGTGCGAAAGAAAGGAAGAAATCCGGGACCACCAAAACCTACTCATATACCTACGAAGATCCTTATGATGTCGAAGACTATGATGATCCCGAGGATTTCTACTTTGACAACGAAGATGTATTCGAGGACATCGAGGATGCGGAGGATTACTGGGAGATGTATCACTGACGGGAATGAACAGCTTTGCGAAGGACTTTCGATGAACAGGGGATGGAAAAACTGCTCTTCTGAAGTGATGAGAAGGAAAGCGCAGGCGGGCAATATGCGATAAGTGTTTCAAGCAGAGATAAACTGAAGACAGTAGACTCAGGTGCCGACAGAAAATTATGCCGGCTCCCGGGTCTTTTTGTTTTGACCTGAAATACACGGAAACAGCCCTGATACCGTCCTGAATATGGGACAGTTCATGCCGTATTCTTATTTTAACAGGGTAGAGGAGATGCCCTGCCCGTGTTATCACCATGGAGGTGGGAACGGTATTTATAGTGTCATGTTATAATAATCCATCTGCGGCTGTAATCATCATGAATGCGCAGAAATTACAGCGTGCATCCATGGAAGCGGCTCAGAACGCGTACGCGCAGACGGTGCGGAAGGAGGAGAGGCTGTCTGCGGGAGTTCCAGAGTAACCTGTCCCTGACACGGAAATCCTGATTTAGAAAGGACTGAATGACGATGGATGGAAAAACAAAAATCTTCCTGCTCATTGCACTGCTTGTCTATGTCATCTCACCAATTGACCTGGCACCGGGTCCGGTTGATGATGCGATTCTGATTCTTGTCTACATGGCGGCAAACAGGAACGGTCTGATCCGTTCCTGATACTAGCTTAATTTTCAAGCAGACGAAGCGGGAAAGACCGGTTCCGACTGAGCAGATATTACAGAGCTTCACCGACTATGGCAATTGTGTAAACTTATACTCACTTCCCATATCTTGAATATTATGTTGAATTATGGTAAAATTAGCGATCAAAGTTTATTGACAAAATGAGGAGGAACAGAAATGGCAGATCGTGTTATTTACGTATGCAGATCATGTGGTCAGGCATTTAGTAATATCAAAGGAATGAATGTGAACTGTCAAGTATGTGGACAGTCTCATCTGATAGAAACGACGATTACTGATACAGTCTGGCATGAGATGGACGATTTACAAAAAGGTGATATAAAGAGAGATATAGCGACAAATGGTTTGGTTTCTCAGTTTGCGTCTCGGTTCACAACAGATCAAAGTACGACCGTTCCCGAAACAAAAAAACGGGGAGGATGCCTTAAGGCTCTGCTGGGAGTAGTCTTGTTTATTGCCATAGGATTCATCATCTTGAATCTGATACCGGCTCCATCGTCTACATCAGTGCAGCCTCAAGAGAGTAAAGAAGACTATATGAAACGGTGTGCAACTGTCAATTACGAAGATATTGCCAGAAATCCTGACAACTTCAAGGGAAATGCATATAAAATAACCGGAACAGTAATACAGGTGCTAGAAGATGGAAACAAATTAGAGATGCGTGTAGCAGATAATAGCGATTGGGGAAATCTTTGGTATGTGTTATACACCAAGCCGAATGGAGCAGATAGAATCCTTGAAAATGATAATATCGAAATATATGGAGACTGTAATGGTTTGATCACATATAAATCTATTTTCGGCCAGCAGATATCTCTACCTTCTATTCGTGCACGTTACGTAGAAGTAAGATAAAAGATTATATAAAGGCAAATTGCTCAATTGAGCAATTCGCCCTTTTTGCATTCAATATGCCTTTATTGTTGCGTCATCCCCTATTACTATCGGGAGATACTTTACTGTAAAGCTAAGTGGTATATGATAGAAGAAGCGGGTCGTCTTACATATGGACAGCCCGCTTTTTGTGTGCAGATGAAGATAATCAATCCAAAACATTGTCAATTAGTTCACCATCTTCAGCTTGTGCGTAGTATTCTTCATCTGAGGAATTGGCTCTTAGATATACATTAACTGTATATTTTGGCGTGTATGAACTCATTATCACAGCACCGATTTCACTGTCTTCTGTCATTTGTGTAAGAATGGCATTCCACTGCTTGCGCTTGGCGGAATCTTTTATTGCTGCGTTACCAAAAGAAACAACGTCAGACTTAACGTAGTTGATTATGATACTTCCCATAAACACTTTGGCATCGAGAGTGATTCCATACTGTTTGTAGAAATCCGCGTTTGATTCTTCCAGAGCATCTTTGATGTTATTTGCTATATCTTTAGCTGTGGAAGAATTTATTTTTGTTTTAGATGAGCTATCTGATGATTTCCCGGAGGTACTACCAGAAGAATGGCCTTCTGTACTCTCTGAGGATCCGGAAGAGGAGAAAAGACCAGTATACATCACTGAATCTATGATCTTTTCAAAGTCATCATCATACAGATATTCTGAATCTTTGTCGACAAACATAAAAATAATGTAGACTTTTTCAGATGGGATAAAACAAGCTGTTCCCTTACCAACGATAGGAGTACTTTCAATAACTGCCTCAAAATCATAACTGTAACTATGTACGAAAAGAGACGATTTGTGTTCAGAGGATGTAACAGTGTTATCTATTCCTTTCAGAAAAGTATCAAATATCAATTCCGTATAGATCATGTTGTCTTCTTCGTACTTTTCCTCCGAAATCTTCCACATATCATTTCCATGCTCAGTTGGAATTTCGATAACAGTAATAATTGCTTCATCACTCAGGAAAGAAATTTTATTTTCTCCTTCTTCGCCATCACCAAAATAATTAGGGATACTAAAAGAGATATCTCCGTAAGTCACATCTTTATTTGTAAAGAGAGACCAACCATTTCGCTGCTTTCTTTCGGAAGATTTTCTCTCGCTAGTTTTTTGTGACTGCTCTACCGAAGTTGTCCCGTTCTCTTCAGATGCTGAGTTTTCTTTATTGTCAATGGTAATCTTCAGCTTGTCTTCGACTAAATTTACATATTCATCATATGTTAAGACTTTATCCTCGTCAGAAGCTTTGATATAGGTTTCTTCATCCCAGGTATCGGCATCGCATTGAAGAGTGATGGAGGTGGTACTCGGTGCGATATCTGAATAGACCAAACCCAACTGACCATAGTCGATGTACAGTTTTCCGTTCCTGATTTCCCATGGAGATTCTGGATAGAGTCCATTCCAGTCTTTCCAGAAATAGGTCGCCTTTCCGTTACTATGGATAGTCATAGCACTACCATGCATGCCTACCCATGTACCGATTGCAGCTTTCTGTAAATCATCGTCATTGCTTTCGGGTGTAACAGTAGTAGTGTTGGACGATCCGTTAACGAGTGCTGTATTGTTCAACGTGTCTTCAACAATTTTAGCAAGTTGATCGTAGGTATAATCCTTATCTTCTGTTGTGATTCGGATATATTCTTCATTATCCCAGGTAGGCAATAAACTTGTCAGCACAAAGCGATCTGTACCCGATGAAAGATCAGCAGTAGTAGCGCCTACCTTCAGGATAACCACAACGAGTTCCGTCCCAGTAACACTCCAGGTATTAATGGTCTGCAGCTTTTCCCAGTCTTTCCAGTAGTAGTCTGCTAGACCATCTTTGTGCAACACCAGAGCACTGCCATTCAGACCAACATAAACACCATACATATCTTCAGCATTAATACTTTCAGAAGCAACAGATGAAGAGGCGGTTGTCTCATTGGTCTTGCTGGCAGTTGTTCTGTAGGTTGTAGAACTGCTCCCACATGCTGTGAGGCAGAGGAGTGTTGCCAGAATTAACAGGAGTTTGCTTAGATTCTGCTTCTTCATAATTTCTCCCATCTCCCAAGTACTTGGGGATAAATGATCTGTTTATTCTATTGTACTTCACAAAGAATGTGTATGCAACTGCTCGTTGATTCACATAAACAAAAAATGTACAGCTTACTACCGCTGAGGTGGGAAGAAATGGGCAGACTGGAAGGGATTGCTGTTACATTTTTCTGGTACAGGCAGGAGGAGATGCAGAAGATATCAGATGGTTTTCATGATACTCTTTAGCAAAGTAATCTTACCACAAGAGGGGTGTTCTCTTATATAATTTCCCTACTAAAATTTTACACTATGAGAGGATGGCGCGAGACGGGCGTGGGTCACTATGCTCTGTCAGAATAGACAGGCGTGCAATTAAATATGGTTTCATACCGTAACCAGGAGGACAGTCAGTCGCTTGCGGATCATGAAAGATATGTTAAACTGTATATCGGAAGGAAACAAAATCACGCCGGACGTATGGCACATCGGAGAAGGGAGACAGGACATGGCAGGATCACTTGACCGGATCAGTTTCAGGGATCTGTATCAGAAATACATCCTTGTGAAGGACATTGACAGGCGCACGCTTCTTACCATAAAAGCCGGCGGGTTTCATGTACGTGAGGACGACAATGCGGCACTGCTCTATGGCTATATCGACCACGAGGCGGGACTCAGCTTTGAGGTAGTCTCAGCCGCCTGCATCTTCCCTGACGGGGCGGTGGCGCTTGAACCTGCGAATCCACAGACATCCATGAAGCTCCGATACGGATCCTTTTCAGGAGAGGTTCAGAGTTATTCATTCGAGGACTTTGAGGATCCGTTTCTTCTAAAGCAGGAAATCATCGGCTCCGGATATAAAGTGGATCCGGGTGTGGAGCAGCTGCGCGGGATGAAGGAACTTGATGACTCACGGGCGCCGGGGTATCCGGATGACATCCTGGTCTATTTCATCAGAGTGGGACTGCGGAATGAGGGAATCTGGTGCAGAAGTGAAGGCGTTGACATGGAAAGCCGCACGGTCCGCATGAAGATGCTAAACGAGCCGATGGGCGGTTTCGGTAAGCATATCGGCGATATGGTTGATGTGAGACTCTACACGATAAATGACGGGAGCGTGAAGGCGGTTGCAGTCCTTGAATGAAAGAGAAAAGGAAGATGAGAAAGGAAGAAAAATTCCGCTACGACGGCAGAAAAGGCTGGTATGCCCTCAGACCTAACGAGAAGATGCTCGGCATCGGGTTTGATAAGAAGCCGGCGGATGAAATCATAGAAGTCCTGCTCGATGCGGACTGGATATTTGATGACGAGGAGGAACTGTGGCTGGCACCGCACACAGATGACCGCCTGGTCATGGCGGGAATACTCGCAGGGATGGCGCCGCGGTTCATCCCGGAATCAGGTGAGACGGAGGCGGGCGTCCACTACCTCAAGGCCTACATCCCTACCCGGTTTGAGGAGGGGCTTCTCCGCTTTGAGGCAGACAATACAAGAAGGATCCTCGGCATCAAGGCGGGAGAGCCGCTTCCGCTGTTTGTCGCGGCAGGACAGATGCTTGATGTCATCAGGCGGCTTGTCCTGGGGGATGGAGATAACCCGCAGGAGGGCACGAATGAAGAGGCGCTTGAGGTCGACCTTCTTGCCGTGCCGAACGCAAAGACGGGGATCAATCGGAGCATGGCGCGTATGGCGGCATATATGATCAGCATTGCAGCGCATGATCCCGAGCGGTACGGGAAGATGAAGCTCGTTGACGCATCCGCCACGCTCAGGCGGATGAGAGACATCCGAAAGGCGGCAATGAGCCGCGGGAACAGGCCGACGCTCGAGGAGCACCTTGAGACGATCGCGTTTACAGGGCATGACCTGATCGGGCAGGATGCTGTCCTAGTGCTGCTTGATGACATCACGACAACCGGAACGATCATGAAAGCCTGCACGGAGATCCTCCTGAAGGAGGGAATCAGGGAGGAGCGTATCATCCGTTTCGCCTATGCGAGGACAGAGGTGCCGAGACGATATCAAAGAAACAGAAGACGCAGAGGATCGGCTGCAGGAGGAAAAAGGGAATGACATTCTGGCTTGAAAGAGAGGGCGGGGATGTGAAGGAATTCACATCCCGGCATAAGGATTTTAACAGGGCGCTCCGCGATATCTATGACATGACGAGGGGAACGGAGAATGCAGGGTTCTTCTTCGTAAGGGAAAGTGAGGAACACAGGAGATGGGCCTGGGGACGGATGGCGGTTATCGTTAATACCGATGAAGGAGAGATGTGCTGCGTTCCTGTCCGGTTCAAACATAATCCAGAAGATGAGGAGTATATTAATCATGGAGAAGATCAGAGAGATCCTGTTCCTTGAAAAGCTGAACATGTTCAGCAAGAGGGCGATCAACCATGACATCCTCCAGGCACTCGGAGATCTTTCCGGGTATGAAGAAGTTACGGCCTATCTCTACCGGCAGCTGACTCCGCTTCGGGAGGAGGAGATCCGGAGGGCAGAAGAAGCCGCAGAAGAACATCTGGAGCGGCTTATGGGCCTTACGGATGTCACGGCGCTGACGCCGTTTGATCCCGCATATCCGGAGAAACTCATGGATCTCGGGGACAGTAAGCCGCTGATTCTGTATCAGAAAGGGAATGCGGCTATCCTCGGGATCGAGGGCATCTCAGTCGTCGGGACCAGAAGCCCTGCGCCGGAAACGGTGAGAGCGGAAGAGAAATTCATCAGACAGCTGTGTGAGAAAACGGACATGCTTGTCATCAGCGGTCTTGCGCTCGGCTGTGACAGCATCGCGCACAGGGAGACGTTACGGCTCGGAGGGAAGACGGCCGCGGTTCTGCCGTCCGGTTTCAATAAGATCACGCCGAGGGAGAACGAAGGCCTGGCGGATGAGATCGTGATGGGTGGTGGACTGCTCGTCTCTGAGTATGCCCCGTGGGAGGAGGCAAAGCGGTATACCTTTGCCGAGCGGGACGGTGTGATCGCTGCGCTTGGGATGAGACTCGTCGTGGCGGCATGTAGAAAGGAATCCGGGACCATGATCACGGTAAGGGAGGCCGAAAAGATGGGCAGAAGGATCGGTTGCCTCATCCCTGACAGGTGGGATGAACCGGGATTTGAACTGGAGTACGAGGGAAATCGCTTCCTGGTTAACGAGATGAAGAAGGAGAAGATTGAAGATGTGGGAGACATCCTGCGGTTCCTGTATCTTAACTTCCGGTGAGGGTTAACACTCAAATGAATTGAAAGCTTGAAAAAGCCCGGAAAATCAACATTCCTATTGATTTTCCGG